>JBKJVN010000183.1:0-4913 GCA_046717345.1 Candidatus Limnocylindria bacterium | reverse complement strand
GCCTCGACCCGCTCGCCCCGCAGGTCCAGGCTGGGAGGTAGCTCGGCGGCGGCGCGGCGCACCAGCTCCTCGGCCGCCAGGTCACGCTCGGGTGGCGCGGCCCCGGGCTCGTCCACGACCTCGACATCGTCGCCGGGGACCACCAGACGGGCGCCATCCGCGTCCAACGTGACCCGCCCCGTGCGGCCGCTGATGGCAGCTATCCGCCCGCTCCGTCCGAGGGTCCGGCTGCGACCCCACAGCCCAACGCGGGGTTGGGCTCCGGGCTCGAGCGCGGCTTCGTCTGCGACCAGCTCCACTGGCGCCGGCGTGGCGGCGATACGGGCCCGGCGGCGGGCCGTGCGCGCCCCAAGGTCCGCCAGGGCGGCTGAATCGGAACTGCGGGCCGCCCGCCGGGCTTCGGCGACTTCGCGTTCGGCGGCCACGAGCAGCGAGTCGGCCGCGCGCCGCGCCTCCAACAGGATCCGAGCCGCCTCCCGTCGGGCGCGGTCGGTCCCCACTTCGGCCCGCTCCCGCTCGGTGCGGGCCGCATGGCGCTCCTCGGCGGCGGTGGCCAGCGCCTCGGCGCGTTCGACCTCGGCGCGGCGGATGGCGGCCAGCGTCTCCTCCAGCGACGCGTGGGTGGATGAGATCCGCTCTCGGGCCAGGGCCAGCACCTCGGGCGCCAGGCCCAGCCGCTCCGCGATGGCGAATGCCTGGGAAGCGCCGGGAAGACCGATCGACAGGTGGTAGGTGGGGCGCAGTGTGGCCACGTCGAACTCGACCGCGGCGTTCGTCACCCCCGGTTGGGTCTCGGCGAAGGCCTTCAGCTCGGCGTAATGGGTGGTGGCGGCGACCAGCGCCCCGCGCTCGAGGAGGACCGTGAGCACCGCCATGGCCAACGCCGAGCCCTCGGTCGGATCGGTGCCGGCGCCGATCTCATCGAGCAGCACCAGGGTCTGCGGTCCGGCGACCTCGAGGAAGCGGACGACGTTGCGCAGGTGGCTCGAGAAGGTTGACAGCGACTGGGCGATGCTCTGTTCGTCGCCGATGTCGGCCATGATTCGCGCGAACACCGGGAACCGCGCCCCATCCGCCGCCGGCACGCGCAGCCCGGCCTGGTGCATGAGAGCCAGCAGACCCAGGGTCTTCAGCGCCACCGTCTTGCCGCCCGTGTTCGGGCCGGTGATGACCAGCGCCCGATACCCGAACCGCTCGCCCAGGCGCAGGTCGATGGGTACCGCGTCCGCGCCCAGCAGCGGGTGACGGGCGGAGAGGAGCTCGACTGCGTCCTCCGCCACGGCGGGCCGCACGGCGTCCATCTCACCCGCCAGCCGGGCGCGCGCGAGCCACAGGTCGGCCCGCGCCAGTCCCGCCAGCGAGGTCGACAGGGCGTCGGCCTGGCGTTCCACCTCGCGCGACAAGGTCTCGAGGACCCGTGCCTCCTCCTCGGCCGCCTCGAGCGTGGCCTCGGTCCAGGCGTTGTTCAGCTCCACCACCGCCAGGGGCTCGATGAACAGGGTAGCCGCCGATGCGCTCTGGTCGTGGACGATGCCCGGGACCCGGCCCTTGGCCTCGGCTCGCACCGGGATCACGTAACGGCCGGCACGCTGGGTGACGATCGCGTCGCCGATGGCGCCAGCCAGGTCCGGGGAGTGGAGCATCGCGTTCAGCCGCTCGCGGAGGCGCTCCTGGGCAACTCGGATCCGGCGCCGCGCCGTCTTCAGCGCCGGCGACGCGCTGTCCAGGATCTCCCCGCCTGGATCGATGCTGCGCTCGATCTGCTCGCGCAGGGCAGGCGCCGGCTCGAGGTCCTCGCGCACCCCCGCCAGTTGCGGGCCGGGCCAGCGCGCCAGCCGGCGCCGAAACAGGTCGGTGGCGTGGAGGGTGCCGGCCACGTCCAGCAAATCGGCCGGCACCAGGCGTCCACCGCGCCGGGCGCGGGCCAGGGCGGCCCGGATGTCGCGCGCACCCCCGATCGTGGCATCGGCATGGAGCTCCAGCAGACGCACGGCTTCATCGGTCTGGTCGTGGAGGAGCGCGACGTGGACCGCATCGCCAACCGGGAGCGTGGCCTCCGCCAGCTCGCGCGAGGGCGCGAACGCGGTCCGCGCGGCCAGCTGCTCGGTGATGGCCGCGAACTCGAGCGCCCGCAGGCTGGCGGGGTCGGGCTCAGCGGCGCGAGAGGTGCGGGTCATTCGGAATCACGAACCGATACGGGCGCGAGGCCCAGGCGCCCGCGTAGCCGACCCCGATCCGCGGGCGGATGGCGACCGGGGGTGCAGGGGCGCCCATGTGGAGGCTGACGGGCCCAGTCAGCAGGTCGGCGCCGCTCAGGTCGCGACCGATCCCCAGCGCACGCCCGAGGTTGCCCGGACCGGCCGCCAGGCGGGCGGTGGATGGCTTCGGGCCACGCCGTCGGCGCGCCAGCTCCTCGCCCTCGGTGACCTCGCCCGCGCGCAGGAGCACGGCCTCGGGCTTGGTTCCGGGGCCGCACACCACGTTCACGCAGTCGTGGATCCCGTAGATCCGATACACGTACAGGTGCCCGGGTGGCCCCCACATCGGCTCATTCCGCGCCGTTCGGCCGCGGGCCGAGTGCGCGGCTGGGTCCTCTGGGCCCACGTACGCCTCGGTCTCGACCAGGCGCACCGTCACACGACCCTCGGGCGTTTCATGCGTCAAGAAGGCGCCCAGCAGTTCGGGCGCAACGTCGAGTGCCGAACGGTCGAACCAGCGCCGATCGGTCAGTGGGGTCAGGAGCCCAGAAACTGGTCGATGTCGTCGGGGACGAACGGGCGCAGCACGAACCCGGCGATGGGAATCACGTAGTCGCGGAACCAGCTCACGAGAACCGAGTCGTTCAGGAACTGGTAGAGCGCGCCGAGCCCCGGCGAGGCGTCGACCACGGCCTGGTCCGCCTGCAGGAAGTACGTGTCCAGCGCGACGAGGGTGACGCTGTAGACCAGGATCACGAACAGCACCCCCAGGACCGCGCCGCCAATCTCATCCAGGTGCCGATAGATCGGAAGCCGGGTCTGCCGATAGAACATGCGCACCAGGAACCATCCGCCGATGATGCCGATGGTCAGCAGCAGGACGTAGATCCACAGCTCCTGCTGTTCGGGGGTGGAGGCCCGCCAGACCGTCCCGAGCGCGTCCGCGATGGGACCCTTGAGCAGGCTGGCCACGACGAAGGCCACCAGGACCGCGACCGAGCTCAGGATGTAGCGCAGGGTGCCCTGCGTGAATCCCATCAGCACGCCGCCGGCCAGCGTGACCAGGACCACCAGGTCGGTGACGGTGAACTGGGCGATTACTTCCACGTCGGCTCGTCCTCCAATCGACGCCGCGAAGGGTACCAGCGGTGTCCATCGAGCGGGCTCCGTACTATCGGATCTCGGCTCCTAGGTGGTGCCGCAGGGCCCCGCGGATCTTGTCCATGGCGCGATCAACGGCCCGTTCGTCCGCGGCCGATTGGGGCTGGAAGCGGAACGCGAGCCCGTACGAGATCCGCCCTTCGCCGACCTGCGCACCGCGGTACGTATCGAACAGTTGCAGGTCGGCGAGCATGGGCCCCGCGTTGCGGCGCGCCAGGCGCAGCAGCTCCCCGACCGGCGTTCCCGCGTCCACCACGACCGCCAGGTCCCGGTCCACCGGCTGGGCGGCCGGAACGGGCCCCGCGCGCTGGTTCAGGGGCGGCAGGTCGAACAGGCCGTTGGGCTCGAGGTGGAGCGCGGCCACCAGTGGTCGGCCCGGCAGGTCCCATGACATGGCCACGGCCGGCTGTACCTCCCCCAACGATCCGTAGGAACGATCGCCGCCGTCCACCACCCGGGCCGCCCGTCCGGCGTGCAGGTGGGGATGGTGCTCGGCGGGGCTTTCAGGACGGTAGGCCGGGGTGGGCATCCCCAGGGCGGCGTGCACCGCGTCCAGGATCCCCTTCAGATCCGCCACGTCCCACTCGCGTGCCGCCTCCCCTGGGTAGCGCGGAGTGGCCGATCCCAGAAGGCCAATGCCCAACGTCCAAGCCTCGTGGTACGCGCCGGCGGCCTGCGGCAGCTCCGCGCCGGACCGGCCCGATCCGGCTGGGGGCCGGTATCGGTAAATCTTGCCGACCTCGAAGATCGCGAGGTGGGTGCGACGCTGGCGGACGTTCTCGGCCAGGGCCGACAGGACCGAGGGGTACGGCACTGGGCGGAGGATGGCGTGCTCCTCGGACAGCGGGTTCGCCACGCGCACCAGGTGAGAGGCCGTGGGGTCGAACCCGGAGCGCGACAGGTCCACCGGTCCAATGAGCGCGTGCGTCACCACCTCGTCCAGGCCGAGGCCGGCCAGGACCCGCCGCAGGCGGTGGCGCGGCTCGCCCGGATCGGGCCGCGTGGGCGGCAGCTCAGCGGCGGGCAGCCTGCCGGGGATGCGGTCATAGCCGTACACCCGGGCCAGCTCCTCGGCGACGTCCGCGGCCCCGCTCACGTCCAGCCGATAGGCGGGCACGGTCACCGCCAGTCGCACGGCGTCCAGGTCGGTGGTATCGAAGCCCAGGGGTGCCAGCCACTCCGCTGCGCCGACACCGTCCACCGGGATCCCCAGCAGGCGCGAGGTGCGGGCGGTGTCGACCTCGACCACCCGTCGGGGATGCGGCCCCGGGTCGTTGTCCACGATGCCGACTGCCACCCGGGCCCCGGTGATGTCCGCGATGAGTGCCGCGGCCCGGTCGGCCGCCAGACGCGGCAGATCCGGGGAGATGCCCTTCTCGTGGCGCATCGAGGCCTCGGACCGCAGACCCAGCCGGCGGGCCGTGTTGCGCACGCTTGGCCCGTGGAAGATGGCCGACTCGAGGATCACCCGCTGCGTGGCGTCGCCGACCTCGGTGTCCGCGCCGCCCATGATCCCGGCGAACCCGATCGGGCGCTCCGCATCGGCGATGACCA
>JBKJVN010000182.1:0-5760 GCA_046717345.1 Candidatus Limnocylindria bacterium | reverse complement strand
TCTGCCCCGTCTCGACGATGAGCTGACCCGTCCGCACGTGGGTGAAGAAGTCGGGATCGGTCAGGCCCTTGGCCAGCACGACGACGACCATGATCCCGGCCAATCCAGCCGCAAACACGGTCGCGGTAGTGGGAAGCCTCAACACGCGGGCGAGTCTAGACGGTGCCTCTACGCACCGAGATGACCTGAAGGTACCGATGCGGCGAGCGGATGCCGGAGCAGGAGTGGCCGGAGGAGGAGTGGCCGGAGCAGGAGTGGCCGGAGCAGGAGTGGCCGGAGCAGGAGTGGCCGGAGCCGGGGACGCCTGAGGTCGACGCGGGTGCGCTCACAGGACGTCGTGCTATCGCGCAGCACGATACCGCGATATCACGAACGGATGTGATGCAACAAATGTGGCGCGTTGATGGGCCGGTGAGTCTGCCTCGCGTGGCAGCATGGCCCGGTGACCGCGTCGCCCGGCCGCCGCACCGTAACCCAGACCCTGCGCCGAGCCTGGTTCGCCGACGGCAGCCTGATCATCCTCGCCGCGGTCGCCTTCCTTCTGGCCGATGCGGTCATCGTCTTCATCGCAACCCGCGGCGACTTCGCGATCGACTTCACCTGCTGCTACCAGCAGGCCGGCCAGCGCCTGCTCGACGACCCATCCAGCCTGTATGCCTGGACCGATACATACACGTTCCGCTACTCCCCGTGGGCTGCGGTCCTCTTCGCACCGCTGGCCTCGCTCTCCGAGGGAGCGGCGGTCTGGGCATGGCTGGCGCTCAAGGTGGCGGTGGTGGCCGTCGTGGCGGTGGGCCTGGGTCGCCGATGGTTGGGCGAGGCCCGATGGCTGGGCGAGGCCCGATGGCTGGTTACCGGCATGGTCCTGTTCTTCCCACCCATCTGGCACGACCTGGCCCTGGGCAACGTCAGCGTCTTCACCGTGGCGGTGCTGGCGGTATTCCTCGCCCGACGCGACGGGGTGGGCGGCGTGGCGTTCGGCCTGCTGCTCCTCCTGGCGCCGAAGCCACACCTGCTCCCTCTGGCGCTGTGGCTCGCGTTTCGTCGCCCGCGGGACGCGGTCGCCGCATTGGCCACGTTGGGAGCTGGGGTCGTGGCCGGCGTCCTGGTCTTCGGCCCCGACCTGTGGCTGGACTGGCTGGGCACCTTCCGCGAGCCATTGGGGCGGGAGTTCACCGCCAACATCGGCTTCAGCGGGCTGCTGGGACAGCCGGGAGTGGTGGTCGGGGTCGTTGCGGCGGTGGTCATCGGCGCCGCGGCGCTGGCGCGCCGCGGCGTCATCGGTCTGAGCCTGTCGTTGCTGGCCGGGGTGGTGCTGGGCCCCTATACCTTTATCCACTACCTGGCAGGGCTGGTGGTGGTGATCGACCCGGTCCTGCGCAGCCGGCCGCGCTGGCTGGCTCCCTACCCGTGGCTGCTGGTGGTCTTCCCGCTCATCCCGGTCTGGCTGCTGGCCCTGGCGTGGACGATGTGGCGCTCGCCGGATCCGCGGCCGCCGCCGGCCGGCGCGGCGGAAGGGGCGCCGCCATGAGCAGGGCCAGATTGACGAGCAGGACCCGCGGCAGCGCGATGAGCTGGGCCACGGTCGCCAGCAGCCAGCCGGCGCGGGTTCCCGCGTAGCGCCAGGCGACCACGAGCACCACCACGATCCCCGCCACCCACAGCAGCGGGTGGATGGCCCGCAGGCTCATGCCCGCGATGGTCTCGACCGCGGCCGGGTCGTTCAGGAAGTAGCGGACGAATTCATCCAGCCAGGGCAGCTGCGGAACGAGCAGGACGGCACACGCCGCGCCATACAGGGCGATCGCCCGCAGGTCGCGCCGGCCGGCGAACCAGACCAGCCCGATGACGGGGTGGATCTTCAGCATGGTGGCCAGGGCCAGCGCCGCGGGGCCCACCCGCCCGAAGAGCGGGGTGATGGCCAGCAGATAGACCACCAGGGCCTGGGCGTTGCCGTTCAGGAGCTGCTGGCCCCAGGCGCCGACCAGGAGGGCGGGCACGAGCAGGCCGCGCAGACCCGCGGCGCGATACCACAGCCAGATCGTGGCCGCGGTGGCCACTGCCAGGAGCCCGAACCACAGCGGCGGCCAGCCGAGGATCGGGATGACCATGGCCAGCAGCGGCGGGTATCGGTACTGGTAATCCTGGCCGACGTCCGCCTGGCCCGAGTACGGGTCCTGACCCGCCCACAACAGCTCGCCCGCGCGCTGGTAGGTGTCCAGGTCCTGACCGATGACGGTGGTGGGGGCCAGGTACACCGCGCCGGCGAGGCCCAGCGCGATGTACAGGCCGATGAGGACCGCCCAGCGAAGTGAAACGCGCTGCACAGCGCGAGGCTAGCACCGGCGCAGGGTCCGACCAGCGGTACGAACGGGCGGGGTGGGGAGCCGTCGTGCGCCCCTAGACTCGCGCCATGTTGGCTCTCGCCCGCGGCCTGGCCGCGTCGGGAACGGCGGTCATCGCGTTCTTCGTGGCGGCCGTGCTGCCCAGCGCCACCTGGCCGCTGATCGATGGCGACGTGTGGTGGCACCTGCGCGCCGGGGAGGAGATCCTGGCCACCGGCGCCGTGCCACGCGTCGACTCCTGGAGCTTCACCAGCTTCGGTACCCCGTGGATCAGCCAGGACTGGCTGACGAACACGCTCATGGCGGCGGTGCGCGGCTTGGGAACCTTCGGCGAGACCGCGCTCTCCTTCCTGTTCGGATTGGTGTTGGTGGTCGCCTTTGCCGTCTTGTGGCGCACGATCGGCGTCCGGAATCCCACCGTGCGATGGGCAGCGCGCATCGTCTGGCTGACCTTGGGCCTGATCCTGGCTGCGCCCATCCTGGGTGTGCGCGTCCAGGTCATCGACCTCCTGCTGAACGCCGTCGTCGTCTGGCTGCTGGTCCACTACGTCGCCGACCAGCGGCGCCGGTGGCTGGTGGCCCTCCCGGTGGTCGCAGCCGTGTGGGCCAACCTCCACGCCGGCTGGCCGATGCTCTTCCTGTTGGGCGGAGCGTGGCTCATCGGAGAGGCCATCGACCACCTGTGGAGACGAAAGCTGAACGCCGAGCCGCTTGGCTGGACGCAGCTGCGCGACCTGGCCGTGGCGCTGGTGGTCGCGTTCGCGGCCCTGGCCCTGAACCCGAATGGCATCGCCCTGTGGACGTACCCGCTGAACGCCATCGGGAACGCGGTCATCGGCCGCTACATCCTCGAGTGGTTCCCCGTGACCGCCGACCTGCGGCTGTTCGGCCTGTGGGCCGGGTTCGTCCTGGTCGCCGTGCTCCCGACCCTGGCCCAGGTTCGACGCGGCATGCGGATGGCCGACGCGCTGGTCGTGCTGGGGCTCACGATCATGCCCGTCCTCGGGGTGCGGTACCTGCTCCTGACCGGGCCCCTGATCGCGGTCATCGCGGCCGTCAATCTCGCTCCCCAGATGGCCGAGACTCGTTTCGGGCGATGGACCGCGCCCATGCTGGACAGCCTGACCGTCCCGCGCGAGGGGCGCCTGCTCGTCGCCCACCTGGCCCTCGCCGCGGGGTTGGTCATGCTCGGGGTTGGCGTGGCCTTGGCCAGAGTGAACGTGCCTGCTCAGGCGGCGGCCGAAGCGGCGACCTTCCCGGTTGGCGCCGTGGCGTGGCTCGAGGCAGAAGACGCGGGCGAAAGGGCCTTCAACCGTTACGAATGGGGCGGGTATCTGATTCACGAGCGCCCCGGCCGGCTGGTGTTCATCGATGGGCGGGCCCAGGACGTCTACCCCGATGAGGTGCTCACGCTGTATGCGGAAATCATCTCGGTCCAGATCAATCCAGGCCCCGAGCTTGACCGATACGAGATCGACCACGTCGTCTTTTTCCCCGACACCGACTTCGCAGAATGGCTGGACGCCAGTCGCGACTGGGAGCGCGCGTACAGCGACTCGCTGGCCGCGGTGTGGGTTCGGAGGTGAGGTACAGGTTGGCGGCCCGGGCAGGGCTCGCTGCCGGCTGCTAGGGCCCGGACCGCCGCTCGCCGGCTCTGACCGGCTCCGCGATCGGCACCTTTACCGTGACGGGCTCGGCCATTGGAACCGGCTCCAGGACCTGACGACGAACCCACGTGCGCCACGCTGGCGGCAGCGACAAGGCAACCCGCCGCCCAATCGGGCGATCCTGGCCGACCAGCAGATATCCGAAGTCGTAGGCAATGAATCGCAGCGTGCCGAGGACCACGAAGACGGACGCTGACCACCAGGTTCGCAACCGGAACACGAGCAGCAGCGCCGCGATGGACGCGCCCGCCCACAGCGCAGGGTGGATGCTCCACAGGTTCGGCGGACGGCCCACGTCGGAAGGGTAGGCGCCGATGCCGTACATCAACGCGGGTGCCCAGAGGACGAGGGCCACGCCCACGGCCATCAGAGCCTTCCCCCATTCACGTCGGGCGACGTAGACCACCGCGTACCCGATGGGGAATATCTTCAGGCTGGCGGCCACCCCGATGGCGATCGGACCCCATCGGGTTCCGATGCTGTAGACCAGCATTGCGACCAGCGCCGCGTGGATGTTGCCGAACTGTGCTGACCAGGCCAGCATCGAGCCACAGAAGGCAGCCAGGAGCCAGTCACCGCGCCGGATGGCGGGAATGCAGGCGAGAGCCGCACAGCCGAACATGAACGCCTGCCAGCCCACCTGCACGACGGCGTACGGCAGGAAGGTGATGGGAACCCACAACCATGCGAGCCAGGGTGCGTAGCGGTAAGTGGTTGGAAGATCCTGATTCTCGATCGAGGGATAGAGGGGCAGCCCATCCCTCAGGCGCAGCGCAGCATTCCAGTACGCGTCACCGTCGGTGTCGGTCACCGAGCGGGTGAGCATGAAAACTATGAGGCCGATCGCGAGGCCCACCGCGACTGCACGCTCGATCAGCCTTCGATTGCGGCGCAGCGCAGGCAGCCTGACGCCCAGCGCCGCGGGCCGCAATGCCCGCACTGCCAATCCCAGCCTCCTCCCTTCCGGTTCTCGGATCCGGAAGGGCGAGAGTAGTACTCGGCCCCTGGTCTGAACAGTACCTAACTAGTACTTCTTGCTGGACGCGCCGAAAATCGATCGGGCCTCGAGGAGCAGCATCAGGAAGTAGTACGGCAGCCAGTAGGGACTGGCCGCCAGGCTGGCCAGGCCGAGGCGGCCGCGGGCGGTCAGCCACACCGCCAGCACGGCACCGATGGGGATCCAGAGGGCGCCAATCAGGGCGGATGGGCCGAAGTTGAAGTCGCTCGTCAGCTCGGGGCCGACGGTGAGGAGCGCCGCGCTCCATTCGGGCGCGTAGCCGCTGGCCACGACCACGAGTGCGTGGCCGATGAACATGAGAGCGAAGGGCACGCGCCAGGCGGGTCGTTGCCAGAGGAGCCACACGGCCAGGGGCAGCATCATGGGGCGTGGGACGAGGACGGTGAGGGCCAGGAACAGGGCCGTGGCCGGCCCGTTGCCGCGGACGGCCCAGACCGCCGTCACGGCCACGAAGATCATGATGTTGCCTGTCTGGATGTCGAACCACAGCGGGTAGCTGACCAGGCACGCCACCACCAGCCACCAGGACCTGAGCAGCGGCAGGACCGCGACGTGGAGCGCCTGCCAAGCCCAGATGGGCATGAGGGTCACGATTCCCAGGATCCAGGCCGCCACCGGCGACCAGCGGAACGCGTAGGGTTCGTCGAACTCGTACAGGCTGCCCCGGTCGAGGCGAGCGGCGGCCTGGATGAAGTTCTCCCAGTCGAACGCGTAATAGCCGGTCAGCACC
>JBKJVN010000181.1:0-2658 GCA_046717345.1 Candidatus Limnocylindria bacterium | reverse complement strand
CGGTTCGAGACTCGGGCGATGGCACCCTTCGATATCAAGAACTTCGACCAGCCCGATGAGCTGATCGAGTTCGACCATGGCACGGTCCGCGAGGTCTCCATCGGCCCGCTGGTAGTCGGTCGCACGGTATTCGATCCGGGATGGCGCTGGTCGACACACGTCAAACCGGTGGCGCGCACCGAGTTGTGCGACTTTCGCCACGTCGGCTACATGATCAGTGGCTGCCTGCACTTCGCCACCGTGGAGGGCGAAGGCGAACTTGTGGCGGGCGACGTGTACGAGATCCCAGCCGGCCATGACGCGTGGGTGGTGGGCGACGAGCCAGTGGTGAACATCGACTTCCAGGGGGTAGTCGGCTGGGGAAAGCCAGTTGAGCCGGGAGAGCGAATCCTCACCACCCTGCTGTTCACCGACCTCGTGGACTCGACCGCCATAGCGGAGCGCTTGGGGGACGCTCCCTGGAAGCGGCTGCTGGCCGCTCATCGAGACGACGTTCGCAACCTGCTCGATCGGTACCGAGCAGTTGAGGTCGACACCGCCGGCGACGGCTTTTTTGCGCGCTTTGACAGCCCGGGGAGCGCGGTGCGCTGCGCTTCAGGGGTGGTGGAGGCGGCCAGCCGGCTTGGGCTAGAAGTCCGTGCCGGGGTGCATAGTGGCGAGGTTGAGGTGGTCGGCAGGGAGTTACGGGGTGTGGCGGTTCACTTCGCGGCGCGCATTGTGGGGGCTGCTGCGCCGGGCGAGGTGCTCGTCTCGGCCACGACCCGGGATCTCGTCGCCGGCGCCGGGCTCGAGTTCCAGGAGCGCGGGACCTTCGAGCTGAAGGGGATCAGCGGGACTCGCACCCTGTACGCGTTGCTGCCCACCGGCTGACGTTACCTGGTCAGGCGCCGACTGGAGGGGCGCCCAACAACGACGGCAGGATGTTGCCGAAGAAGTAGCCGATGACGCCCGCCAGCGCGCCCACGACCAGGATCTCGAGGCCCGAGCGCAGCGCCCCACCTCGCGTCCAGCGCGACTTCACGACTCCGATGCCGAACAGGACCGCGCCGGTGGCCACGATCGAGGCCCAGGTGCCCGCCGCCACCGGGAGCAGCAGGTACGGCAGGACGGGCACCAGGGCGCCCAGGCCGAATGCGCCCCCCATGACCAGCGCCCCCTGCAGCGGCGAACCACCGTGCTCATCGACGTGGAGGGACAGCTCCTTCTCGACCATGGTCCGGAGCAGGACGTCCGGGTGCCGAGCGACGACCCTGGCCACCTCCGCCGCTTCTTCGCTGGGGAGTCCGTCCTCCTCGAACATGTAGGCGACCTCGGCCTGGGCCTCCCCGGGACGGGTCTGGACCTCCTCGCGCTCGCCGGCGATCTGGGCTTCGAAGATCTCGCGCTGGCTCTTGCTGGAGAGGTACTCCCCGGCGGCCATGCTGAATACACCGGCCAGCCCGGTCGCGATGCCCACGACCAGGATCTGGAACCGATCCCCGGTTGCGCCGGCCACCAAGCTGACCACGCCAAGCGTGCTGACCAGGCCGTCCTGGGCCCCGAAGATCGCCTCGCGGATGTCGCCCAGAAAGGCGGCCGCGCGCCGCTCCTCCGCGACATGGTCGCGAATCCAGTCACGGTCGAACTCCTCGGCACTCAGGCCGGCGCGGCTGGCCTCGTCATCGGAGATAGCGTTGCCGCCTTCGGGGTCGGTGGTCACTCCCCGGTTCGGTCTCCGGCCAGCCGCCACGCGAACGGGAAGGCGAAGGTCGCCACGACCACCTTGGCCAGGTCCCATGGCACGAATACGAGGGCGCCCCAGTAGATCGCGTCCGAAAACGTCATGCCGGCAACGACCGCGAGCACGGGGACGCCGATGAGGTAGATCACGACCGATCCCAGCAGCATCAGCAGGAAGGCTCCGGTCCGCGTCCGCTCCCATTGTCGCTGGGCGAGCCGACCGCACAGGGTGGCGGCCACGATGAAGGCGACCAGGTAGCCGATGGTGGGGGTCAGGCCGCCGGCATCGGTCAGGAGGCCGCTCCGACCGTCAGCAAAGACGCCGATGCCGATCGCGCCGGCCGCCAGGTAGAGCGCCATCGAGGCGAACCCGCGTCCGGCGCCCAGCGCGGTGCCGGTCAGCAGCACAGCGGCAGTCTGCAGGGTGTAGGGGACCGGGTTCTCGCCGACCGTAAACGAGACCTGGGCCCCCAGGGCGGTCAAGCCGGCCCCAGCCACGATCAGCACCACGTCGCGGACAAGCCGGGCCGACCGACCGGTGACATGCGGGATCCAGGCCTCGGCAAGCGTGGCCTGGCTGGCCCGCAGGGGTGGCAGGTTGGCTTCCGGGGTGGTCATGGGGCGGCTCCCTCCTCGTGCCGGCGAGTGTAGACCGGCGCCGCAAACCGCGACTGCCTGGGCTACACTCGGAAGCGTCCTTTAAGTCCGGCCCCGCGAGGCCGGGAAGGAGCGCGATGCCGACACCTGCCAGCCTGCCTACCACGACGCCGCCCGCCGCACCCGGGCCGGCGTCGTTTCCATCTCCGGGGCAGCTGGCCACCGAAGACGGGACGCTCCACGCCGGGCGGCTCCGCGGCGCGGCCCAGCCGGCCGAGGGCGAGCTCATCTTCACCACCGCCGCGACCGGATGGGGCGAGATCCTGACCGATCCGTCGTACG
>JBKJVN010000180.1:0-8270 GCA_046717345.1 Candidatus Limnocylindria bacterium | reverse complement strand
CTGAAAACCGGCGATCACGACCCTCTGGCGTGCTGCGAGCGGCAGCGAGCCGGCCTGGGCGCGAAGCGCATCGGTCTGGGAACCCTCGCCCACCAAGAGCAGCCACGCGTTGGGCACGGCATTCAGGATGGCTGGCAGGGCCTCGAGGAGATACCGATGCCCCTTCTCGGGCTCGAGCCGGGCCACAACCCCGATCAGGAAGGCGTCGGGCGGGATGCCGAGCGCGGCTCGCAGGGCAGCCGTGTCCTGGCTGGACCGATGCGGGCTGAACCGATCCAGGTCGACCCCGTTGGGCACGACCGTGATCTCGGCCGCTCCCCGACCCTCGGCGCGGACCTTGGTGGCGATCGCCGCCGACGGGACTATGAGGCGGTGGATGGACGGGGTGACGGCCGCCAGGGCGGCGATGTCGGCCGGGGAGCGGACCCGGCTGGAATGGGCGGTGGCCACCACCACCGGCGTGCCAGCCGCCTGCGCGGCCCGGGTGCCGAGCAATTCGGCACGGAACAGATGGGCGTGGAGCACGTCGACCCTCCGGCGGCGGAGGTACGCAACCAGCTCGCCGACGGTGGACTCGTCGTCCAGGGGTGGGATCACGGTGACGCCGATGCCCAGCTCGCGGAGACGCCGGACTGTGCGGCCATCCGTCAGGCAGACGGCCTCGACCTCGAACCGGGATCGGTCCACGTGGAGGAGCAGCGCGACGACGCTTTCTTGGGCGCCACCAGTCCCGCCGGTCGCCAGGAGCTGGAGAACCCGTGGCCGGGGCGTGCCGCTCCCGGGGAGTGGCGTCAACGCGGCTGCTGTTCGACCTGTGCCTTCAGCCGCCCGAGCTCGCGCTTAGGGCCGGCCTCGGCCTCCATGGCGATGAGTGGCGTGAGCAGACGCCACAGCCCGCGGAGCTCAAGCGCCGCCCCGTACGTCGCGCGCGTGGAGGTGCTGCCCGCCGGAGCCAGATCCAGGGAGACCTCGAGCTGGAACGGCGCTCCACTGACCGAACGCCATACGATCCGGCGGCCGGGCGCGGCCTCGGTCACCTCGAACTCGATGTCCCAGCCGAACGGTCCGAGCTTGGTGCGCTCCCGCCCTCGGTCGCCGGTCTCGTCCCCTCCGCCGCGCACGGTGCGCGGGTCGGTCACGGACATCCATTTGTCATGCCGGAGGATGTCCGCGGCATACCTCCACACCTCATCGGGCGGGCTTTCGATCGTTGCCTGAGTTTCGGACCGGATCACGCGTGGACCTCCGTATCGTCGCTCAACGGGTTGCCCCCGACTGACGGTAGACCTGGGCGGCCCCGATGTTACGTGCCATCCCACATCGGTCTCCTAGTAGACCTGATCGTGTGAGCCAACGTTCACCTGGAATGCCTCGTCGCCGTCCCAGCGGAAGAGGACACGGAGATCGGCGTCGACGCTGAAGGCCCAATACTTGGCGAGCTCGCCTTTGAGCTTGTGGGTGTGGAGGAGCGGATCCTGTGGGTCGGCGGCGAACCGGCGCAGGGCGGCCCGCAGCATGGACGCCTGGGGATCCTTCAGTTTCCGGGCCTTGCGCAGGAAGCGGCTGGACGCGGACAGCCGCATGTCAGCTGCGGAGTTCGTCCAGCAGCTGCTCGACGTCGTCGAACCGATGCGCCTCGCCGGCCTGGTATTCGGCCTCGGCCTCGCGAACCTCGGACAGGAACAGCTGCCGGCGCAGGAGAAGCAGCTCGGCCTGGTCCTGCTCATAGCGTTCGGGCTTGACGATGTAGGCCGCCTTCCGCGAACGCTGCAGCACGACGGTCGGCTCGCCGCCGGCCTGAACCTCGTCAATGACATCCGCGATGCGCTTACGGAGGTCGCTGATCGGTACGGTCTTCATACTTCTCACTGTACAGCGGCACGTACAACTGTCAATACCGAATGGAGGAAAGGACCGATGGACGGCGGCGGCGTACTCGAGATACGGCTGGTGGTGACGGCCCCCGACTGCGAAGCCGCGCTCGCGTTCTACCGGGATGTGCTGGGAATGCGGGAGCTGGGCGCGTTCACCTCGCCCGGGGGACGGGTGACGATTCTCGATGCCGGACGCGCGACGCTCGAAAGGGCCGATCCGGCCCACGCGGCGTATGTCGACGAGGTCGAGGTGGGCCGACGCGTTGCGGGGCACGTCCGGGTGGCGTTCCAGGTGCGCGACGCGGCGGTTGCGACCGATGCCCTCGCGGCCGGCGGGGCGGAGCTGATCGCGCGCCCGGTGAAGACGCCATGGCGGTCGCTGAACGCGCGGCTGGACGGACCGGCAGGCCTCCACCTCACGCTGTTCGAGGAGCTGGACGCGTAGGAGCCCCGTGACTGGGACCATCGTATCCGCCCAGTAACCCTCGCTTACGCCCTGCACGTGTACATCTTCACCTGGCCTCTCTTGGGACCCCATATGGCGCGGCCCTTGACTCACCGAGTGAGTGCGCTGACGCGCGCAACTCCGTTTCGGCGCCATTTCTGACCCGGAATGCAGGGGTCGGCGCGGATGTACACGCCCGGTGAGTGCGAGAACGTATCGTGGTTGGGGCGGGTGCGGCCTTGCTACGCCGGAGTAGGCTGCCCCGCATGAAGTTGGTGCTGGCCTTCCTGCTCGTCTTGCTGCTCCTGGGCGGAGGCATGAAGCTGGCCGGCATGAATCTGCCGATCCTCGACTTCCCGCTCGGCGGGCCATTCCAGCAGCCCATCATCGAGATCAACCAGAACCCCGACCTGTTCCCCTGATGGCCGCCCGGGCCGGGGGGCTGACGCGCTGGGCGGCCCTGCGCCACGGGCTGACGTTGGCCGGCTTGCTGTACATCGCCGCGGTCTGGCTGCGGCTGGTCCCCTACGCCGAGCCGGTGCCCGCCTACGGACCGATGTTCGACGCGTACGGGATCTGGAACGCCTGGGACGGCGGCCTGTACGACATCCCGTGGCTGGAGTACGAGGCGTACGTCTATTCGCCGGCGTTCGCCCAGCTCATCTATCCGTTGACGCTGCTGCCCTGGGAGGCGTTCGCGGCCCTGTGGACGGGCCTGGCGATCGCGATCCTGTTCTGGATGCGCGTGCCGTGGATGGTGGCGTTCCCCGGCGTGGTGGACGACATCCTGCGCGGGAACATCCACGTCTTCCTGGCCGGGGCCGTGTTCCTGGCGGTCCGGCGCCAGCCGCTGGGCGCGGGCGCGTGGGCGTTCCCGTTGCTGACCAAGGTGACACCGGGGATCGGGATCCTGTGGCACGCGATGCGCGGGGAGTGGCGGGGGGTGGTCATTGGGCTGGGGCTGACGGCGGGGATCGCGGGCGCATCGGTCCTGGTAGCGCCCGACCTGTGGGCGGAATGGATCGGCCTGCTGGTGGCCAACGCCGGGTCCGACCCGCGGATCCAGGTCATTCCGCTGCCGCTGCTCATCCGGCTGCCGGTGGCGCTGGCGCTGGTGGTGGTCGCGGCTCGGTGGGATCGGGCCTGGCTGCTGCCGATCGGGGTCATGCTGGCCCTTCCCAACGTGTGGACCAGCTCGCTCGCGTTGCTGGCGGGATCCGCCGCCCTGTGGGTCGCCCGGCGACGCGAGCCCGGGACGAAGGTGCCGGCTCTCTAGCCCGCGCGGGCCGCAGTCTGGGCCAGGAGGTCGTCGACCTCGGCCACCAGGACCGTGGCACCGAGCCTGGCGAACACATCGCGGGCCTCCCGAAGCGGGTCTGCCGCCTCGCCCACGCGATCGAGCGCAACCAGACACCGCCCGACACCCAGGAGGGCCTGGCCGCGTTCGACCACGTGCCCGTGGGCGGTCCACCGTTCGACGGCGTCGAGGAAACCGGCCAGGGCATCTTCCGGCCGCCCCTCCGCCTCCGCCAAGATGGCCTGCCCGGTGACAACGATGTTCTCCGACCGTCCCGGCAGACCCGGGTTGGCCTTCAGCAGCTGACGAGCGAGATCCAAGTCGCCGGAGGCAACCGCCAAACGAACGATGTCGGCGGCGGCCGAGGCGATGAGGCCCGACGTCCGGGATGTGATCTGGTCGATCTCACGCAGAGCCTCGACCACTGCGGCCGAGTCGTTTCGGCGCAGCTCGACCTGGGCCAATGCCTGGAGCATCGGGATCGTCAGCTGCGGATCGCCGACCTGCCGGGCTGCGGGCAGGGCTTCGGTGACCATGCTCGCGGCGTCGGCCACCAGACCCCGCAGCGCCAGAACCTGGATCCGCGGCGGCTGGGCGAAGGACAGCGGCTGGGTCCAGGATCGCGCTCGCCCTTCGGCCTCGATCTCAGCGGCCACCGCCAGGACCTCGTCCCAGCGGCCGAGGTCGTACAGGCACAGAACAGACTCCGCCCGCTGCCAGATCCGGGAGCCTTCGAGGCCGCGGCGGGCCGCGAATTCCATACCCTCGGCATACGTCTCGAGCCCTTGCGCGGGCCCTTCGAACGCCCACCGCATCCCCGCGTAGTTGTTGTAGGCGACTGCCGTGGATGAGGCCTCCCCGACCTTGAGGCCGATGTCGATCGCAGCCTGGAGATCGGCCATGGCGCCGCCGACGTCGCGCGCATCCGCCCGAGCCCAACCACGGTTCTGGAGGGGTCTGACCTTGAGGTCGGGACGGTTCAGAGCATCGGCGAGGTCGAGCGCCTTCTCGGCCAGCGCCATGGACTCGGGGTATCGCGAACTGAGCATGGCGTCGCCAGCCATGACTGCGTACAGCCGGGCCAGCTCGACACCCGGCTCCTGGCGCTCCAGCATGTCGCGTGCCTCGGCGAGCAGCGCCCGGCTCTCGTCCATGCGGTTGAGGTGGCGGACCACGTTGGCGCGAACGGTCATGGCCAAAGCGGCCTGGGACAGATCGCCACGCTCAACGAAGGCGAGCCGCGCAGCCTCCAGCTCGGCCGCGGCCTCCGCTTGGCGACCCACCGCGAACAGGGCGGCGCCCAAATTGAGTCGCGCGCTCCCGTAGTCCCGGTGGTCGGCGGGCAGAAACTCGATTGCCTGGCGAAACAGTTCGACCGCCCGCCGTCCGTCCAGCGAGTTGGCCCGCTCCCCCGCCAGAAAGAGGTAGTGGCCTGCTGAGGCCCGTAGCTCGGCATCCGTATCGCCGCGTCCGCCTCCCAGGTCGATGGCTTGGAGGTAGTGGTGGGCCAGGATGTCTGCGTGGTCGCCCACCCGCTCGCCGGCCGCTCGCTCGATCCAGCTGGCCGCTTTGCGGTGACGTGCCGCGCGTTGAGCCCGCGGGATCTGGGCGTAGGCCACGTCCCGGACGAGGATGTGCCAGAAGGTGAACTCATCCTCGCCCTGCATGGACGATCGGCGGACGGGACGCACGAGCTCCTTGCGCAGCAGGTCGTGGAGCCCGCTGACCACGTCGGCCTGCTCCGTCCCGCCCATTGTGGCCAGGGCGCCGGGCCAGAACACGCGACCGATGACCGCCGCGTCGTGGAGCAGGGACTTCCGCTCCGGGGGGAGGGTGTCCATCCGCGCCGCGATCAACGCCTGCACCGTGTCCGGCACCGGGATGTCGCCTTCGGCCACGATCTGCCACGCCCGACCCTGGCGGCGGAGGATGCCGCGGTCGGTCAGCATGCGAACGAACTCCTCGGCGTACAGCGGGTTGCCGCCGGCCCGTTCGAGCAGCGCGGCCTGGGTCTCGGCGGGGAGGAGGGTCTCCTCGAGCATCGACGACACGAGGGCGGCGATCTCATCGGCATGGAGAGGGCTCAAGGCGACGGTGGTGGAGTTCCGTTTGCCACCGCCCCATCCGGGCCGCCGCTCGTACAGCTCAGGGCGGGCAGTGCACACGATGAGCATCGGTACACCGGTGGCCCAGTCGGCGAGGTACTCGACGAACTCGAGCATCGCGTCGTCGGCCCAGTGGAGATCCTCGATGACCACGATGAGCGGCCGGAAGGCCGCCATGGCCTCCAGAAAGGCGCGCCAGGCCGAGAACGTCTCGGACCGATCGGCCGAGGCTTCGCTTCCGGGCCGCGACCCGACCAGCGCGGCCAGCTGACCGGTGATCCAGTCCCGATCGGTCTCGTCCTCCACCACCAGCTCGACCGCGGCCCGGAGCTTGGCATCGGCCTCGTCGGGCCCATCGGACTCGAGGATCCCGGCCTGGGCCTTCACGATCTCGCCCAGCCCCCAGAAGGTAACGCCGTCGCCGTAGGGCAGGCATCGGCCGTGGCGCCAGAAGAACAGCTCCGGCTGAGCATCGGCCCAGGTGAAGAATTCGCCGATGAGGCGGCTCTTGCCGACCCCCGGCTCGCCGGTTACGGTCACGAGCTGGACCGATTCCTCGCGGATCATTCGCCGATATGCCTGGCGCAGGAGCTCGAGCTCGCTGTCGCGACCGATGAAGGGGCTGGTTGGTCGGTCGACCTCGACGATGTACCGGCTCCGGGCCTGAACCGCGCGCCAGACGGGAATCGGCTCGGCCTTGCCCTTGACCTCGGCGGCATCCATCGGTTCGTAGTCGATCATCTGGCGGCTGGCCCGCCAGGTGCCCTCGCCCACGACCACCGAGCCGATGGGGGCAACCTGCTGGAGGCGGGAGGCCGTGTTCACGACGTCGCCAGCCACCATGCCCTCTCCCTGTTCCGGACGCGCGCCGAGGGTCACGATGGCCTCGCCGGTGTTCACCGCCACCCGGACCGCCAGCTCCGCCCCGGGCCGCTCGCGGTTCAGCTCGGCCAGCGCCTCGATGATGCGGAGGCCCGCACGCACCGCCCGCTCCGCGTCGTCCTCGTGGGCCACTGGCGCCCCGAAGGCGGCCATGACCGCGTCCCCAATGAATTTCTCGACCGTCCCGCCGAAGCGCTCGATCTCGGTCCGCAGCAGGGCGTGGTACGGGCGCAGGGTGGCCAGCACCTCCTCGGGGTCGGTGCGGTCCGATGCGGCGGTGAATCCGACCAGGTCGGCGAAGAGGACCGAGACGATCTTCCGCTCCTCGCCACGGCCTGGCGCCCCCTCGTCCAGCGGAGTCCCGCACGCGAGGCAGAAGCGCGCGTGCTCAGGGTTCTCCGTTCCGCAGGCTGGGCAGACCCTCACCGCGCGCAGTGTACGCGGGGCTCAGCGGCAGTCGGCGGAGCCTGAGTCGGCGAAGCGTGTGCCCGAGGCGGAGACGAACTCCCAGTCGTAGGCGTCAGGGTGGAGCGTGAGCTGCAAGACCCCGTACGTCGCGTTGTCGTGGGTCGCACTGGTGGGCAGGATGGCGCCGAACGCGTAGCGGGACCGGCCGCCGGTGCCGACCACGAACTCGGTCAGGCCGGTGGGGGTTGCGGCGCCGGTGGCGTCCATGGGCACGAACCGCTCGTAGACATGGTCATGGCCGGTGAGGACCAGGTCCGCGCCAGCCGCGAAGAGGATCCGCCACAGCGCATCGGTCCTCGGGTCCGAGCCGTGCTCGTCGCCGGAGCTCCAGCGGGGGTGATGCCAGTAGGCCAGGGTGCAGGTGGCGGGGTGCTCCGCCAGGTCGGCGCGCAGCCACGCGGCCTGGGGTGAGTCCGCGCCACACCCGCCGATCGCCTCGCAGTTCGAGTTCAGCGCGATGAGGTGCCAGGCGCCCAGGTCGAAGGAGTACCAGCCCTCACCCGGGTTGCCGGCGCGGTCGCCGAAGTAGGCGAAATAGCCCGCCGCGCCTTCGGTCTCGTACTCGTGGTTGCCGGGAACCGGCCAGGTGCGGGATAGGTGCCGGCCCCACGACGGGCCGTAGCACGTGGCGAATTCGTCGGCCGTGCCATCCGGGTAGGCGAGGTCGCCCAGCGCGAGGACGGTCCCATCCGGGCCGTCCAGGAGTGCGGCGGTCGCTTCGTCTCCGCTCGAGTCACACCCGGCAATATCACCCGCAGCCAGGACGACCGGCGCCTGAGCCGATGGCGACGGGGGCGGACTTGGCTCGGGGGTCGAGCTGTCCAATGGAGAAGCCGATGCCGTGCACGCCGCGAGCAGCAGGGCGGCCAATGCCAGGCGATGGTTACCGAAGGGTGACCGGGGCCTCAATCGGGACGATCTCCCACCACACCACGCCGGGGGGGAGCACCAGCGCCTGGCCGGTTTCCACTACCGTCCAGGTGGTGCCGTCGGCTGCAGTCGGCCGGGACCAGCGGAGGGCGATGGCGCGCGCGTCCACGAATACGGTGCCATCCCCGCTGCCGACCAGGTGCTGGAGTCGCCGCGGGTTGCCGGCGGGGTCGGGGTCGCCGTAGACGATCTCCTGGGTCACACGCTGGACGATGACGCTGCGGGCCGTGATCGGTTGATCGACGGCCCCGTCGCGCAGGGGCGTAAGG
>JBKJVN010000179.1:0-16412 GCA_046717345.1 Candidatus Limnocylindria bacterium | reverse complement strand
CAGTTCAGGCCTGGCCAGCACGATCATCAGCAGGGCGGCGTCGCCTCGCGGCTGGAGGATGATCTCGATCAGATCGAGCAGGCTGTCGCTCGACCAGTGAAGGTCCTCGACGACGACGACCAACGGTCGTTGGCCGGCGGCGGTCTCGATGGCGGCTCGCCACGCGGAGAAGAGCTCGGCCCGGTCCATCGGTTCACCCTCGCCCGCGCCGAAGGTCGCGGCCAGCAGCTCAGAGGTGCGCCTGGCGGCCGCATCGCCGGCGGCCTCGAGCCAGGCCTGCGCCGCCTCCCGCATGCGGTCCGGGTCGACGCCCTCCGGCAGGTCAAGCAGCTGGCGGAGTAGGGCATGCAGCGGCCAATAGGTAAGCCGCTGGCCGTATGGCAGGCACTGAGCCGTGACCACGCGAGCCTCCGGATGGAGCTCCGGCAAAAGTTCTAGGAATTCCTCGAGGAGTCGCGTCTTACCCGTCCCCGCGGGAGCCGTGATGGTGATGAGATAGGGCCGCTGTTCGCGGATCGCCCGACCGGCGGTCAGCTCAAGTTGGGCCACGTCGGCGTCTCGACCGAGGAACGGGAGGCGCACCCGCGGCCGGGCTGCCACCGCGCCTTCCAACCGCTGCGCTCGGAGCGGGGCTGCCTTGCCGCGTGCCTCGATCTCGAGCACAGGTCCAAACGCGAACCCGTCGCCAGCCGCCCGCGCTGTGCGTTCGCTGCATACGATCTCCCAGCTCGCCGCGCCCTGCTGCAGGCGGGCCGCTACGTTGACCGCGTCCCCGGTCACCAGGAAGTCCCCTCCCTGGCCGCCCATAGCGGCCACCACTTCGCCGGTGCTCAGCCCCAGCCGAATCGGCAGCCGATCGCCCAGTCCCGGGTCCTCGCGGACCCGATCGCGCAGGGCAAGCGCGGATGCCGCGGCGCGAGCCGCGTCATCGTCGTGGGCGGTGGGCAGCCCGAAGACCGCCATCACCGCGTCCCCGATGAACTTCTCGAGCGTGCCGCCGTGCTGGGCTACGACGTCCTGTGCGATCGCAAAGTAGCGCCCCAGCAATGCCCGCATGTCTTCCGGATCCAGCGCTTCGCCCAGCGCGGTCGAGCCGGTGACATCGGCGAACAGGACCGTGACCAGCCGTCGCTCCTCGGTCATAGACGCATCCTACCCGCGCTCACCGCGCGCGAGCCCATCAGGGACGACGACGGGTGGCCATCTGGCCGTCGGGCGTGTCGCGGACCTCCACCCCTAGCGCGGCCAGCTCGTCGCGGAGGCGGTCGCTGGTCACGTAGTCCTGCGCGGCACGGGTGGCGGCGCGCTGTTCAAGGAGCGCCGCCGCGCCCTCGGGCAGCGTCCCCTCGCCTTCTGGGACCGCCCCCAGGCCCAGACCGAACACGCGGTCGAAATCCAGCAGCAGCGCTCGGCGCTGGGCGGGCGTCAGGTCGGAGGCCGCGGCGACACCGTGGGCCACCGCCAGTGCGGCTGGCAGGCCGAGGTCCTCGCTGATGGCCGCCACGAACCGCGCTCGGTAGCCGGCCATCGGCTCCGCGGCGAGGTCGACCGAGCCGCCAGCGGTCTGGTCCGATGCCGCTGCGGCGGCAGCCCGCCGCAGCTTGGCGAACCCCGATGCGGCGGCGTGCATGGCAGCCTGGGTGAAGTCGAGCTTGGATCGGTAGTGGGCGGTCAGGGCCAGGTACCGGAAGTCGAGCGGCGCGAACCCCTTCTCGGGCAACTCGCTGACCCGGATGATGTTGCCCGCGCTCTTGGCCATCTTGGCGTCGTCCAGGGTCAGGAACTCGCCATGCATCCAGACGCTGACGACCGGGTGGCCGAGCGCTCCCTCGCTCTGGGCGATCTCGTCCTCGTGATGGGGGAACTTGTTGTCGATCCCACCGGTGTGGATGTCGAATCGCTCGCCGAGGTGCTTGAGGCTCATGGCCGAGCACTCGATGTGCCAGCCCGGGAATCCCTCTCCCCACGGGGAGGGCCAGTTCATCTGGCGGCCCGGCTCCGACCGCTTCCACAGGGCGAAGTCCTCCGGGTCGCGCTTGTCGGTCTCGACCTCGACCCGGTGGCCGGCCTGCATCTGCTCCAGCCGCTGGCCTGACAGCTTGCCGTAGTCGGGGAACTCGCTGACATCGAAGTACGCCGTGCCGTCGACGGTGTAGGCCAGACCAACCTCCAGCAGGCGCTGGGTCAGGTCGATCATCTCGGGGATGTGGTCGGTGGCCCGCGGCTGGACATGGACCGGCAGGATGTTGATCAGCGCTTCGTCGGTCAGGAAGGCGTCGGTATAGAAGGCGGCGATCTCCATCGGCGGCTTGCCCTCCGCCTCGGCTGCCGCCTCGATCCGGTCCTCGCCGGTGTCGAAGGTGTCGTCGCGCATGTGCCCGACGTCGGTGATGTTCTTGACGTGTCGCACCTCGTACCCGAGGTACTCGAGCGTGCGCCGCAGCAGGTCTGCGAACAGGAAGCTGCGCATGTTGCCGATATGGGCGTACCGGTACACGGTGGGACCGCAGGTGTAGATCGAGACCTGCCCCGGCGTGATCGGCTCCAGGAGTTCGACGTGACGGGTCAGCGAGTTGTAGAGACGAACGGGCGTCATGATCAGTGGGTCGTGGTATCGCCCTGCTGAGTGGTCCGCGACGCTGCGGCGAGTGTCTTGCCCAGCGCCTCGGCGATCGCCTTGGCGAGGTTGGGACTCAGGCGGATGCGCCCCACGATCTCGCGCGGGTCATCGTGGGCCCCCGCTTCTCCGGTTGGCTCCGAGCGGAGGAGGGTCAGCGTGACGCCGAATCGGCCGGCGGTGACCGAGAAGCCGTCGGCGTAGAGGTCCGGGTAGTCGGCCATGACGGCACCTCACCGGTTGTGACTCGACCCGGTCGCGTGCCGGGCCTGGGGACGAAAGGGTAGACCAGCGCGCATCTGGGGGGTGCGGGCGATGGTCGACGAGCGGTCTACCATGAACCGATGCCGGAGCGCGACGCCACCACGACCTACCCCCTGACCCTGGGCGAGGAGCCCGCCTTCTGTCCCGCCTGTGGCAAGGCAGTGGTCGAGCGGGTGCTCGAGGAGGACCATCGCCCCCGACTGGTGTGTCCCGACGGCCACGTCACGTGGCGCAACCCGCGCCTGGTGGTGGGCACCCTCCCGGTGCGCGAGGGCCGCGTGTACCTGGCGCGGCGGGGGATCGAGCCGGGCCTGGGGCTGTGGAGCTATCCCGGCGGCTTTCTGGAGGTCGGTGAGTCGGCCCAGGAAGGGGCCCGTCGCGAGACCGAGGAGGAGACGCTGCTGCGGGTCGAGGTCGGGCCGCTGATCGGCGCCTACTCGCGGCCCCACGCGGCGGTGGTGACCCTCATCTACGAGGCGCAGGTGGTCGGCGGGGAGGCGCTGCCTGGCGTGGAGACGACCGAGGTCCGCGACTTCGCCGTCGACGAGATCCCCTGGCACGAGCTGGCGTTCAGCACCGCCGAGAGCGCGTTGCGCGACTGGGTGCGGACGCAGGCCGGCCACGAGCCACGCCACGAGCCGGAGCTGTACGTGCTGGGCGACGAGGACGGTGCGGGCGCCTAGGCCTCGTACTTGCGGAAGATGATCGTCCCGTTGTGGCCGCCCAGGCCCATGGAATTCGAGAGCGCGACCTTGACGTCGGCCTGGCGCGCGACGTGGGGCACGTAGTCGAGCGTGAGCGCCGGGTCGGGGTGATTCAGGTTGATGGTGGGCGGGATCCAGCCGGTGTCCAGCACCTTGACCGATGCCCAGCCCTCGAACGCCCCGGCCGCGCCCATCATGTGGCCCGTCATTGACTTCGTTGAGCTGATGGCCATCTTTCGGGCGTGGTCGCCGAAGACGGCCTCGATGGCCTGGGTCTCGGCCAGGTCGTTGAGCGGCGTGCCGGTGCCGTGGGGGTTGATGTAGTCGACCTCCTTCGGGTCGATGCCGCCTCGCTCCATCGCCCAGCGCATAGACCGCTGGCTGCCCTCCCCGTGCTCGGGCGGCGCGGCCATGTGAAACGCGTCCGCCGCGCTGCCGTAGCCGACCAGCTCCGCGATGGGTCGCGCTCCCCGCGCAAGGGCATGCTCGAGCTCCTCGAGGACGAGCACGGCGCAACCCTCCGCGATGACGAACCCGTTGCGGGTGGCGTCGAAGGGGCGCGACGCGATGGACGGCACGTATTCGCCGGTGTCCGGGTCGATGGGCGTGCCGAGGGCCCGCATCTGGCCGAACCCCGCAAACGCCAGGGGCACCAGCGCGGCCTCCGTTCCGGCCCCCAGCATGAGGTCGGCTTGGCCCCGGATAATTGTCTCGGCCGCCTCGCCAATGGCGTGGCTGCCGGTGGCACATGCGCTGACGACGGCGGTGTTCGGCCCGCGAATGCCGAACTGGATGGCCACCATCCCCGATGGGCTGTCGACCAGCATGTGGGGGATGGTCCACGGCGACACCCGGTTGGCGCCAACGTCCCAATACTTCTTCGCGTTCTCGAGCAGGATGCTCACCCCGCCACAGCCTGAACCGAAGACCATCCCGATCCGATCCGGGTCGGCTTCGTCGGGCAGGATCTGGCTGCCGCCGTTGATCAGGCCCGCGTCGCGGAGGGCCTCCGCGCTGGCCGCGACCGCCATCTGGGTCGCGCGGTCGTGGCGTCGGACGTCCTTGGGATCCATCTCGCGGCTGGGGTCGAAGTCAGGGACCTCGCCGCCGACCCGGATTTCCTGGTCCGACAGGTCGGCGATGGTGACGTCGCGAATCCCGGACCGACCGGCCACCAGGTTGTCCCAGGCGGCCTGGTTGCCGATGCCGACCGGCGCCACCACGCCCAGCCCGGTGACCATGGCCCGGCGCCCGTTGGCGCTCATGCTTCCCCCTCTGTGCCCTTGGCGCGCGTGGCGCCACGCGTCGCGGACTTGGCCGCAGCCGCAGGCTTGGCCGGCGCGGGGGGCAGCCAGCCGTCATCGGTCTCGTCCAGCGCGTGCGCCTGCACCTCGGGGCTGATGCGCTTGATGAGCCCGGTGAGCACCCGACCCGGCCCGACCTCGACGAAATCGGTCACTCCGATGGCGGCCATGTTGCGGATCGTGGCGACCCACTGCACGCCGTGCACGAGGTGATCGGTCAGCTCCTCGCGGAGGCCCTCCGCGCTGCGGATCATGGTCGCGTGGACGTTCCCCACCAGCGGCACGGTCGGGTCGCGGAACGGGACGCGCTCGAGAACCTTCGCGAACTCGTCGCGCGCATGCCGCATCAGCGGGGAGTGGCTGGCCACGCTGACGGTGAGCTGCACCGCGCGTCGAGCGCCGACCGTCTTGCTCATCTCCAGGGCGAAGACCAGGGCCGGGATGACGCCCGACAGGACCACCTGGCCCGGGGCATTGATGTTGGCCACGGAGATCTCCCCCAGCTTGCGGGCCTGCTTGACGACCTCCTCGGCCTGCGCTTCCGACAGACCGATGACCGCGCCCATGCCGCCGTCGATGCCCCGCTCCTGCATGATCCGGCCGCGCTCACGAACGAGCCGCACGGCCTCTTCGAAGTCGACCGATCCGGCGGCAATGGCCGCGGCGTACTGACCGGCCGAGTGGCCGGCTACGACCAACGGGTTCAGCATCACTCCCGCTGCCCGGGCCCGCTCTCGCAGATGCTCGAGCGCGGCCATGCTGGCGGCCAGGATTGCGGGCTGCGCGTTGATGGTCGCGTCCAACTCGTCGGCCGGTCCATCGAACATGAGGCGTGAGAGCTTGAAGCCGAGCGCGGCGTCAGCCCGCTCAAAGATGGCGGCGGCGACCGGCGAACGGCCCGCCAGCCCAGCCCCCATCCCGATGTACTGCGAACCTTGACCCGGGAAAACGAAGGCGTGGGCTCCGGCCGTCAGCTCGGATGTGGACATAAGGAGTCGACTTCTTGAGGAATAAGGCCGCGAGTATAGACCGAGGGTCCGCCCCGGTCCCGCTACCCACCCTCGACGGCCGCGAACCGGCTGACGACCTCGCGCAGCACCGGCAGCCCGAAGGCGAGTGCACTGACCGGAACCCGTTCGTCGTTGCCATGGAACAGATCCAGGAACGGCGTGTCGGCGTCCAGCCGGAGCGGCACGAATCCGTAGGTCGGAATCCCCAGGTGGGCCAGCGCCTTGGCGTCCGTCCCCGGGGTGATCATCATCGGCAGCACGGCAGCCTGCGGGTCGGCCCGTCCGAGCGCCTCGCGCATGAGCTCCACGATCGGCGCATCGGCCGGAGCCTCGACGGCGGGCAGGCTCATGACCGACTCCACCGTCACCTCCGGCCCGGCAAGCGCGGCCAGCCGCTCCGCAAACGCGGCCTGGTCGGTCGACGGCAGGGTGCGAACGTCCACCTCGGCCATCCCCGATCCGGCAATGACGTTGACCTTGCTGCCGACCCGGATCACGGTGGGCGTGGTCGTATCCCGCAGCATCGCGCTCAGCGATCGGCGCATCGTGGGGTCGGGGACCAGTCGCTCGAGCGCGGCTAGCGCCGCCGGCCGGTCCGCGGGAATCAGCTCCGCCACCTCGCCCAGGCCGACACTAGCGAAGAACGCGCGGACCACGGCCGGCGGGTCGCCGCTCGCCGTTGCGGCCACCAGTCGCGACACGGCATCGGCCAGGCGCAGCGCGGGGTTGTCAGCGTGCGGCATGCTGGCGTGGCCGGGGACCCCGGTGGCGTGGAGGCGGGTCCAGATGATGCCCTTCTCGGCGACCTGGATGCCGTACACCCGCTGGCCGCGGATGGTCATCGAGTAGCCGCCCACCTCGTTCAGCGCCGCGGCCGCCGGACCCGCCTCGGAGCCGAACAGGTCGGGCCGGGCCTGCACCCAGTGCCGCGCCCCGAACGTGCCGCCCGCCTCCTCGTCAGCGACCGCGGCGAAGATCACGTCCCGGCGCAGGGGCGTGCCGGACCGATGGAGGGCCAGCATGACGCCCAGCTCCATGGCGACCATGTCCTTCATGTCCACCGCGCCACGGCCCCACACCACGCCGTCGATGAGCTCCCCGCCGAACGGATCGCGGGTCCACGAGGCGGCCTCGACCGGCACCACGTCCAGGTGGCTGAGCAGGATCAGCGGTGGCTCCGGATCGCGCACGGCGGCATCCGCCCGCAGGCGGGCGAAGCAGCTGCCCCGCCCCGGGGCCGCCTCCAGCACCTCGGCTCCGATGCCCGCCTGGGTCAGCACCTCGGCGCAATAACGTGCGGCGGCCGTCTCCCCGCCGTTCGATTCGTGGCCCGCGGCGGCTTCGCGGTCGCCTGGCGGGTTGACGGACGGGATCCGGATCAGGCCTCGCAGATGCTCAACCGCCTCGTCGACCGCGGGGGCGACCGCGAGGTCGGTCATGGCTCGCGGATCGGGGCTCTTGCCGGGACGCGAGTCCGCGGGACGGGGCGGACTGGAGCCAGACCAGCGGCCGCGCGCCGCTGGTCAACAAGGCGGGACAGCCACAAGTCCGCCGCGAACAGCATGACCGAGGTGATGAGCAGCACGGGTAGCTCGTTCGCGATGCCCATGATCAGCAGCGCCAGCAGGAAGAAGCCCTGGACGGAGAGCCGGGTAAAGAAGGCAAGCCGCAGGTCGACGACGGCGGCGTGCTGTCCATCAGGCGGCTGGCGTTGTGAGCCAAAGACACCATGCCACGCCACGATCGCGAAGAGCCCGATGGACACGAAAGACAGCCACAGTGCTCCGCCGGTCGGTGCGTTGGCCCGGGCACTAATCCAGGCGTAAGGAATAATCGAGGCGATAAGGATCGCGTAAGCCGGAATGGGCACCAGCAATTGCAGCCATTCCGCCCCTCTCCGACGGGCTGCGCGATCGCGCAGCCATCGGGTCAGCAGGCTGAAACCGAAGGTGATGAACAGCCACGTGTAGAAATTGCCGGCCTGGACGCCGAACCAGCCGTCGTTCGGCCCGATGTCGACCCATGTCCACATCCCCATCCGAATGGCGATCGCGTCGAAAGCCAGGTCCAGCATGATCACGAGCGCGGCGTCCACGAACGGAGCCGTCCAGCGGCGCACGCCCAGGGCATCGGTGATTCGCATCGCGCCCGCGATGAGCAGGGCCCAGGTCAGCCCGATCACCAGCGGCGCCCGGTCCAGGACGAGGACCCAGTCGTCGCTGTACTTGTACGTCTCGAAGATCAGCTGCGATCCCTCCTCGAGCAGCAGGCCAAAGGCCGCCGCGCTGATGAGCTCGAGGAACGGCAGCCGGCCGCGCCGGAGCGCCGCCGCGGCGGCGCCCACGAACAGCGCGGTGGCCGCGATCTCGAGGAACAGGAAGACCGGGTTCACCACCATCCGATCATAAAGGGGGCCGAGATCGGCGGCCAAATGACGGTCGTAGAATGGCGCTCGTGACCACCCAGGTGAGCGCGCCCAGCGTTCCCATCTACTTGGCCGGCGAGTTCGTCGAGGCCGGCACCCCGCTCGAGGTCCGCAATCCTGCCACCGGAGACCTGGTGGCCACCACCTGGCAGGCCGGTCCCGACGAGCTGGAGCGCGCGACCGCGGCGGCGGTGGCGGCATTCGAGCAGACCCGCCGACTGGCCAGCTTCGAGCGTCGGGACGCCCTGCAGCACGTGGCCGAGGCCATCGCCCGCGACGCGGACGAGCTGGCGGAGCTCCTGACCCGCGAGTCGGGCAAGCCGATCCGCGACGCGCGGGCCGAGGTGGCTCGCGGCAGCTTGACCTTCCGAACCGCGGCCGAGGAGGCGCTGCGGATCAATGGGGAGTGGCTGCCCCTGGACTGGACCGCCGCCAACCGGGGTCGCAGCGGGATCGTGCGGAGATACCCGATCGGTCCGGTGGCGGGCATCAGCCCGTTCAACTTCCCGCTCAACCTGGCCGCTCACAAGCTGGCTCCCGCCATCGCGGCGGGGTGCTCTATCGTCCTCAAGCCGCCCAGCAAGGACCCGCTGGTCATGCTCCGGGTGGCGGAGTACCTCGACCAGACCAACCTGCCCAAGGGTGCGGTCAGCATCCTGCCCATGGACCGTCCAACGGGTGACAGGATGGTGGCCGATGACCGATTCAAGCTGCTCAGCTTCACCGGCAGCCCGGCGGTGGGCTGGAAGATGAAGGCCGATGCCGGCCGCAAGAAGGTGGTCCTCGAGCTGGGCGGCAACGCGGGCGTGATCGTGGACGAGACCGCCGACCTCGACTGGGCGGTGGCGCGGCTGGTGTTCGGCGCCTTCGCCTACGCCGGGCAGGTGTGCATCAGCGTCCAGCGCATCTACGTCGTGGAGTCGATCTACCCCGATTTCGAGCGGCGGTTCGTCGACAAGGTGCGCCAGGTGACCATGGGTGACCCCCTGGATCCGGCCTCCGACCTGGGGCCGATGGTCAACGCGGGGGCCGTGGCCCGCACCGACGAATGGGTGCGCGAGGCCCTCGACGCCGGCGCCAGGGCGTTGACCGGCGCTCGCGCCGATGGGCTGTTCTACGAGCCGACGGTGCTGGTCGACGTCCCGCGTGACTCGCGCGTGTGCGGCGAGGAGGTGTTCGCGCCGGTGGTCAACCTGTTCCCGGTCCCCGACTACGCGGCGGCGTTGCGCGAGATCAACAACAGCCGGTTTGGTCTCCAGTGCGGCCTGTTCACCGGCTCGCTGGAGCGGGCCCTGGCCGCCCACGACGAGCTGGAGGTGGGCGGGATCATCGTCAACGACGTCCCGACCTGGCGCACCGACCCCATGCCGTACGGCGGAGTCAAGGACTCGGGTCTCGGCCGCGAGGGGCTGCGCTGGTCGATCGAGGACATGACCGAGCCGCGGCTGCTGGCCTTCGCTCGACCACTCTGAGTGACCCAGGCCGCGACCCGCTTCGTCCGCATCCTGCCCGCGGGCGACCTGCGTGACGGTGATCTCATCCCGGTCGCCATCGATGGTCGGCCGGTGGTCCTCGTCCGTCACGACGGGGAGTTCTTCGCGGTCCAGAACAACTGCACCCATAAGGACTACCCGCTGTCGGAGGCAGGATTCGATCCCCGCGACGGGGTCCTGGTGTGTGCCTGGCACGGGGGCTGCTTCGACGTCCGGACCGGGGCGGCGGTGGTTCTGCCGGCCACCGAGCCAGTCGAGACCTTTCCGACCCGCGTCGCCGAGGGGTGGGTCGAGATCGGGTTGACCGGCAGCCTGATCGCGAGCTGACGAGGCCGATCGGTGAGCCTTGTGGCCCTTCCTTTCGTGAACTGGATCTTCTGGGGAGCGCTGGCCGGCGGGACGTTGCTGGCGGTGGGCATGACCGAGTGGCTGGGCGGGACGACGCGCGGATACCGCCTGTTCATGGCCGGGGCCGTGCTCGTCGGCGCGCTGGTCTGGCTCGCGTCCGAGATGGGCCTGGCCGCGGTGCCCGGCACCGCCGCGACGGCGGAGCTGCGCCGGATGCTGGTTGTGGCCTTCGCCGGGGTCGCGGCTGCCTACCTGGTCGCCTCGCTGGCGCGTTGGCCACGTGCCGGCGTGGCCATCGGAGGCGGTGTCGTCGGCGTCGCGGCCCTGGTGACCCTGGCCGCGGCGGGCGGCACCGCGAGCCCCGCGTTCTTCGCGGCTGGTCTGGCAACCGCCGCGCTGGCGCTGGGATCGGTCACCGCCGCCATGCTGCTGGGACACTGGTATCTCGTCACCCCCAAGCTGTCGCCGGCGCCACTCCAGCGTCTGATCTGGCTCCTCATCGGCGCGTTGGCCGTTCAGGGCCTCGTGGCGGTGTGGTCGGTGGTCAGCTCCGGGGGAGCGCCCTTTGAGGACGGCCTGGCCTGGCTGACCTGGCTGCGGTTCGGAGTCGGGATCGCGTTCCCCATCGGCGTGGCGATCCTGGCCCTGCTCGCCACTCGCGCCACATCGCTCCAGGCAACGACCGGGCTCCTGTACATCGGCCTGGCCCTGGTCATGGCCGGCACCATCGGTTCCGCCGCGCTCAGCTACCTGGGCGGGACCCCGGTCTAGGCCGATGCACGTCCGCGCCCGTTGCTTCGCCACCCTGCGCGAGCTGAGCGCCGCCCGGTCCGATCTGGACCTGGCGGCCGACGCATCCGTGTCCGATGCCTGGGACGGGCTGGTCAGCCGCCACCCTGGCCTGGCGGCCCATCGGCCGTACACCCAGCCCGCCCGCAACGGCATCGCGGTGAGCTGGGACGAGCCGCTGGCCGAGGGGGACGAGGTTGCCTTCCTGCCGCCGGTCTCGGGTGGATCGGATATGCCGCCCGTCGGCCTCACGGATGGGCCGATCGACGTCACGGCCCTGGAGCGGATCGCCGGGCTGACGCATGGCGCGGTGGTCACATTCGTGGGCCGCGCTCGGAACCGGGCCGATGACGGGCGCGAGGTGCTGGAGCTCGAGTACGAAGCCTACCCGGAGATGGCGGCGGCGACCCTCCGGGCGGTGGCGGCGGAGGTGGCCAATCGCTGGCCTGGCTGCGCGGTGGCCGTCGTGCATCGCACCGGTGCGGTGCCCATCGGGGACGCCGCGGTGGCCATCGTGACCGCCGCGCCGCACCGCGCCGACGCGTACGAGGCGAATCGGTACGTCATCGAGGCCATCAAGCAGCGATTGCCGATCTGGAAGCTGGAGCGCTTCGCCGATGGCACTCAGTGGAAGCGTCCCGGGGCATAAGATCGGGGCGTGGACAGCGGGTACACCGAGCCGACCTGGCGTGGGGTGATATTGACCATGGCCGCGACGATTTTCGTCATTGCCGGCCTGGTGCTCCTGACGTCATGGCTCCTCCAGCAGGACTGTCTCCCGGTGGCCGCCCAGGTCGACTGCGGGGTCCAGACACCGGCGCCGGCGCCGGGGACGCAATAGCCTCCAGGAACCGGCGGGCCTGGGTCGGGGAGCGGAGCCGTACCGAGCTGCGGCTGGCGCTGACGGGACCCAGAGGGCACAATGCGCGCCGATGCCTGACGCGCGTGGCGATGTGCTATGCCCCACCTGCGGTCGCTGGACGCCGCCGGCCCCGTTCTGCAACGAGTGTGGAGCGGCGCTGCAGGGCGGCTTGCGAGATCCGGCCGGGGGCCAGGGCTCCGACGTGTTCCGTCGTGGCCATGAGGTCGACGAGCCCGGCACTCCGTGGTCCGGCCCGGCGGAGCGTTTCGAGCCGGAGCCCGAGGACCAGGCAGCCCGAGCGGCTGCCGCTGCGGCCGGGGCGGGCAGTGGTTCGCGCGTAGACAACCTTTCCGAGGCGGAGGAGGTTGCTTCCGGGCCGCCCGCATGGCCCGCCGAGCCTGGCCTTGCCGCCGAGCCTTCGCCGCCCGCTGACGAGGCCGCAGCCGCGAGCCCCGCGGCGGCCGGTCCTGCGCCGCGGAGACGGAGTCGGGCCACCGCGGCATCGGCAATGGCCCCGTCGGCCATCGCCGCGTCAGCGGCGACCGACGAGCCAGCCCCTCCGCCGCCTGTTACTCCGCCACCCCCTCCGCCCCCCTATCGTCCCGCCCAGCCGCCGGAGGCCAGTGGCGGGGTAAGCGGCCTCGTCTTCGTCGTGTTCCTGGGGCTCGGAATCCTGGCTCTGTTGGGCGGGGCGATCCTGGGCGGGGTCTTCGATGCAGGCCCGGCGGCAGAGGCATCGCCGTCAGCGACTCCGCTGGTCGCCACGTCGACTCCCGAGCCGACCACCCCGGAGCCAAGCGTCGCGGCGACATCCACGCCCACCGCCGCGCCTTCCGCCATCCCGTCCGCGGCCCCTCCGAGCGCGTTGCCTGACGGCTTCATCGCCCGCGCCGAGGCGTGCGACGAAGAGCCCAGCGGTCCGACCTGCGACAACAGCGGGGCGGTCAACGACGGTGAGCCGTGGATCCTAGTGAGTTTCCGCCACGGCAAGCCCACCGACGCGATCAGGATCACTATCGTGGACGGCTCGGGAACGGTGCAGGACGAAGCCAGCCTGAGCCTGTCGTTCTGCCTCACTAACACCGACTGCCCTGGGTATACGTACGACCGGTTTGGCCCCCTCGACCCGGGTGACTATGACGTGCGGGTCACCCGCAACGGGACACCCGCCGCGACGACTAGCTTCAGGGTCGAGTAGGTAGGGTCAGAACAGGGTCGGCCGGGCCGGCTCGCGGGCCTCGCGCCGCCGGGCGGCGAGGGCACTGATCGCCTCCAGCACGCAGCGGTGGGCGGCCGCCGCAGTCACCTCCGAGACGTCGTACGTCGGCGCGACCTCGACCACGTCCATCCCCACCAGCGTCACCGAGCCCACCACCTGGCGGATGGCCCGCAGAAGCTCGCGGGTCAGCATCCCACCCGGCTCCGGCGTTCCCGTTCCAGGCGCCATGCCCGGGTCGAGGACGTCGATGTCCACCGAGAGGTAAATGACGTCGGGCCCGTCCAGCGCCTCGGCGATGGCATCGCCGACGACTGCCTCGGCGCCCCGGGACTCGATCTCGGTCATGAGGTGCCAGCGCATCTGCTGCTCGCGCATCCAGGCCATGGTCTCGGCGGTCGGCCAGTAGCCGCGCAGGCCGACCTGGACGAAGTTGCGCCCTGCCACAGCGCCGGATTCAATTAGGCGTCGCATGGGGGTCCCATGGGACAACAGGTTTCCCCACGTGCTGTTGCCGGTGTCGGCGTGGGCGTCGAAATGGACGATCCCCAGCCGGCGGGGTGCCACCGCCTCCGCGACCGCACTCGCCGACGGGTACGTGATCGAGTGATCGCCGCCGAGGACGATCGGGATTGCGCCGCAGCGCGCCACCACCAGGACTTTGGCTCTAATCGCCGCGTGGCCACGTTCCAGCCGGCCAGGTACCACCGGCGCGTCACCGGCGTCCACGACGTCGACCCAATCGAACGGGTTGATGCCCAACGCGAGCGAATGGAGCTCGCCGTGGTGGTACGACGCGGACCGGATGGCGCGTGGGCCGAAGCGCGCGCCAGGTCGATGGCTCACGCCGTCGTCCAGCGGTGCGCCCACGATCGCGGCGTCTGGGCGCCGCGCAGCCAGCGCGGCGCCATCGGTCACCAATGGCAGCTTCTGAAAGGTCGTGCTGCCGAGGTAGGACGGCAGCTCGAAATCAGCGTACTCGTCGACAAGGTCCGCGCCGTCGGAGGAGGCCGGGTCGTTCGTCTCGCGACCGGCCGAGGGATCGGGCATGTGTCAAGCCTGACACCGGGGGCGCCGTCGCGGCGCGGAGCTGGCCCGCCGGGCGGGCCGATCCTAGCAGAGGGGCGTACCATCCGGCGATGGCCGAGGTCCGGCGGCGGTACTCGATCGACGAGGCCAACGCGCTACTGCCACAGGTCCGCGCGGTGCTCCTCCAGCTGGCCGTGGAAAAGGGGCGCCTGGAGAGCGCGGTGGCGGCCTTGACGGCCCACGGCGACGAAAGCGCGACCAACGGCAACGTCGCCCACGCCGATGCGATGGCCCGCTCGGAGGCCGCGATGACCGAGATCGGGGGTGGGATGCGCGCCCTGGTCGAGCACCTCGAGTCACTCGGGGTCGAGGTCCGCGATCTGGAGCAGGGGCTGGTCGACTTCCCGGGCGAGCGCGACGGCCAGCCGGTTTGGCTGTGCTGGCGCCTGGCCGAGCCGGCGGTCGGTTTCTGGCATGCCATCGACGAGGGCTTCACCAGCCGCCAGCCGTGGTGACCGTGCAGCCGATCCGATTCGTGGTGGTCGGCGACGCGACCCTCGACGTCACCGTCCGCAGCCCGGCGACCGCCACCGCGGGGTCCGATAGCCCGGCCCGAATCAGCGTGGCACCCGGCGGGCAGGGCGCCAACCTCGCGGTTCGCCTGGCGCGGCGCGGGGCGACGGTGGATCTCGTGGCGGCGGTGGCCGATGACCTCCCCGGGCAACAGCTGCGGGAGGCGCTCACCGCGGACGGCGTGGCGCTGGTGCCGTTGCCGGCCGCCCGCAGCGGGATCGTCGTGTCGCTGGTGGACAGCTCCGGAGAGCGCGCCATGCTGAGCGATCGCGTCTCGTTCGACGCGGAGGCCCTGGCATCACCCGCGGTGCACGCGGCGCTGGACCGCGCCAGCTGGATCCACATCTCCGGCTATCCGCTGGCCGATTCGGGTAGCGGCGATGCCCTGGCCGCGTTGGCGGCCGCGCGACGCGCCGGGCAGGTTTGCAGCGTGGGCGGAGGCTCCTTCGCCGGCGGGAATGGATTGCTCTCGCGGCTCCAGACGACCCGGCCGGACCTCGTCCTCGTGGACCGCGCCGAGGCGTCGGCCCTCCTCGGCGCAGGGTCTGCGACGGGCCGTCTCAGGACACCTCAGGAGCTGGCGGCCGGCCTGGTATCGGCCCTTGGGGGAGTCGGGGTCGTGACCGACGGCGCGGGTGGCGCGGCGGCGGCGATTGGCGCCCAGACGCTGATCGTCCCCGCTTCACTGGGCGTGGCGGTCGACGCCACCGGCGCCGGGGACGCCCATGTGGCCGGGTTCCTGCTCGCGGTGGCCGGAGGCGCGTGGCCCCCCACCACCTCGGCCCTGCGCGATGCCCTGGAGCGGGCCGGGCGCCTCGGCGCCGAGGTTGCCGGCGTGGTCGGAGCCCAGGCCCGCGTTCCCTCCGAGGCAGGCCGATGACCAATGACTGGCTCGCCCTCAGCGACGAGGTGCGTCATGCGGTGGCCGCGGGTCGGCCGCTGGTGGCGCTCGAGTCGTCCCTCGTCGCCCAGGGGCTGCCTGCGCCGCACAACCTGGAGACCGCGCTTGCCGCCGAGGCCGAGGTGCGGGCCCGCGGCGCCGTCCCGGCTACCACGGCAATCGCTGACGGACGGGTCGTGGTCGGGGCCGATCGTGCCCTGCTGGAGCGTCTTGCCGACCCGGCCTCGCGACCAGCCAAGGCCGCGTCGCGCGACCTGGGGCCGCTGCTCGCATCACGAATGCTGGCGGCGACCACCGTCAGCGCCACCATGCGAGTGGCCCATGCGGCGGGGATCGCGCTCATGGCTACAGGCGCGATCGGGGGTGTCCATCGCGGGGCGGAACGCAGCTTCGACATCAGCTCCGACATCGACGAGCTGGCAGCCACGCCGGTGGCCGTGGTGTGCAGCGGGGCGAAATCCATCCTCGACCTGTCCGCCACGCTGGAGCTGCTGGAGACGCGACGCGTGGCGGTGATCGGCCTGCGGACATCTGAGCTTCCAGCGTTCTACAGCGCCACCAGCGGCCTGCCGCTCACCCATACCGTGGACTCGCCGACGGCGGCAGCCGAACTGATCGCCGCGCACCGGTCCGTGCCGGGGGTGGGCGGTCTGCTCGTGGTTCAGCCGCCACCGGCCGAGGTGGCCATCCCGGCCGATGTAATGGAAGGCTGGATCACCGAGGCGCTGGACGCGGCCGCCGCCGCCGGCGTGCGGGGCGCGGCGCTGACGCCGTACGTGCTGAACCGCGTCGCGGAGGCCTCGGGAGGTCGCGCGCTGCGCGCCAACATCGGTCTGATCGTCGCCAACGCTGGTGCAGCCGCCGAGGTGGCCGTCGC
>JBKJVN010000178.1:0-7162 GCA_046717345.1 Candidatus Limnocylindria bacterium | reverse complement strand
GGCATGACGGGCAGCGTGACGGTCGCGGGAGCCGGCGGTGACCATGGCGGCCCGGCCCCCGACACCGACGTCCAGCCGGATCCCAACGCTCCTGACTACGCCCTGTATCCCCCCGAGGCGCCTCCTCGCTTGGAGGGTGAGGTCCACGACATCGAGCTCGAGATCGTGGAGAAGACGATGACCGTAGCCCAGGGGGACGCGGGCGGCTTCGTCGTGGGGGTGTGGACCTTCAACGGGACCGTGCCCGGGCCCGTCATCCGGGTCAAGGTGGGGGACACCATTCGGGTCCACCTCTCCAACCCTGACACCAACCAGCTCGGCCACTCGGTCGACTTCCACGCCTCGCAGGTCGCGTGGAACGACGAGATGACGACCATCAACCCGGGCGAGGAGAAGATCTACGAGTGGACGGCGGACTACGCCGGGGTGTGGATGTACCACTGCGGCACGTCCCCCGCCCTGCACCACATCGCGAACGGGATGTACGGGATGGTCATCGTGGAGCCGGCCGAGGGCTTGCCCCCGGTGGATGCCGAGTTCGCCATCGTCCAGAGCGAGTGGTACCTCGGTCCCCAAGGCGAGCCGGTCAGCCTGAGCAAGGCGGCGACCGGCAACCCGGCACCGGACTACGTGGTCTGGAATGGGGTTGCCAACCAGTACCTGGACAACCCGCTTCAGGTCCAGACCGGTGACCGGGTCCGGATCTTCGTCCTCAATGCCGGGCCGAGCATCGACTCCAGCTTCCACGTGGTGGGCACCATTTTCAGCAGCGTCATCAAGGAGGGCGTCCACCTGTCAGTTGGCAACCCTGGTAACTACGGGTCGCAGGCCGTGGACCTGTCACCCGCGCAGGGCGCGATCATCGAGATGGTCATGCCCGAGGACGGGCTCTACCCGATGGTGACCCACGCCTTCAACTTTGTGGGACGCGGGGCGCTCGGCCTGTTCCAGGCCGGCGACGGTGATCCGTTGAACTGATCGGCCGCGAAGGGACATCCGCCGCTGCCCAACACAAGCCCTCGGACGCCCGCTCTATCGGTCAGGGCCGTCGGGTCCCGGCCAATACGAGACAAATGGCCCTATATCTGGCGCCAGGAACGGCCGAAACTCTATCCGACGTACTGCTTGTCAGTATCCATAGGAGGTGCAGGACAAATGATGGGCTCCTGGAACGAAATGGGATGGCTCGGCATGGGCGTTGGGATGCTCATCTGGGGGGTCGTCCTCGTTGTCGTCGTATGGCTGATCGTCCGAGGACTGATGACCCTTGAACGGCGTGAGCCCTCGAGGGATCGCGGCGACAGCGCAGAAGAGTTTCTTCGACGCCGATTCGCATCCGGGGAAATCGACAGCGAGGAATACGACAGCCGCCTGTCGGCGCTTCGGCGCTGACGCCAACCAGCGGTCTGACCAAAGGAGAATTGGACCATGTGGCCGGGTTCCACCGCGACGATCGGCATCGGCCTGATCGCCGCGCTGATGGCCGCGGGATGCGCACCGGACGCGTCCTTTACACCGGGTACGGAAGAGATGCCCCGCACGGTAACGGTCTCCGCGTTCGATTCGTTGGCCTTCGACCCCGCCCGAATCCAAGTTCGCGCGGGCGAGACGGTTCGGTTCGTGGTGACCAACGAGGGGGTCCTTGAGCACGAGTTCGCGATCGGCAGTCGCGAGGAGCTGCAAGAACATGCCCTGACCATGACCCACGGTGGCATGCGAACTGACACCACTACGGAAATCCGAGTGATCCCAGGCCAGACCAAAGAGCTGGTATTCACGTTCGGGTCGTCCACCGACATCGGCTATGGGTGTCTGGTTCCGGGCCACTTCCCGGCGGGCATGTCCGGGAGCTTTGACATCATTCAATAGGCCAGTCGCGATCGCGCGACGGCCATAGCCAGCCTTCTTGGCCGGCTGGGGGTTCGCCGCGGATACTCAGGACGGCCTCATCTGACTCTCAGCGTACGGGGCGAGAGTGGTGGCGCTGAGTCCGGCCACCCACGTGAGGTATCCGAGATATGAAGTCGAAGTCACGGTCGCTATTCCAACCGCTCGTGCTGCCAAACGAGGCTCCGGGCGCCGCGGCGTTGATCACCGATGTCGACGACCTCCTGGCCGAGACCACCGCCCGGGCAGGCTGACTCAGGCCACCCAGGTCCGGCCCAACCGGCGCATGACCTCGGCCAGCAGCGCCGGGGCCAACGCGACGATGCCCACCAGGCCCCACTCGGCGGCAGACAGGGGTGACGCGACGAACGCGTCCGCGAGCGGCGGGACGTATGGGATGGCGGCCTGCACCGCCAGCCACACGACGGCCATCCCGATCAGGACCGCGTTGCGGTCCAACCGGAACAGGGACGTTGTCAGGCTGCGGTTCGCATTGGCCCGGACGAGCTGCCCCACTACCAGGGTCGTGAACGCGATCCACGCGGCATGCTCCAGGTTGCCGCCCACCATGAGAACCAGGGCCAGCGCGGCACCGGCGCTGAAGCCGCCGGCCAGCCCAATGCCGATCAGGATCGCCCGATCCAGGAGCGGCTGTCCGCGGGGCCTGGGCGGCCGCGTCATGGACCCTGGCTCATGTCCCTCGCGCTCGAAGGCGACGGTGGCCGAGAAATCGATGAAGAACTCCATCCACAGGATCTGGATCGGGAGCAGCGGCGTGCTGAAGCCGGCCAGGGTGGCGACGAGGACGTAGCCCAGCAACGCCACGTGGGTCGAGAGGAGGAACACCAGGCCCTTCTGGACGTTGGCGATCATCCGTCGCCCTTCTCGCAGGGCGTCCATGAGGGTCGCGAACGAGTCGTCGCCCAGGACCAGGTCCGCCGCCTCGCGGGCGACGGCGGTGCCGCTACCCATTGCGACACCGACATCAGCGCGGCTCAGTGCCGGCGCATCGTTTACGCCGTCGCCGGTGACGGCCAGCGTCCGCTCGGACACTGCCGCCGCCTCGACCAGGCGTAGCTTGTCGGCGGGCGTGGCGCGAGCCACCACGGTGAGGTCTCGGAGCCGGTCCGCGACCTCCCGATCCGTCATGTCCGCCAGCTCGGCCCCGGTCACCACAACGTCGGATGCCAGCCCGGCGGACGCGGCTATTGCGCGGGCGGTTTCGGGGTGGTCGCCAGTGACCATCACCACCTGAATGCCGGCGGCGGCGGCCATTGCCAGCGCGGCCGGAATCTCGGGCCGCAGGGGATCGGCGAAGACCACCGCCGCCTGTGGTCGCCACGGGGTGCCATTGGTCCGGGATGCCAGCAACAGGAGGCGTCCGCCGCGCTCTGCTTCGTCCGCCACCACCTCCTCCCAGGCGGAGGTGTCGCCGCTCCTGGCAAGTCCCAGGATGGCCTCGGGAGCACCGATGGCCCGCTCGGAGGGCAGGCCGTGCTCGAGGCACCGGGTCCGCGAGTACGGACGCAGCTCGGTGGGCGGTTCGGCCTCGAGCAGGGCTGCGCTATCCAGATCCACAGCATCGCCGGTCCTCGCCAGGTCCTCGCGGATGGCCCGCGCGAAGGCGCCGGCGCGCCCGGTCTGCTCCTGGTGCCAGGCGTCGGCTGCGGCCCGCAGCGCGTCGGTCAGCGCGGCGACTCGCTCAACTCCGATGAGCTCGCCGTCCGGCGTCCTGACCCGCGCGACGGTCAGATGGTTCGTGGTCAGCGTGCCCGTCTTGTCGGTGAGGATCAGGTCAACCGCGCCCAGCGTCTCCTGCGCGTTCAGGCGGCGCACGAGTACGTCCCGGCGGAGGAGTCGATGCGCACCCAGGCCCAGCACCACCGCCAGCAGGACCGGCGGCTCCTCGGGGATGGCCGCGATGGCGGCCGCCACCCCCGCAATGAGGTTCTCCCCGGCCGGGTTGCCCCGCGCGAATCCAAGTCCCACCGTGATCGCCACCAGCCCGATCGCGATGGTCAGCATGATCCGCACCAACCGGGCCAGTTCGCGCTGGAGCGGCGAGCTCGGACGCTGCTGCGAAGCCAGCGACCCCGCAATCCGGCCCACCTCGGTCCTCGGTCCAATGGCCACGGCCACACCCTCGCCGCTGCCGCCGACCACGCTGGTACCCGAGAAGGCCATCGCCCGGCGCTCGACCAGTACGGCTTCGGCCGGGTCGGGGTCCACGGATGCCCGTTCGGGAAGAGACTCGCCGGTGAGGACGCTGCGGTCGAGGAGCAGGCCGCGCGCCGCGCTGATCCGAACGTCGGCCGGTACGATGTCGCCAGCCGCGAGCAGGACGACGTCGCCTCGAACCACCTCCCGGGCCGGGATCTGGATCGGGGCACCATCCCGGCGGACGCGGGCCCGCGGCGCATTGGCCCGGCGGAGGACCTCGAGCGCCCGCTCCGCGCGGTAGGTCGTCACGACATCGGCGGCGACGATGGGGATGACCGCGATGAGAATGAGTATCCCGTCGCGAACCTCCCCCAACACGATGGCCAGCGTCCCGCCCCCGATGAGCATCAGCACGAAGGCTTCGCGCACGGCTTCCCACAGCGCGCGTCGCAGGCTCGGACCCGGAGCTGCCTCGAGCTCGTTGGGGCCGGACTCGTGCTGGCGGAGCGCCACCTCGGCCGCCGACAGGCCGGTGCCGGGATCGACCTCCAGCTCGGCCGCCACCTCGGCGACCGATCTGGCGTGGGTGAGATCGTCCACCGTCAGCGGATCAGGCAGACCGCCTCACTGAGCGGTCCAGCCGCCGTCGACGTACACCTCGGAACCGGTCATGTACGAGGATCGGTCAGACGCCAGGAAGGCAATGACCGCGCCAACCTCTTCGGATCGACCCAGGCGGCCCATCGGGGTCGAGGACAGGATCAGCTGTTCGACCTCGGTGCCCTTGATCTGGGCCACCATGGGCGTGTCGATGAAGCCCGGGTTACCGAGTTGACCCGGATCCCTTCCTTGGCATAGCGGATGGCCGCGTTCTTCGTCATCAGCCGCACCGCGCCTTTGCTGGCATGGTACGCCACCGATCCGCCGAAGCCGCCCACCGCTCCGAAGATGGAGCTGACGTTGATGATCGACCCGCCGCCGGCCTCGCGCATGGCCGGGATTACGGCGCGCATGCCGAGCCAGACCCCGGTCTGGTTGATGCCGATGAGCCGATTCCAGCCCTCCAGCGTCTCCTGCTCGACGTCGGGCATGGTGCCGATGCCCGCATTGTTGACCAGGACATCCAGGCGGCCGTGCTGCTTGACCGTCTGCTCGACGACGTCGCGCCAGCCATCCTCGCTGGCGACATCCAGGTGGCGGTAGGTCGCCGCTCGACCCTTGGTCTGGAGCTCTTTGGCGAGGGCCTGCCCTTCGTCGTCGATGACATCGGTCAGAACGACCCCCGCACCCGCCGCGGCCAGCTCCCGAGCGGCCGCCGCCCCAATCCCGCGGGCCGCGCCGCTCACGAGCGCCACCCGTCCCTTCATCTCCTTGCTCATCGGTTCTGCTCCTGCCCCGCAGGGCGTACTTCGCGCGTTTCCATTGCATCAGCAGCATGCCACGGGCGGAGGCTCACCCTTCGGGCCGTCCGGCCCGTGCTGATCGTGACCTCAGGCCCGTTCCTTGGTGTCTGAGGCGCGCGACGATGCCTTCGACCCGGAGGGGTCGGAAGCCGAAGATCCGGAAGGTTGCTCGAAAGGGCAAGCCCTAAGGGATAGGTGGCGGAAGGCCGCTCCGGGTCGTAACCTGCCGGAGGTTCTTCGGAGGAGCTCACCCATGAGCGTCAGCGACAAACCGGCAGCGGCTGAAGCCGACCCTAACCACTTTGCCCTGGTATGGATTGATGCCGAGGGGGCGCGGATCCTGCGTTGGCGTGACCGTGTAGTTGCGGTCCGCGTGGCGTCCGAGCTCCCCGTCCACGAGCGATCGACCTACCACGTGCGCCACGATCCCCGCGTCCGGCACGGCGGCGGGGGCGGAGGAGCGGACGATGCAGCGCGCCATCGTACGGAACATCTCCGCCAGTTCCTGGCGAGGGTGGAGGCCGCGCTGGACCGCGACGAGGTGCTCGAAGTGATCGGCACTGGGGAGCTGTGCGAGCGGCTGGCGGCCGAAATGCGGCACCACGACGAAGCCCATCACCGCCATCGGACGATCACCGTGGACCACTCGATGCGGATGACCGCACGCCAGCTCAACGCCCGGCTGAAGGCCCGGGTCGGCGTCCTGCCGGTGCGTGGCGGCGTGGGGGCGTACCGATGGACCGGGGACCTGCCGCGCCAGCGATCCGGCCGCGCCACCGGCCCTCGCCGAGTTGTCGCGAAGGAGCCGCAATCGGACGCGGATTGACCGGCTCGCCGAGCGTCGGCCACAGTCGGGCTCCCCTGGGGCCGCTAGCTCAGCTGTTTAGAGCTCTGGCTGCAGCCTCGCCCTGCTGGCGTTGGCCCTCAGGGAGCTGTGGCCACTGCCGGCGCGGTGGCCGCGCATGTCGGGTGGGACCACGCATTGGGCTACGGGCTGAAACTGCCGACTGAGTTCCGCGACACGCACCTAGGTCGCATCGGTCGATGCCTGAATCGGCTCCCGTCAGGCGGCGACCTTGTCCTCGAAGCGGACCTCTACCAGAGGACTGCGTCGATAGAAGACATCGAATCGGTCCTCGGCTTGCCAATTGCGGGTCACCGCTTCCATAACCCGCCGCCGCTCCGTGGGCTCGGTGATGCGACGGGCGACGGCCGGCAGATCGGCCTGGATCCGTCCCGTGAGGTGGAAGGTGAGGTGCGGATCAGCGACCAGGTTGGCGTACCAGTCGCGGCGGCCGGGCATGCCGCTGATGATGATCATCTCGTCGATGACGTGGAACACGAGCTCGATCCGCCGGGGCTGGCCGGTCCGGCGACCGGTGGTCGTGATGTCGATCCGGTGCGGTCGCGACAATGCGCGCTGGATGCGCTCGTCCAGGTGGGCGGTGCCGGTGATGTGCGGAAGGCTGGGCTCGGGGTTGGGCTGGGAGGTCACCGTCGTCTTCGCTCTGAGTTGTAAAGCGCAACTCTAGCGCAGGTCGCCCACCACTGCTCCAGCCACGCCGGGAGCGGGCAAGAGCCTCCCGGGCGCAAAAACGCCCCGGAGGAACCTGGCGGGCCCTTTGATGCAATCTCTGGACTCGTCCGGCTCCTCCGGGACTCCTAGAGAATAGGGGACTCACCGAGCCCCGCCAAGCGCCTTATCCACGACT
>JBKJVN010000177.1:0-2731 GCA_046717345.1 Candidatus Limnocylindria bacterium | reverse complement strand
CGGATCCGGCTCGACCAGGTGGTTGACGAGCCGGACCGCCAGGCGACCGGCGGCCAGGCCCACGCTCTCCTCGGCGTAGGAATAGATGACGTGGTAGCGGCCCGGCTGTCCGGTGGACCGCGTCTTTCCACGCCCGACCTCGGTACCGGCATCGCGCTGGATCTGGAGCGCAATGTGCTCGGCCACGTGGCCCAGCCAGGTGCCGTCGCGAAGCCGGTCCTGGAAGCCGCCCGGACGCCCGGTTCCGCAGGAGTGCTGAGACACTCCGGGCACGACCGCCAGCAGACGCTCGGCGAATCCCGGCAGCCGGTTGGTGGGCCACTCCTCCAGCGGACCAAGGTCGACCACGAGCTTGATGGTTGGCTCGTAGGACCAGTAATTCGGTCCCCGGTAGACGCGCTGCTCGACGATGCGCAGAGTGCCGCCCGGGCCTCGGGCCTCGGACGCTGCGCGGCGGCGCGGGCGTCGGCGGCCGGAGGCGGGGGCTCGCGTCACTCGCTGGCTTCCTCGAGCGGTCGGGATCGGATCCCGCGCCGACGCGCTCGCTCGGGCGCGCTGGGGTCCGCCCCCTCAGCCGCGATGCGCCGAATCAGGCGCCGGGTCCGCTCGGTGGCCGCCTGGACGGCAGCCAGCTCGCGGTCGGTTGCGTCCACGGGCCGGAGCGTGGCGCGCAGCTGACGACGGCGGAGGTCGAATCGGTAGCCCGACGGCAGGCTGTGGAGGATGACGCCGCTGACCATGATCGGCCGATAGCGCTTCGCCTCGTAGGCATCGGTCTGGAGCCTGGCCGGGTCGAGGATCGTGACCGATCCCTTCCCGACGACCTCCAGCACGCCGCTGGGTCCGACCACGGCCGCGGTGTCCTCGTCGATCCCGATCCCCAGCAGGCCCGGCGAGAGGGCGACTAGCGCCAGCAGGCGCCCGATCCGGTTGCGTTGTTCGAAGTGCTGGTCGATGACCACCCCGGGCAGGAGGCCCAGCCCGGCGCTCATCTGGGTCATGCGCTGCTTGGGCGTGGCACCGCCCGCTCCGAAGGCGACCATGTGGCTGGCCATGGCCGACGCCCCCGCACTCGTCCCGGCCACCACCAGCCCGTGACGGTGCCGTTCGGCCACGGCGCGGCCCAGGCGGGTTCCACCTACCACGCTCGACAGGCGCAGCTGGTTGCCGCCGGTCAGGAATACGGCGGTCGCGTCGCGCACCAGCTCGGCGGCGCGGAGCGTGTTCGCTTCCTCGCGGAGCAGCGGACGCAGGCTGACGACCTCGGCTGCCCCGAGCGCCCGGAACAGCGAGGCGTACAGGTCAGTCGCCTCCTCGCCCAGCGAGGAGGCGGTCGAGACGATCAGGATCCGCGCCTCGGGTCCCCCGGCCAGGGTGATGAAGCGGGTCAGGATCGTACGATGCCGAAGCTTGTCCTCCGCGCCGCCGATGATCACCAGCTGGCCGGCGCGGGGCCGCGCTGGGCGGGCGGTCGCAGCCATATGTACGGGAGCATAGCAACCCCGACCCCGCCTGCGGACCCGTACACTCGTGGGATGGCCTCCTCGGCGGACGTCCTCTACCAGGACCTGGATTACTACGCTGTGCTCGACGTGGACCCCGACGCCACCGCCGATCAGTTGCGGGTCGCATTCCGTCGGGCCGTCCTCCGTCACCACCCCGACCGCAGCGGCGCGCCCCCCGGATTGGCCACGCGCCGGACCTCGCTCCTCAACCGGGCCTGGTCCGAGCTGCGTGACCCGGCCCGGCGCCGGCAGTACGACGGTGCGCTGTCCCGCGGCGTGGCGGGCACCCTGGCCTGGCCGGTGGCGCTGGGGGAACCGGTGCCCGCGCGATCGCGGCGCGTGCGCCGCCCGGCGCGGAGTGCCGGCGAGCCCGCTGAGCCCAGTCCGTGGCACCAGCCGGCCTGGCGATCTGTGGCTGGATTTCGGGTGCCGGCGGCGGTCTTCCTCGCCGATCCCGACGCACAGCGCCGGTGGATCGTGGAGCATTTCATCGACGGCCAGGACTGGCGCGATCACCGCGAACGGTACTGGCTGCGGTTCGCCCGCACGCACTACCGAGAGCGAGGTCGCCTCGAGGACTGGGCCGGCACTGCGGAGCGCTTGGTGGAGGTGGACCCCGCGTTCGACACGCTGGCCCGCGCCGGGCTGCGCGAAGCGTACGTGGCGACCGACCGGCATCTGGCCGGCGCCACATTTCTCGCCGAGCTCGGTGGCAGGTGGCCCGATGGGACCGCCCCGCGCACCTGGCTCGATCGAGAGCAGCACGCCCTGCTGGTCGATTTCCGGGAGCGTCACGTGCGTCGAGGGCCGCCCGCTGAGCGGGCCGCGAACGCGGATCTCTTGCTCGATTACCTCGATGGCCTCGCCATGGACCCGACCTTTGCCGACCTGCGCGCGGCCCACCTCGCCCATCGTCGGGCCGGAAACAGCGAGCGAGCGGTGGCCATCCTCGAGCGCCTCCTGGCGGCGCCGGTCATCGACGGCGACGGGTGGTACGCGCGAGTCCAGCTCCTGACCGAGGCCGGCCAGCTGGAGCAGGCGTCCGCGCTCCTGGCCGAGATCGCCCGGGGCGAACACCCCGACGCCCTCGATTCCCGCCTCGTCCGCGGTCAGCCGTCGCAACGGATCTCGCGAGCCCGGGACCGGCTGGTCCGCGCGCAGCGCCGCGCTTCGAGCTAGTCGTCCGCGGGCCGAACCACCTCGATCGGTCCCAGGTCAGCCGCCTC
>JBKJVN010000176.1:0-3014 GCA_046717345.1 Candidatus Limnocylindria bacterium | reverse complement strand
TCGGCCAGGTACAGTCGAATTGACTGCAGGTCCTGCGCGTCGGGGACGTCTGGTTGGGACGCCATCGTGGTGCGCACGGCGTCACCGTACGCTCGTGCCGCGCTGCCGCCACCTAGCCCGATCTGCCGTCGGGGCAGGTACATCCGGCCGAGGTGGTGCAAGAGGAGGGGCCAGGAGACGCCTGCATCAACGCTCACTCTTGCCGCGATACGCCACGTGGGCGCCCAGGGCCTTACCGGGATCGGGGTCCGCCTCGAGCCGCTCGTAGAGCCATTCCCACCATTCGCCCACGTTGACGTTCCGATTTTCAATGCGTTCTGCTGCGATCCAGCGGCGCAAGCGCACCCAGGCCGCGCGGACCCAGCCACCGACCATCCGGTCGAGGGTATGCAGGTCGACGACGCCCTCATAGACGATCGAGCCCCACATCTCACAGGCGAAGTAAACGAGCATGGCGGCTTCGAGCAAGGCCGGGTCGCTGCGTATGACCCCTGGGTCGGTGTCGTCGGGAAGCTTGAGAATCTTCCCCACGGCCCGGTGGCTCTCCTGTGTCTCGACCGAGCGAACGACTTCGACGGCCGCACGATCGCGCCGGTCGCGCCTCGCTCGGCGGAGCTCGGCAAGCCCGATGACGACGCCGCCGACGACGGCCAGCGTCGTGGCGACATTCGCCGCCGTATCGAGATCCATGGGAGGCGAGTATGGATCAGCCTGGCGGGCGCCGGCGGTCTTGGCGGCGACCAGCTCTACCGGCATTGACGCCCGGGGTACCCTCACCTGACTGATGCGATCGCGCCCCCTCCGCCTATGGCTCAGCCTCGCGTTGCTGGCCGCAACCGGCCTTGCGCCGGTCCAGACCAGCGCGACCCACACTGGCGCCGCGCTGCTCCCGGACCTGGGCATGGCGCCCCTCACCGACTTCTCGGTCGAGCGGCGGCCGCACGGCGTGCGCTGGCTGCGATTCACGACCGTCGTTGTCAATGTCGGGGCCGGGCCTTTCCAGGTCTATGGCCATACATCGCAGCTCAACGGGGAGCTGCTCGTCGACCAGCAGATCCGGGAGGGTCTCACCTGGACTTCCGATCGGACTCCGTATCGCATGTACTTCGCCCGTGACGGCCACCTGCATTGGCACCTGCGCGACCTCGAGACGTACGAGCTGCGCAACGCGACCGCCCCGAACGCCCCGCCCCTGCGCACCGGCGCCAAGCATGGTTTTTGCTTCTTCGACAACACCAGCTACCGGCTGAGCCTGCCCGGCGCGCCCCAGAGCCCGGTCTACTCGCGGTGCGGCTTCGGCTCGGCCGATACGACGGTGACCTTCGGCCTGTCAGTCGGCTGGGGTGACACCTATCCCTCGCGCCTCGTCGACCAGTACATCGACATCAGCGGGCTGCCGTTTGGGGAATACGAGATCACCGCCACAGCTGACGCCCAGAACTGGCTTCTGGAAAGCGACGATGCGAACAACGGCACCACCGCCATCATCCGGATCACCCGTAAGGGCGTGACCATCCTCGACCCTGGCGTCGGCGCCTAGGCGGGCGAGTGGGGGCGTTTCGAGAACGGCATCGTCCGATGGCCGCCGTCATCGTTCTCCTCGCCTTGCTGGAGGGCGTGGCAGTCTCTGTTCTGGCGGCAGCATTCGGCTTTGATCTTCACGCGGCGGCTCATTTCGGATCGCTCTTCGACCGAGGCGTCGGAGCGGCCGAGCTGCTGCGCTGGGGCGCCCTCCTCGACATGGCAGGCTACCTCGCGCTCGGGCTGGTGGTGGTGTACGTCGGGGAACGATTGCTGCAGGGCGGGGGCCTGGTCGCCGCGTCGCTCAGGCTGAGCGGTCCCAGCGCCGTGCTCATTGGTGCCGTCGGCGCGGTGCTCCTCGCGACCGTCGGGCCATCGCTGCTCTTGGACTATGCGACCGCCTCGGAATCGGCGCGTGAAGCGGCTCGTGTGGGACTCGAGACGCTCGGTCGCGGCGTCGTCGCCGGCCTGTGGGGAACACTGGAGCTGACCCTGCTGGGCGCTTGGCTGATCGGCGTGGGGTGGCTGCTGCGCCGAGAGTGGCCGCCCTTCGGTAGACTGGCGGTGCTGAGCGGCATCGGCATGCTGGCGTCGGGCCTGCGTACCGGCGCGACCGGTCGGATCATCGTTGAGGTTTCGGGTCCGCTGGACCTCCTCGTCGTCCTCATCATCGTGGGCAGCCTGGTCCTCCTGTTCTTGTGGCTCCTCTGGCTGGCCGCCAGCCTGTGGTGGGGACGGCCAGCAGGTCCGCCGCAGGTGGCAGAATCGCCGGAGGAGTGAGCCGTGGCTAACTTCACTAGCAGCACCACCATCAAGCGGCCCGTCGAGGATGTCTTCGCCGTGATGAGCAACCCTGCGAATGACCACCGGTGGTCATCTGCGGTCATCGAGGCCGAACTGACCTCGCCGGGCCCTGTGGGCGTGGGCACGACCGCCCGCTACGTCGGCAAGACTCTCGGTCGGCGCTTCGAATCCGAATGGGAGATCACCGAGTTCGAGCCGAACCGCAGACTCGTGGCCAGGAGCCGCGGGACACCTGTTCCGCTCCACGCCACGCTGACGTTCGAGCCGGCCAGGGGCGGAACGCTCGTCACCGTCGCCTACGAGGCAGAACTGCACGGCCTCTACAAGCTGGGCTGGCCCCTCCTGGCGCGGTTCGGCGCCTGGCAGTGGCGACGAGCTCTGCGTACCCTGAAGGACCTGATGGAAGCCAACGAGTTGTAGGCGGGGTGAGCTGCGGGTGGCGCTCTGCTCGGAGCCACGAGCTGAGGGTTTGGCTGTCAAGGTAGCTGTCAGAGGCCCCGAACCGAACAAACGGTCGGGGCCTCTCCTTGTGCCCCGACCGCGAGTTGAGCACGAAATGAGTTGGTGCCGGAGGAGGGGGTCGAACCCACACGGGATTGCTCCCATCGGTGTTTGAGACCGACGCGTCTGCCTGTTCCGCCACTCCGGCCCGCGGGGGATGTGATTATAGGTAGCCGATGTCGGATCTC
>JBKJVN010000175.1:0-42596 GCA_046717345.1 Candidatus Limnocylindria bacterium | reverse complement strand
CTCGAGGCCGCCGCCGATCCGCGAGCGCGGCCGTCGAACGCCCTTGGCGATGACCCGCAGCTTGCCCAGATGGGGGGTCAGGATGGTCAGCACTCGGTCTGCCTCTCCCAGGTCGAGCCCGCGCAGGACGATCCCCTCGGTCTTGTACAGGCGGGAGCGTGGGCTCACTGGCAGCCGGTCGGGTACGCTTCGGGGATGGACATGCGGGTCGAGTTTAGCCAGCTGGTCGCCGACGTCGAGGCCGAGATGCAATCGATCCTCGACGAGCACCGCGGGCCGGCGCGACCGCTGTACGACATGCTCGAGTATCACCTGGGCCTGGATGGCGAGGACGGCTCGTCCGGAAAGCGGATCCGGCCCCTGCTCGGGCTGCTCGTGATCCGAGCGCTGGGGCGTGATTACCGCCGCGCCCTGCCCGGGGCCGCAGCCGTGGAGCTGGGGCACAACTTCAGCCTGGTTCACGACGACATCCAGGACGGCGACCGCGAGCGCCGCCACCGGGCCACCCTGTGGGCGCGGTACGGCGTGCCGCAGGCCATCAACGCCGGGGACGCCTTGTTTGCGCTGTCCCGCCTGGCCCTGTACCGGCTGGCGGCCGAGAAGGACGATCCCGAGGCTCCCGATGCGCGCCAGGTGCTGGAGCTGATGAAGATCTACGACCAGACCTGCCTGGCGCTGTGCGAGGGCCAGTTCCTGGACATCAGCTTCGAGGGCCGGCTGGACGTCACGGTTGATGAGTATCTGCAGATGATCGAGCTCAAGACCGCCGCCCTCATGGCGGCAGGCGTCGAGGCCGCTGCCACCCTCGCCTCCCAGGATCCGACGGTGATCGCGGGCTTCCGCCGCTTCGGCGATCGTCTTGGGCTCGCCTTCCAGATGGCCGATGACGTGAAGGGCTCGTTCTGGCAGGAGTCGGCCTCCGGGAAGGCGGAAGCCGGTGACCTCCGCCGCCGGAAAAAGACGATGCCTGTCATCTGGGCCCTCAACCACGCCGGGGCCGCGGACCAGGAGCGCCTGCGCGAGCTGTTCGCGCCCATCGAAGGGGGGCGGCAGCTGACCGATGTCGAGGTCGCCGAAGCGCTCGCCATCCTGGATCGCTCCGGCGCACGGGAAACCACGCTGGGCGAGGCCCGACGCTACCGGGACGAGGCCCTGGCCGAGCTGGTGGACCTGCCCCTCGAGCCGGCGGCCCGCGCCGAGCTGGTCATGTTCGTGGAGGCCATGATCGCGGCCTGACCGCCTGCCCCGCGCCCTGAGCGCCGGTTCCCTAGCCGGAGGGGTTCTCGACCGCCTGGGGGCTTTCCAGCATCTGCACCGCCGTCACCTTCGACACCCGGCGTGAGTCCGCGGCCTCGACTCGCAAGGTGACGTCACGGAACTCGACCTCGGTGCCGACCAGCGGGATCCGCCCCACACGATGGATGATCAATCCCCCGACCGTGTCGTAGGCCTCCTCATCCGGCTCCTCGGCATCGCTGAGCTCGAATAGGTCGCGCAGGTCGTCCATCGTGACCCGACCGTCGATCCGATAGGCGCGGCGGTCGCCATCGGTCTCGATCGGCTCCACCAGGCTCTCCTCGATGTCGTACTCGTCCTGGATCTCGCCCACGATCTCCTCGACCAGATCCTCGATGGTGACCAGGCCGGCGGTCCCCCCGTACTCGTCGACCACGATCGCGATATGGCGGCGAGCGGCGCGCATCTCGGTCAGCAGCTCGTCGATGCGCTTGGTTTCGGGCACGTAGCCGGCCGGTCGCGCCAGCGACCGGATGTCGATCGGCTGGTCCTTGTCGACGGCGGCTCGCAGGTAGGGCAGCAGGTCCTTGGCGTACAGGATGCCGATGATGTTGTCCAGGTTCTCGCGGTACACCGGCACCCGAGAATGCCCCGCGCGCACGATGAGGTCGAGCACGTCGTCGATGGGGTCGTCCGCCTCCACCGCCTTGATGCCGATGCGCGGCACCATGACCTCATGGACCCGCTTGTCGCCGAGCTCGATGACCCCATGGATCATCTCTTTCTCCGACTCCTCGATCTGGCCCTGCTCGGAACCGGTCTGGACCAGGAGCTTCAGCTCCTCCACCGACAGGAGACCGGTCTGCGGACGCTCCCGACCGCCCAGCAGCCGGACCAGGAAGCCGCTGATGGTGGTGGTCAGCCAGACGAGGGGCGCCAGCGACCGCTCAAACACGCTCAACGGCCGCGAGGCGATGAGGGAAAAGCGCTCGGGAAAGTTCAGAGCCAGGGTCTTCGGCACCAGCTCGCCAACGATGATCGAGGTCAGGGCGATGAGCAGCGTGACCAGGACGAAGGCGATCGTCTCGGCCGCCGAGCGGATCGGCTCCCAGGGAATGCCACCAATCAGGTCGGCGATGACCCGGCTGAATGAGAGGGCGCCGATGGCCGATGCCAGGAAGCCTAGGAAGGTGATGGCAACCTGGATGGTGGCCAGGAAGCGCTGGGGGTCCGCGATCAGGCGCTGGGCTGCCCGAGCCCCGCGACTGCCCTCGTCGGCCAACTGGTCGAGCCGGTGCCGGCGCACGGTGAGGAGGGCAATCTCCGCGGCGGCGAACACGCCCCCCACCAGGATCAGGATCAGGACCACCAGCAGGTCCAGCCACGGATTGTCGGTGCCGGCAGCGCCCTCAGGCATCCGGTGGGTCGTCCCCGCGGCGGCCTCGTCGGAGCTCGATTGGGCGCGCCGGGACGCCGACCACCGTCTTGCCGGGTGCCACGTCGCGGGTCACCACACTGCCGGCGCCGGTCTTGGCGCCGGCTCCCACCGTCACCGGAGCCCGAAGCATGGTGTCCACGCCGATGAAGGCCCCGTCGCCGATCACGGTCTGGTGCTTGGTGGTGCCGTCGAAGTTGGCGGTCACCGTGCCGGCGCCGATGTTCACGTCGTCCCCCACGTCGGCGTCGCCCAGATAGCTGAAGTGGTGCTGCCGTACCCGGGCGCCGAGCCGGCTCTGCTTGATTTCGGCGTAGTTTCCGATCTCGCTACCCTGGCCCACGACGCTGCCCGGGCGAAGATGGCTCATGGGACCGATCCGCGCGTCCTCGCCGACCTCGGACCCTTCGATCCAGGAGCCCAGCACCCGGGTCCGGGCGCCGATCCGGCTGTCCGAGATCCGGGTTCCGGGTCCGACCACGGCCTCGTCGCCGATGACGGTCTGGCCGTTCAGCACGGTCCATGGCTCGATCCGCGCGTCCTGACCGATCTCGACCGAGGCATCGATGAAGGTGGTGTCGGGGTCTACGATCGTGACCCCGCTGCGCATATGGCCCTCCGCGATCCGCCTCCGCAGCAGGCGCTCGGCAGTCGCCAGCTGGACCCGGTCGTTGATCCCGAGCGCCATCTCGGGCTGGGGTGCCTGCACGACCCGAACGAGCTGCCCATCGTCAACTGCCAGGCCGACGAGATCGGTCAGGTAGTGCTCACCCTTTGGGCTGAGCGGGACGCGGCCCAGGTTCGCGCGCAGCCAGGCCGTGTCGAAGCAATAGGTCCCGGCGTTGACCTCGTCCAAAGCTCGCGTGGCCGGGTCGGCCTCGGCGTCCTCGACGATGGCGCGGCAGGTGCCGTCGGGCCCGCGCACGATGCGGCCGTATCCGGTTGGGTCCGCCAGCCGGGCGGACAGCAGCACGATCGCCGCCCCGCTCTCAGCCTGGTCCGCGACCAGGTCCGTCAGCAGCTCGGCGGGGAGGAGCGGCACGTCGGCCATGGTCACCAGGAGCTGGGCCGCGTTCGCCGGCACGCTGGGGAGGGCCACCCGGACCGCATCGGCGGTGCCCAGCTGGGGCTCCTGGCGCACGGTTGTGGTGCGTCCGGCCAGCGCTGCCTCGACCTCGTCAGCGCCATGTCCGGTCACGACCACGATCGGTGAGGCGGTAACGCCGGCGAGCGCGGTCAGGACATGGTCAATCAGCGTCCGGCCGGCGAGCGGGTGCAGCACCTTCGGCAGGCGGGACCGCATTCGGGTTCCCTGGCCCGCGGCCAGCACAACGGCGGCCGGGCTTGTCACGCCGAACGGCGCTCTATGGGGCGCATCAGATCTGCGGATGGTAGGGGGCCGCTCGAACGAGCGTCAACTAGCCTCCGCTGCCATGGCCACGCACTCGATCTCCACCCGCGCTCCCATCGGGAGGGCCTGCACCGCCACCGTGGTCCGGGCCGGGTACGGTTCCGGAAACGCATCGCGGTAGACCTCGTTGACCTCGGGGTAGTCGGCCATGTCGACCAGGAACACGGAGGTCTTCAGGACCCGGTCCAGCCCCGAACCGGCCGCGTCCAGGATGGCGGCCAGGTTGGCGATGGCTCGCTTGGCCTGGGGTGCAGCCCCACCCTCGACCAGGGCGCCGCTGGCGGGATCAAGTCCCAGGCTGCCGGCGGTGAAGACCAGGCCAGATCCGACCATCCCCTGGCTGTAGGGGGCGACGGCGCCCGCGGCGTTGTCGGTCCGAACCGCTCGTCGACCGCTCACCGCTCGATGCTAGCCGGTTCGGACCGCAGCCGGGTGCGGGTTGTAGCCAGTCCAGCACGCTCGAGCCGGGAGGCGACACCGGCGGCCCGCTCGGGGTCGTCGGTCAGCGCGAACACGGTGGGGCCGGACCCGGTCAGGTGCGGCTCCCCGCCGGCGCCGGCCACCAGGCGGAAGATGTCGTCCAGCTCAGAGCGCAGGCGGCGTGCCGGGACCGCGAGGTCGTTGCGTCCCGGCCGCGTGGCCGCGTCCTCCGTAGGTCCGCTCCATTCGCCTTGGCGCAGCTCCGCAAACACGGCGCCGGTGGCCAGGCCGAACGGGGGGTGGACGAGGATGACCTCGGCCGGGCCCATGGCGTCGGGCGTGACCTGCTCGCCGATGCCACGCACGCGGGCCACAGCTTGGTGGGATGCGAAGAACGGGACGTCGGCGCCGATGGTGGCCAGGGTCACCAGCTCATCGGCGGTGGGCCGGTCGTCGCCCTGGCCGGTCACCCAACGAGCGAGGCGCCGGGCGCCCGCGGCGTCCGACGAACCGCCGCCCAGCCCGGCCGCGGCCGGGATCTGTTTGTCCACGGATAGCCCTCGTGCCGATGGCCGGCCGCCCAGGCCTGCCGCCCATCCTCGCCAGGCGAGGTTGGTCCGGTCCGCGGGCACCCCCGCCGCGGCCGGGCCACCGATCCGCAACTCCGGGCCTTCGGAGGCCAGCGACAGCTCGTCGGCGAGCTCCAGCAGAACGAGAAGGGAGTCGAGTTCGTGGAACCCGTCCGCCCGGCGGCCGACCACGGTCAGCCACAGGTTCAGCTTGGCCGGCGCCGCCAGCCGCCAGCCGGCGGCATCCTCCATCACATTCACCTCACCCACGGCCCGCGTCGAGGGCGGGGCGCAGGGCGGCCGTAAGGCACGCCCACTCGGGCAGAGCCAGGGTCTGGGGCCGCCGCTCGGGGTCCACCCCGCACGCGCTCAACGCACCGTCCACGGTGTCGCGATCAACCGGGAGCTCACGGAGCAGGCTGTTGTGGATCTGCTTGCGTCGCTGTCGGAACGCGGCCTGGGCGACTCGGTGGAAGGTCTCACGGTCGGCGGGCGGAACCAGGGGGGCGGGACGGCGCTCGAGGCGGAGGATGGCCGAGTCCACCGCCGGCTCCGGTTCGAACGCGGCCGCCGGGACGCGGCCGACGACCGCCGCTTCCGCCAGGTCCTGGACGAAGGCCGACAGATAGCTCATGTCCCCCGGCGGCGCGGCGACCCGAACGGCGACCTCGGCCTGCACCAGCAGGACGGACCGCTGGGGCGGATGCCCGCTGCCGAGAAAGCGATGCAGCAGCGGGCTGGTGATGTGGTACGGGATGTTCGCGACCAGGAGGTACGCCTCACCGGGGAACAGGGTTTCGGGGTCCACGTCGAGCGCATCGGCCTCGACCAGGGTGAGGCCTACCGCATCGTCAAGTTCGCGATGGAGGTAGCTCGCCAGGTGGGGATCGATTTCGACTGCCACGACCTCGCAACCGGCCGCCAGCAGGCGCCGGGTCAAGACCCCCAGGCCCGGGCCGATCTCCACCACCCGATCGCCGGGCGACAGGTTGGCTGCGGCGAGGATCGCGTCGAGGGCCTCGGCGTCGGTAAGGAAGTTCTGGCTCAAGCCGCGGCGCGCATGGAGGCCCTCGCGACGCAGCAGGCGCCGGAGCTCGCCCGGGGTCGGCGGCCGCGGAACGTCGCTGGCGGCCGGGCGCGCCATCAGGCCGCCGCCTGCCACGGCAGCGCGAGCGCGGGGATGGCCTCCAGGCTCGGGTCGGCACGTTCCCCGGCCGCGAACCGGTAGGCGGCCGCCGCACCGATCATGGCCCCGTTGTCGGTGCACCAGGCGGGTGGTGGAACGAGGAGCGGAATGCCATCCAGCCGCTCGCCCAACGTCCGGCGCAACATCCGGTTGGCGGCGACCCCACCACCCAGGGCCACGGCCGCCACCACGTGCTCCTCCGCCGCCGCCACGGTCCGGCGCACGAGCTGCTCCACCGCGGCCCGCTCGAAGGCGGCCGCGATGCCATCCACCGGGATCGGCTCGCCCCGCGCGCGGTAGCCCTCCACCTCGCGCAGGACCGCGGTCTTCAGCCCGGAGAACGAGAAGTCATACCGGCCCCGCGGCCGCGCCAGCGGAAACCGGGTGGCCGGTGCCACGCCCTCGGCGGCGGCCGAGATGGCCGGACCGCCGGGGTACGGGAGGCCGAGCAGTCGACCGACCTTGTCGAACGCCTCCCCGGCGGCATCGTCCACCGTCTGCCCGAGCAACCGATAGCGCCCGTGGTCGGCCATCAGGACCAGCTGGGTGTGACCTCCGGAAACGACCAGGCACAGCAGCGGGAAGGGCGGCTCGAGTGGGAGGACTGGATCGACTCCGGGCGCATCGGTCCCGGGCGCATCGGTCAACCAGTTCGCGTAGATGTGGCCCTCGATGTGGTTGACCGGCACCAGCGGCAGGTCATGGCTGGCGGCCAGCCCCTTGGCCAGGTTGACCCCGACCAGCAAGGATCCGATGAGACCGGGCCCGTAGGTGACCGCCACCGCGTCCAAGTCGGCCCACCCGGCGTCTGCAGCCTTGAGAGCAGCCTCGAGGGTGGGGACGATCCAACGCAGCTGCTGTCGGGCGGCGACCTCGGGCACGATCCCGCCGGTGGCGGCGTGAACGGCCACCTGGCTGGCGACGACGTTGGCCTCGATTTGCCGGCCGCCCACCACGACTGCGATGCCGGTCTCGTCACAGCTGGTCTCGATGGCCAGGATCCGGGGGCCGCTCACGCGTCCTCGTCCTCGTCGGCGGCGCGGGCGGCCTCGAGCGCCTCACGCATGGCCGGATCGGCCAGAGGCGGGGTGGTCATGATGTAGGCGTCCTCGCCGTCATCGGTGTAGTAGCGCTCCCGGCGGCCGGCGATCTGGAATCCGTGACCCCGGTACAGGGACTGGGCGGCCAGGTTTGAGGCTCGGACTTCCAGGGTCATCCGCGCCGCTCCGAGGTCGATGGCCGCAACCAGCAGCGCCTGGATCAGGCGACGCCCGACCCCCTGTCGACGCCAGTCGGGGTGGACCGCGAAGGTCGTGATATGCGCCTCGTCCACCATCAGCCACAACCCGGCATAGCCGACGACGGCGCCCCCTTGCCGCGCAACTGTGTACCGAGCCAGCCGATTGTGGGTCAGCTCCTGGGTGAACGCCTCCGGTGGCCACGGCGTGGTGAAGCTCCGACGTTCGATCTCGAGCACGGCCGAGATGTCATCTTGTCGCATGGGCCCTAGGCGAACCGCCGCGGTCAGAGCCACGTGATTGGGGCCGGGGGGGCGTCGCCGAGCCCGCGCGGCGGTCGCAGGTAGACCGGTTCGAGCTGGGCGACGTCATCCACCGATCCGTCCCGGATCCGGTCGGCAGCCAGGCGAGCCACGGCGGCCGCGGCCCCGTCGGGCGGTTGGGCGTGGGTGAGCCCAAGGGTGGTGGCCAGATCACGTGGAGCCACCAGGGGGCGGGCTCGGGCCGCGGCCGACAGCGCGGCGAAGGCCACGATCTGCGGCTCCGCCTGGTCCCGGGCACGGGCGTACACGTCGGACGCCCCGCCGCGGGTCAGGGCGGCGTCCGCCTCCGGGACCGCGATCAACCAGGCGTCCAGGCTCGGGATCCCGACGATGGGGCAGCCCAGGCCGGCAACGAGGCCCTTGGCCAGCGCGAGCCCGACCCGCAGGCCGGTGAACGATCCGGGGCCGATGCCGACCGCGATGGCGGTGACGTCCCGCAGCGTGGCGCCCTGTTGGTCGAGGAGCTGGAGCAGGCGGGGCAGGAGCTCGCCCCCCTGGCCGCGCTCAGCACTCCAGGCCGCGCTCCCCAGCAGGCGGCCGGCCGGATCGGCCAGCGCCACCGATTGATCGCTTGACGAGCTGTCCAGCGCCCCGATCATGGCGTTTCGGAGACATCCAGGACCCGGGACAGGTCCGTGTGTCGAGGGCCGGTGGCTCGCCAGCGGAGAAACCGGAGATTGGGCAGAGACGGGTCCGCCGTGATCTCGATCCGCAGGTGATCCGGCGGGAGCCAGCCGTCGAGTCGCTCCGCCCACTCGATGACCGTGACACCCTCGGCCTGCCGCTCGTCGAATACGCCGGCCTGGCGCGCCTCGTCGGCATCGGTCAGCCGGTAGGCGTCGACGTGGAACAGGGGCAGCCTGCCGACATGCTCGTTCACGATGATGAACGTGGGGCTGTTCACGACGTTGCGCACGCCGAGGCCCTGCGCCACCCCCTTGGCGAGCTGGGTCTTGCCCGCACCGAGTGGTCCGACCAGAGCCAAGCAGGTGCCCGGCTGGCCGGCCCGTCCCAGCCGGCGGCCGATGCGTCGGGTCGTGGCGGCCGACGAGGAGCGGATCCGACCCTCGGCCGTGGCCGCGGTAGCAGTCGCCTTCACGGCGGCGAGTATGTCAGGAGAGCGGGGGGCTGGCCTCCAGATTGGCAAGTGCGACGCTGACGGTCCGCCCGGCGTCGAGGCGGACTATGCCGCACAGCGCGCTGATGCCCGACCCGATGGCCATCGGCTGGGCGGGTACCTCGCTCAGCAGGCCGGCCTGGCCGCGGCCGGCCCCGGACACGATCACGACCCGATCCCCCACCACCGCGCGCGCCACCCGCACCGGTGCCGGCGAGGCGTCATAGATGAGGAGCCGGCGTCGGTCGCCCAGGACGGTGGCTGGTTGGCCGGCGTGGGCCTTGAGCCAGGCGAATCGCGCCGGATCCATCCCGGCGCGCCCGTACCCATCCAGGGTGAGCACCGCGAAAGGTGGTGCGGCGGTACCCAGGAGGCTGCGGCGGCGTTGCAGCCCGGCGAAGTCGGCCAGCTCGCGCGCGTGCAGCCCGCCGACCACGATAGCGGCCACGCCCACGGCACGGGCCCGGGTGATCGCCTCGGTCGAGGCCCATGAGCCGCCGACCACGATCCGACCGGCGCTGTCGGCATCGATGGCGGCCGGCTCCAGGACGGACTCCGCATCGCTGACCAGCAGGCTCAGCTGCCCGTGCACGGCCGGTCCGGTCCCACCCGTGCCGGCCAACTGCACGCCGGGGACGGCGACGGTGATCGACCGCTCCTCGACCTCCATCACGAGCCCGCGCACCTCGCTCCGGATCGGCTCAGCGGGTTCGAGCAGGAGCAGGTGAGCCATGCCGTCCGACGGTTGGTAGGCCAGGAACAGGGCGTTGATGGGTGACCGGACCTCGCGCTCAGGTGTCCGAGCCAGCGGCTGATCCGCTCGGATCCGATCCCCTGGCTTCGCGAGGAGCAACTCGGCCATCTCGCCCCGTTTTCGACGCAACGGCCGCGCGACGGGAATGGTGCGGGCACCGATCGCTCGCACCATTCGGGCCAGCGGGTCGCCGGGCCCGACCTCGTCGCCGACGGCGACCACCGCCTCAGCCCCGGCGGGAAGAAGCATCTGGTGCCGGTACGGATCGGCAGTCGTCATCAGCCGGCCGCCGGTCGCCCTTCGCGCCGCAGCGCGTCGCGCCACGACTGGATCACGCTCCGGGCATCACCGGGGCGGGTCGGAAGCTGGATCGGGTCGTCGCGGGCATCCAGGATGACCCCCACCGTGCCGCCGGTCACCGCCGCCCGGACCCGTCGCGCTCGATACCCCACGCCGAGCTCGACGCCGCGCTCGAGCTCGATTTCGAGGTCGCCCGATGCTCCCCGTTCGAGCGGCAGGACGGCCACACCTCCGACCCGGACTTCGTGGCGGGTCGAGTCCGGCCACCCCGGACGGTGGAGGCGGGCCCGGAGCGCCACCTGCCCGGGTCGCCCGCCGTGGGACACGACCGCCGTGCCGAGGGGCACCAGCAGGTCATCGCGCAGCGTCTCCAGGCCTTCATCGACGTCCTCGCCGGCCAGCGTGCCCAGCGGGCCGCAGATCCCCCACGGGTCCACGGCAAGCTGGGTGACCCCGGCGGGGCGCAGGCCGTCGAGGAGGGCGAGGGCCGCATCCCCAGGATGAACCGCGCCGGCCAGGAGGCGGCCGCCGCCCACCAGCAGATCAACCGGCGGGCAGCCTCCCAGCCACCGCCGCGCCGCGGCCAGGCGGTCGATGCCGAGCGCCTGAACAATGGCCGCTTCAGCGACCGAAGAGGGGACCGCCATGGGCCGAGTGGCCAGGTTCGCCATCGCGTCGGTGGTGGTGAACTCGTCGACGTCGGCGAGCAGCAGTTCGGCCGCTGCGCGGGAGCCCTCCGGCAGCGGGCTGTCTCCGGTGCCGGCCAGGATGGCGGTCGTCCCACCACTCGGCGTGGCCGCTCCCCAGCCCAGCCAGGTGGCCCCCAGGTCAACGCCCAGGACCTCCAGGCCAAGTCCCCGCGCCAGGGCCGCCATCGAGCGGCCAAACGCGATCGGGGCCAGGGACCGGACCTCGCCGGGACCGTTCGCCTGCGCCAACAGGTTCAACAGGGCCGCGGACAGCGTGTCATCCACGACCGGACCGATCCATTGCGTGGCCGGGCCGAAGAGCCCAGCGAAGGGCTCCTGGACATCCTCCGCGCCGACGACCAGGAGCGGGGCGCCGGATGAGCCACGGGCCGCTGCAAGCACGCCCCACAACGGGCCTTCGGGAGGCAGGGAGCCGTCCGAGGACACCGCCAGCCAGGCGTCGGGCTCTGCGTCACGGATGGGCTCGTAGCGCTCCGACTCCGGACGGCGGTCGTTCCCGGCCAGCGCGGCCACCACGCTCCAGCCATTCCGGGTGGCGACCAACGTGGCGGCCTCCTGGTCAGCCGTGGTGTCAGCCACGACCGCCAGGCGTCCGGGCCGCCGCGGCGACTGACAGGTGATCCGTGGCGCGTCACGGACCAGGAGCGCCAGTCGTCGCGACAGACGGGCGTCGGCATGGGGAACCAGGCGGCCGACAAGATCTTCGACCAGGACCGATTCGCCCCAGGAACTGGGTTGGGCGGTCCCGCTCACGATCCGCCAGCGACCGCCGGCCCGTCCCACCAGGGCGGCCTTGGTCCAGGCGCTGCCGACGTCCAGAAGGAGGGAGAGCTCGGTCTCGGGAACGGGACGCACCGGGGTCGACGTGGGACGCGGCTCGGCTGCGTCGATCGTCTGGGTCGTCATGGGCGGCCGTGCCGCCGGGGGAGGCGTTGGCGGAGCATGGTCGTCACCTCGTAGTTGATCGTACGTCGCTGCTCAGCCACCTCGTCGGCGGTGATCTCCTGGTTGCCCTGGCGGCCGATCAGGACGAATTCGTCGTCCAGGCTCGGCGACTCCGCGTCCGAGGCGTCGACCACCAGGCCGTCCATGCTGATCGCGCCGACCATCGGCACCCGCTGCCCGTGAACCAGCGCCACGCCGTTGTTGAGGTGCACCCGCGGCCAGCCGTCACCATAGCCGATGGGCAGAGTCGCCAGCCGCGCCGCACGCGGCGCCTCCCAACGCAGGCCGTAGCCAACCTTCGTGCCGGCCGCCACGTCGAAGATCCGGAGGGGCAGGGTGCGCAGGCTGAGGACCGGCGACAGGCCGGCCGCGCGGGCATCGGCCCAGCCGGGGGCCATGCCGAACAGACCGACACCAGGACGCACCGCATCGGCGAAGCCTCCCACGCCGGCGAGGATGGCGCCCGTGCCGCCGACGTGGACCAACCCGGGGTCGATCCCCTTCGCGCGCAGTCCATCGAGCACCCCGGCCAGCCGTTGGAGCTGCAAATCGGTATGTGCCTCGTCCTCGCCAACCGCCGCCAGATGGGTCATGGTTCCGGCCAGTCCCAGGTGCCGGCTGGCCGCGATGCGGGTCGCCAGCTCCACGGCGCCGGCAGGTTCGATGCCCTGCCGACTCAGGCCGGTGTCCACCTTCATGTGGACCTCGATCCGCCGGCCGGCCGCGGCCCCGGCGGACTCGAGCCAGCCCAGCTCGGCCAGGTTGTCGACCATCGGCTCCACCCCGGTGGCAGCCACCGCCTCGGCGTCGTCGGCCCCGATCCCCCACAGCAGGACGAGGGGACCGGCCAACCCGTTCGCCCGGAGCTCCATCGCCTCCGACAAGGTCGCCACGCTCAGTCGCTCGGCGCCATGGGCGACCAGGGTCTGTGCCACCTCCACCGCCCCGTGGCCGTAGGCGTTGGCCTTGACCACGGCGATGACCTGGGCCGAGCCTGCCAGCCGGCGCAGAGCGGCCAGGTTGGCCACCAGGGCGGTGTGGTCGATATCGATCCAGGCCCGATGGCGGCTCGCCACCGCCGTCGTCATCATCGCTTCGCCTCGCGCCCGCGCAGGAGGGTGATCGTCTCCGGCAGCAGACGAGCCACATCGGTCGCGAGCACGCCAGCCGATCCGATCCGCTGCTCGGCCAGCAGGCCAGCCGCGGCATGGACCGCCACGCCGACCGCGGCCGCCTCGAGTGGGGGAAGTCCCGCGGCCAGCATGGCCCCAATGGCACCTGCCAGCACATCGCCGCTGCCCGCCGTCGCCAGCGCGGAGGTGGCCACCGCCGAGCGCAGGAGCTGGCCATCCGGCGCGGCGATCACGGTATTGGCGCCCTTCAGCACCACGACGTGCTCCCACAGCCGAGCGGCCTCGTTGGCCGCCTCCTCGCGGGCCGTGTCGTCGTCCTCGGGCGGTGTCGCTCCGCCCCGCAGCAGGCGGGCGAACTCACCGGGGTGGGGGCTCAGCACCGCGGGCGCAGACACGGTGCGCCACCAGCGCTCGCGGGCGGCGAGCGCGGTCAGCCCATCGGCATCGATGACCACCGGCTGGCGCAGATCGGCCAGTAGGTGCGCGGTGCGGCGCAACGTGGCCGCGTGGCGTCCCAGGCCCGGACCCACGACCGCCGCGTCGTATTCGCGGGCAGCGGCCGTCAGCTGCCGCCACCCGGCCGGCGCCACCAGCCCCAGCGCCTCCTCGGGGAGGAGGAGTGACGTCAGCTCGGGTACCAGGCCCAGCAGGCGGAGCCCGACCGATTCCGGCGTCGCCAGGCACACCAGCCCGGCTCCGGCGCGGGCGGCGCCCAGGCCGGTAAGGAGCGCTGCCCCGGCGTACTCGAGTGACCCGGCGATGACGAGGACGCGGCCGAACGTCCCTTTGTGGCCGCGTGCCGGCCGTGGAGGAAGGTGCTCCGCCACCCAGCGTTGGGTGATCGTGATTCCTCGCCCCGCGACAACCGCCACGCTACGCCTCGGCCGGCCGGTCCGCGATTGCGACGGCCACCGCCATCCGGCGTTCATGTGAGATCGACACGGTCACCTCGCCGATCCCCAGTCGCGCCGCCCGGGCGGCGGCCCGGCCGTGGAGCAGGACCTGCGGCTGCCCGGCGAAGTTCGGAAGCACCTCGATCTCGCGCCACCCCACGCCGCGCACTCCAAGTCCCAGCACCTTGCTCACCGCCTCCTTGGCCGCCCAGCGGCCGGCGACGCGTTCCACTCGCTCGCCGCAGTATCGGTCCTCGCGGTCGGTCAGGACGCGCCGCCGAAAGCGTTGCGGGTGGCGGCGCAGGGTCTGGGCGATGCGGTCGATGTCAATCAGGTCGACGCCCAGCTCGTGGCGGCTCATCGGGCGTCGCCCACCCGATCGTTACTCGACGGTGACCGACTTGGCCAGGTTGCGCGGCTGATCGACATCGGCACCGCGCGATACGGCCACCTCGTAGGCGAGCAGCTGGAGGGGGAGGATGGTGATCACCGGCGACAGCTCCTCGAGCGTCTCCGGGACGTAGATGACCTCGTCGGCGTACTGGCCTATCTCGTGATCGCCCTCGGTGGCGACGGCCACCACGGGGGCCTGCCGAGCTCGCGCCTCGGACACGTTGGACAGCACCTTTTCGTATACCGATCCCTTGATGACGATGGCGACCAGGGGCGTCGCCACGTCAAGGAGAGCAATCGGGCCGTGCTTCAGCTCGCCGGCGGCATATCCCTCGGCGTGCACGTAGGACAGCTCCTTGAGCTTGAGCGCGCCCTCCATCGCGATCGGAAAGCCGATCCCGCGCCCGATGTACATGACGTCCCGAACCTCCGACCAGCGGCGCGCGATGTCGCGCACCTGGGGTGCGCTGTCGAGGGCAGCCACCGCCGCACGCGGGAGCGCCCTGAGCCCCAGGCCGAAGGTCGTCAGCTGGGCCGGCGTCATCGTCCCGCGCAGCTGGGCCAGGTGGAGGGCGATCATCTGGAGTACGAGCACCTGGGTCACGAAGGCCTTGGTGGAGGCGACCCCGATCTCGGGCCCGGCCTGCAGATAGGCCGTGGCATGCCCGTCCCGGGTGAGGGCGCTGCCCACCACATTGGTCACCACCAGCACGGTGGCGCCCCGCTCTCGGGCCAGGCGGGTCGGGGCGATCGTGTCCGCCGTCTCGCCGGACTGGCTGATGGCGATCACGAGCGTGCGCTCGTCAATCGGGGGCGGGGCATACCGCATCTCGGAGCCGATGACCGAAACGGCTGGCACACCGGTCCACTGCTGGAGGAGGTACGCACCCACGTCACCGGCGTAGTGGGCGGTGCCGCATGCCACCAGGTAGATACGCTCTGCCAGGCGCAATTTCTCGTCGATGGCCTCCAGCTCCGGCAGCCGGATGACCCCACGCCCGTCGACCCGGCCGCGCAGCGCCTCCTGGATGGCATGCGGCTGCTCGTAGATCTCCTTGAGCGTGAAATGGGCGAAGCCGCCCTTCTCGGCGGCTTCCAGGTTCCAGGTGATATCGGTGACCTCGCGGTCGAGCACCTCGCCGTCGAGGTCAACGATGCGGGTCCCGGTGGGCGTCACCGCGGCAATGTCGCCCTCGTGGAGGATGATCATGCGCCGGGTGTGCTCCAGGATGGCCGGCACGTCGCTGGCCAGGAACCCCTCGCCCTCTCCCAGGCCGACGATGAGGGGCACGTTCATCCGGGCGCCCACGATGAGATCCGGATGATCGGAGTGCATGACGCCGATGGCGTACGCGCCGCGCACCTCGCGCAGGGCCAGGCGCACGCCCTCGACCAGGTCGCCGGTGTAGCGCTCCTCGATGAGGTGGGCCAGCACTTCGGTGTCGGTCTCCGAGGTGAAGGCGTGACCGGCTCCGGCCAGCCGATCCCGGATCTCGGCGTAGTTCTCGATGATCCCGTTGTGGATGAGGGCCAGCTTGCCGGTGCAGTCGGCGTGGGGGTGCGCATTCAGGTCGGTCGGGGCCCCGTGGGTGGCCCAACGGGTGTGGGCGATGCCGGGGTGACCGGCCGGCGTGGTCCCGTTCAGGTGGTCGGTCAGGTTGTGGAGCTTGCCCGCGCGCTTCTCCACGAACACCGTCCCTTGTTCGGTCCGAATCGCGATGCCGGCTGAGTCGTAGCCGCGGTATTCGAGGCGGCGCAGGCCCTCGAGGAGAATCGGCGCCGCGTCACGCGGCCCCACGTAGCCGACGATCCCGCACATGGCTGCCTCCCGGGTCTGCCTAGTTCAACCGCGCGGTGGCCAGCTCGGCGAGCTCCCGGGCGATGGTGGCGATCTCTTCAGGTTCCTCACCCTCGACCATGATTCGCAGCTTCGGCTCGGTACCCGAGGAGCGGACGATGATCCGCCCCCGGCTGCCCAGCCGGGCGGTCGCCCGAGCCACCGCATCGGCGAAGAGCGGGTCGACCTGCCACTGGTCCTTGTGGCGGACGGCCGAGTTTATCATCACCTGCGGGAGCCTCGGAATTCGGGCGGCCAGCTCACCCAGGCTCGGACCCATGGCCGACCTCAGGGCGGCGACGAGCTGAATGGCGGTCAGCAGCCCGTCCCCGGTGGACGCCAGGTCGCGGAAGATCACGTGACCCGACTGCTCTCCTCCAAGCATGGCCCCCGACCGTTCCATGGCCTCGACGATGTGCCGATCCCCCACCGGCGCGCGCAGGACGCGCCCACCGGCCGCCTCCACCACGCGGACGAGGCCGTCATTGCTCATCACCGAGACGACCAGGGTCTTCTTGGCCAGGGTGCCCGCGGCAAGGCGCTCGAGGGCGCAGATCCCCATCACGCCGTCGCCGTCGACCACCTCTCCGGCCTCGGTGACCGCGATCAGGCGGTCGGCGTCACCGTCGAAGGCGAACCCCAGGTCCAGGTCACCCGACCGAACCAGGCGCGCCAGGGCGGCGGGGTCGGTGGCGCCGCCACCCACGTTGATGTTCGTGCCATCCGGTTCGCAGTGGATGGTGGTCACGTGGGCACCGAGGGACTCGAACAACGCCGGGCCGAAGATGGAGGCGGACCCGTTGGCGGCGTCCACGCCGATCCGCAGCCCGGAGAGCAGGTCGCCCGCGGCGGCCGCCAGATGATCGCGGTAGACGTTGACGGCCGCAGGGTCGCGGTGAATGCGGCCCAGTCCCGCGTTGGTCGGTCCGGGTAGGGCCTCGGCCTGGAAGATGAGGTGCTCGAGTCGCTCCTCGGCCTCGTCGTCCATCTTCCGGCCACCCGAAACGACCTTCAGCCCGTTGTCGTCGGGCGGGTTGTGCGAGGCAGAGACCATGACCCCGGCCACGTGCTCGCCGGTCTCGGCCACGTACGCCAGGCAGGGGGTTGTGACCACGCCCAGGTCCAGGACATCGGTACCGACCGAAGTCAGGCCGGCGGCCAGCGCCGAGGCGAGCATCTCCCCCGACCGACGGGTGTCACGGCCCACCACCACGCTCCGACCGGCGCCGTCAACATAGTGGCCCAGGGCACGACCGAGGTCGTACGCCAGATTCGGCGTCAGGTCGACATTGGCGACACCGCGGATCCCGTCGGTGCCGAAGAGACGGCCCATCCTGCTCCCGGCCGCCCGCTATGGACCGCCGGCGGTGAGCACCACCGTCAGCGGACCCAGCACCTGGACCAGCGAGATGCCGGCGGGCAGGTTCACGCTGGGCGTCACCTGGTGCGTGCCCTCGCCCAGGCCGGCCATGTTCAGGACCGGTGTGACCTGGGACGGGGTGAGGGCCGCCACCGCGACGCGGGTGCCGCTCACCGTGACCGGGACCTGGTTGACCTGCGGCTGACACACCAGGCCCGACCCCACGTTCTGGCACACGGGCCCGACCAGGATGGTCCGGCTCGCCAGCTCGGGGTCGACGCTGACCGATACGGCCACTGCGGTGGCGGCGCCCTCCCCGAGGCGGGTCTGGTCGGGCAGGATGAGCGCTGCCTCCAGGACCTGGTCCCCGGTGACGGCTGTGAGGTCGATCGGAGCGGTCTCCACGCTGGCAATCCCGGTCAGGACGTCGGGGGGCCCGAACAGGGTCACCGCGGCCGGCTCCACCGTGACGCCGGTCAGCGTCAGGCCGGCGGGAGGGGTCCCCACCAGGCTGGGAGTGACCGGGACCGTCTTCGAGGTCTCGGCGGTGCTGACCTCAATCTCGACCATTGCGGCACTGGGCGAGAGCTCGACCGCCCCCACCGGGTCCCCATCGGCATCCACCGGGACCAGATCGACGAGCTCTGAGACGTCGATCCCAGACGGATCGATCCGGACCCGGGCCAGGGCCCGCGTGACGAGCCGGAGCCGGCTCTCCGGGCCCTGCGCCTGGACCGTGGAGGGCATCACGGTCGCCACTCCGATCTCGAGCCCCTGGGGCACCTCACCGCGATCGACGACAACCCGAACCGTCCGCACCGCAAGGCGATCCAGGATCACCGAGACCTCGACCGGGTCCAGGTCCAGGACAACGACCTCGTCGTCGAGGGAGCGCACCTCGACTGGCACCCGCTGTGGTTCGCCGGCCTGGGTCATGTCGTAGGCCTCGAGATCGACCGTCGCGCTGAAGGTCGAAGTCGTGACGCCCCCGGCGGCCGCGGCCGCGGCGCGGTACCCGACGTCGACCGTGCCCAGCTCCCCCGTCAGCAGGTACGTGTTCAACGGCTGGTTGGTGGCTCGGATGGGGACGCCGGTCGCCTGCCGCTCGGTGAAGGACCCGGAGTACACGAGGCCGGCGTACAGCAGGATCGACAGCAGCAGGGCACCCAGCTTGAGGGGCCAGTTCCGCAGCAGCCAGGCCATCAGCTGCGGCGCTCTCCACTGGCCACCGGCTGCGTTGCCTCGGCGGCGTCGGTTGCGGGGGGCTCGGCCTCCGGAGAGTCGGTCGCCGGGGGCTCGGCCGCCGGGGCGACCGACGGGACGACGCGGTCCTCGGGGTCGATGGGTGCGTCCGCCGGCTCATCCTCCGGCATACCCCAGCGGCCCTCCAGGGTTCGACGCAGGAGGGGCGCGGCCTGGCGCGGGGCCTGCGGCCGGATCAGGCTGAAGATTCGACGTCGGAGCCGATCCTCACTCAGGTTGCGCTCGATCCGGCCTCGGACTACCAGCGAGATCGAGCCGGTCTCCTCACTGACCACCACGATGAGTGCATCGGTCTGTTCACTGATGCCGATGGCCGCCCGATGCCGGGTCCCGTAGCGCTCGCTGTCGAGGACGTTCTGGCTGAGCGGGAGGAGCACCCCGGCGGCGACGATCCGGTTGCCGGAGATGACCACCGCCCCGTCGTGGAGCGCCGTGCCGTGGTAGAAGATGGTGGCCAGCAGCTCGGCATGCAGATCGGCGTTGATCGGCACCCCAGACTCGGCGGTGAGGTCGTGCAGGCCCGTCTCGCGCTCGATCACGATGAGCGCGCCGTGACGCGACCCGGCCAGCAGCCGGGCCGCCCGCGAGACCTCGCGCGCGACGGCGTCGGCCGCCGACACCTCCGATGACACGAACAGCCGGTTCAGCGAGCCTATCCGGCCGATCTGCTCCAGCCCCCGTCGCAGCTCCGGCTGGAAGACGACCACCACCGCGAACAGGCCGACCACGGCACCGGCCTGGAGCAGGGTGGACAGCAGGGCGAGATCGAGTGCCTGGGCGGCAAGGTAGACGAGAGCGACGATCGACAGGCCGATGAGGATGCGGACTGCCCGCGTCCCGCGGATCAGCACGAACAGCCAGTAGATCAGGATGGCGACGACGAGGATGTCGACGATCGAAAGCCAGCTGCCGCGCAGGAACGTGATCAGGAAGTCGCTGATGCTCTCCGGCACGGTCAGACAGTCGCTCCGGTGCGGTCGGCCGCCAATGTTACCAAAGGCCCTCTGGGCAGCCTGAGATCGGCACCTGGGCGCGACTCAGCGCTTGGTGTACTGCGGAGCCTTGCGAGCCCGCTTGAGGCCGTACTTCTTCCGCTCCTTGGCCCGGGGGTCGCGGGTCAGGAGGCCGGCGGCGCGGAGTGGCACCCGGAAGTCAGGGTGGCCGGCCAGGAGCGCGCGCGCGATGCCGTGGCGGATGGCGCCCACCTGGCCCGAGATACCGCCGCCGGCCACCAGGACGGTCGCGGCGTAGCGGCCGTCGGTCTCGGTCACCCGGAACGGGAGGTGCAGGACGGACACCGATGACTCGCCGCCGAAGTATTCCAGGGCCGGCTTGCCATTCACGATGATGCTGCCGTCGCCCGGCAGGAGGCGCACCCGGGCCACCGACGTCTTGCGCCGGCCGGTGCCGTACAGGTAGTTGACGCTCACGAGGCCTCCTGATCCTGGTCCTGGTCCGAACGGGGCCGCTGGGCCTCGTGCGGATGATCGGCTCCGGCATACACCTTCAGCTTGCGGAACATGGCCTTGCCGAGCCGATTCCGGGGCAGCATGCCCTGGATCGCCATCTCGACCGCGCGCTCGGGTTTGCGCGCCAACAGGTCGGCCAGGCTCTCTTCGCGCAAGCCACCCGGGTAGTTCGAGTGGCGGTAGTAGCGTTTCTGGCTCAGCTTGTTGCCAGTCACCCGGACGTGGGCCGCGTTGACCACGACCACGTGGTCGCCCGTGTCGAGGTGCGGCGACCAGGTGGGCTTGTGCTTGCCCGCCAGCAGGGTGGCGACGCGCGTGGCCAGTCGGCCGAGCGGCTGATCGGTGGCGTCGATGAGCCACCAGCCTCGGTCGATCTCGCTGGCCTTGACCGCGTACGTCTTCACGTTTCCTTCGGTGCTCCTGTGGTTCCGAAACTGATCCGCTCGAGAGTGAGCCCGCGCGTCGGCACGGCCCGCCCGTGGAGGGCCCGTTGTCGGACGTCGAGCATACGCTCCACGTCATCGGCCGCCATCTGGCCGCGTCCGACGGCCAGCAGAACCGCCACCAGGCTTCGCACCATGCGTCGCAAGAAGGCGTTGGCGGTCACCGTCACCTCGATCAGCGTCCCGCGCTGCCGGATGCTGACCGCCACCAGGTGGCGGACCGTCCGACTTCGCGGGTCGCTGCCCAGGGCGGCGAAGTCCCGCTCCCCGACCATCCGCGCCGCGGCGTCGCGCATGGCGGCCACGTCGAGGCGGTCGGGTATCTCGAGCTCCCGATGCCGATCGGTCGGGCGGCGGTCGCCGTCCTCCCGGATCCGATAGCGGTAGGTCCGTGCCACGGCCGCTCGCCGCGGGTCGAAACCCCGGGGAGCAGCGCGCAGCGCGCGGACCGCCACGTCGGGCGCCAGGGCCGCGTTCAGGAGTCGCCGCAGCTCCGCCCACCCGGGCCACTCCCGGCGGGAGGGGTCGGGCAGACAGAAGGCAATCACCTGTCCCGTGGCATGCACGCCAGCATCGGTGCGCCCGGCAAGGCGGACCGTGATCCGCTCGCCGGTCAGTTTGTTAAGGGCCTCCTCCAGCTCGCCCTGCACCGTCCGCTGCTGCGGCTGGCGCTGCGAGCCGGCGAATGCCGTCCCGTCGTACTCGATGAGCGCCCGGGCGCAGCGTTGCGCCGCGGGAGCCATCGGGTCTTCGGTTATTCGGTCAGCCGAGCCCGCCTCAGACGAGCTCGATCTGGACCATGGGGGCCGCGTCGCCGACGCGGGGTCCGAGACGCGTGATCCGCGTGAACCCCGACCCCCGCTCGGCGTACTTGGCCGCCAATTCACCCATCAGCTTCTCGATGATGAGCGGCTCATTGGGCAGCTGGGCCACCAGCTGCCGTCGCGCGGGCAGGTCGCCGCGCTTGGCGGTGACGATCAGCCGATCGACCATGCCCCGCACCTCCTTGGCCTTGGCCTCGGTCGTCTTCAGCCGCTCGTAGCGCAGCACGGCGACCGCCAGGTTGGCGAGCATGTGCTCGCGGTGGGCGGTCGGTCGGCTCAGCTTGCGACCGGCGATGCGGTGCGGCATCGGTCTGGATCAGGCCTCCCGGTTCAGCTCGGCGGCGACGGCCTCGTCCAGCTCGGCGGCAGCCGGCAGGTCGCCCTCGTCGGCCATGGGGGCCCCGTCCTCGGGAGCGATGAACCCGCGGAGGGCGAGACGCTCCTTCAAGTCGTCGAGGCTCTTGCGGCCGAAGTTCCGCATCCGGAGCAGCTCGTCGTCACCCAGGGCCAGCAGCTGGCCGATCTTGGTGATGTTGTTCCGCTTCAGGCTGTTGTAGGCCCGCATCGGCAGGTCCAGCTCCTCGATCGGCGCATCGAGCAGGCTGGCCGCCAGCGGCGCCGGCACGTCGTCACCGGTGCCGGTGCTGGGCCGCCCGATGTCGGCGAATCGGCTGAACTCGCGGACCAGGATCCCGGCCGCCTGGGCCAGGGCCGCCTGGGGGGTGGTGGTCCCATCGGTCTCGATCTCCAGGCTGAGCTTGTCGAAGTTCGTCATCTGCCCAACCCGGGTGTTCTCGACCGCAAAGTTCACCCGCCGGACCGGCGAGAAGATGGCATCCACCGGGATGACGCCGATCGGCATCTCCTCGGTGTGTTCGGCTGCCCGGTACCCGACCCCGGTCTCGACGGTGAGATCCATCTCAATCGACCCGGCATCCGAATCCAGGGTCAGCAGCTCGAGCTCGGGGTTGACGATCTCGACGTCCGCCGACTCGGCGATGTCGCCCGCCGTCACGTGGCCGGCGCCGTGCTTCACGAGCTTCAGGTTCACCGGGTGCGGCGCGAAGGAGCGAAGGCGAATCTTCTTCATGTTCAGCACGATCTGGGTCACGTCCTCCTTCACCGCCGGGAGGGTGCTGAACTCGTGATACACGTTCGCGATCTGGATGGACGTCACGGCCGCCCCCTCCAGCGAGGACAACAGCACGCGGCGCAACGCGTTGCCCAGCGTGACGCCGTAGCCGGCGGCCAGGGGCTGGATCTCGAAGCGGCCCGCGGCGCCGTGCGCCTCGACCTCTTCGATGCGCGGGGTGGACTCGGGTTCGATCATCAGCAAGGGGAACTCCTAGCGCGAGTAGTACTCGACGACAAGCTGCTCGTTGAACTCCGCGGGCATCTGCTCACGGGAAGGCTGGGCGATCACGGACCCGACCAGCTTGGTCGGATCCACGCTGACCCAGTCGGGGATCTGGGCCGCGCGCATGGTGTCGGGCGCGGCTTTGAAGAAGGTTCGGCCCTGCCGCGTGTCGCGGACCTCGATCCGGTCTCCGACCGAGGTTTGCTGACTGGGGGACTTGGTGGGCCGACCGTTGATCTTGAAATGCCCGTGGTTCACCAACTGCCGGGCCTGGGCCCGCGAGCTGGCGAAGCCCATCCGGTAGACCACGTTGTCGAGGCGCATCTCGAGCAGCCGCAGCAGGTTTTCGCCGGTCATGCCCCGCTGGCGCTCGGCGTCACGGAAGTAGTTCCGGAACTGCCGTTCGAGGACCGAGTAGCTGCGCCGGACACGCTGCTTCTCGCGCATCTGGAGCCCGAATTCGCTGACCTTCCGGCGCCGCATGGTGTTCATCCCGGGCGGGGTGCTCCGCCGTTCGAAGGAGCATTTCTTCGAGAAGCAGCGGCTGCCCTTCAGGAAGAGCTTGAGCCCCTCTCGGCGGCAGATGCGACAGACCGGATCCGTGTAGCGCGCCATGCGGCTAGACCCTCCGCCGCTTCGGCGGGCGTGAACCGTTGTGCGGGATGGGCGTCACGTCCGTGATGGCGGTGACCTCCAGGCCCGCGGCCTGGAGCGAGCGGATCGCCTGCTCGCGGCCGGCACCGGGGCCCTTCACGAAGACCTCCACCTGCCGCACCCCGTGCTCCATCGCCTTGCGGGCCGCCAGGTCCGCGGTCTGGGAGGCGGCGTACGGCGTGCTCTTGCGCGAGCCCTTGAAGCCGACCAGCCCGGCGCTGCCCCACGCGATCACCCCGCCGCTGGGATCGGTGATGGTCACGATGGTGTTGTTGAAGGTGGCCTGGATGTGCGCATGCCCAACCGGGACGTTCTTCTTCTCGCGTTTCTTGGCGCGCGTCGCCTTCTTTCGCTCAGCCATGGGACTCCGTTACTTCTTGCGGCGGACGCCGACGGTCCTGCGCGAGCCGCGGCGCTGTCGGGCGTTGGTCTTGGTCCGTTGCCCGCGGGAGGGCAGGTTGCGGCGATGCCGGACGCCGCGGTAGGCACCAATCTCCATCAGGCGCTTGATGTTCATGCTGACCTCGCGCCGGACGTCGCCCTCGACCCGATATCGCTTGTCGATGATGTCGCGCACCCGCGTGACTTCATCCTCGGTCAGGTCCCGCACGCGCGTGTCCGGCGCCACTCCGGCCGCGGTGACCACCTTGGCCGCCGTTGCCGGACCGATGCCGTGGATGTAGGTCAAGGACACGATGACCCGCTTCTCGCGGGGAATGTCCACGCCGGCGATACGCGCCATGCCGAAGCCTCCCCTAGCCCTGCCGCTGGCGGTGCTTGGGGATGCGGCAAATGACCAGCACCACGCCCGAGCGCCGAATCACCTTGCAGCGCTCGCAACGGGGCTTGACCGATGCACTGACTTTCATCGCATCCTGTACGTGATCCGACCTCGACCGAGGTCGTAGGGACTCAACTCGACGCGAACCGTATCGCCAGGCAGGATGCGGATGAAGTTCTTGCGGAGCTTTCCCGAGATATGGGCCAGGACTTCGTGGCCGTTCTCCAGGCGCACCTTGAACATCGCGTTCGGCAAGGGGAGAATCACCTCGCCCTCAACCTCAATCGCATCCTTTTTTGGCAAGCGCTACGCACCCTCGTTCGCGGCTTCAGCTGACTCGGTTGGGGGGACACACGGAAAGGCCGCCGCACGCGGCGACCGGATCGAAAAGTATACAGCAGCCCCGCCGACGAGGGCAACGGCCATCCTCGTCTCATCGCGCACCTGGCCGCGCCGTCAGCCGCTCCGGCCCCGCGGTCCCGATCACGATCGTGTCCTCGAAATGCGCCGATGCCGACCCGTCGGCGGTCACGACCGTCCAGCCGTCGTCGAGCAGCCGCACGTCGTCTCCACCCAGGTTGAACATCGGCTCAATGGCCAGGCACAGGCCGACCTCGAGCCGCATCCCGGTCCCGGGTCGGCCGTAGTTCGGGACCTGGGGCTCCTCGTGCATGCTGGTCCCGATCCCGTGCCCCACGAACGGCCGCACGATCCCATAGCCGTGATGGTCCGCGACCGCCTCGATGGCGGCGCCGACATCGCCCAGACGGTTGCCGGCCACTGCGGCCGCGATCCCGGCCGTGAGCGCGTCTCGGGTGGCCTCCACCAGCTTCGCCGCGGCGGGGGTCACGTCGCCGACGGCGTAGGTGCGGGCACAGTCCGCATGCCAGCCCTCCCAGATGCAGCCCACGTCAAGGCCGATGAGGTCGCCATCCCGAATCCGGCGCCGGGCGGACGGGATGCCATGCACCACCTCGTCGTTGAGCGACGTGCAGATGGTGCCTGGGAAGGGCGGGTTCGACCCGTAGCCCTTGAACGACGAGACGGCTCCCGCCTCGCGGATGTGGTCGGCTGCCACAGCGTCGAGCTCGGCGGTGGTCACGCCAGGCGCGAGCGCCGCCTCCAGCTGGTCGAGCAGCGCCACCAGGATCTGGCCCGCGTGCCGCATCCGGGCGATCTCCTCAGGCCGCTTGATGGTCGCGTTGGCGCGGCGCAGGGGAATGCCCATCAGGGCGCACGCTCCCCGTCCGTGGCGGCAAGGATGGCCGCGGTGACCGTCTCGACCGGCTGGCGGCCGTCGACCCGAGCCAGGAGCCCACGTCCGGCGTAGTACGCCACCACGTCATCCAGGGGCGGCAGCTGCTCGCGCAGGCGGGCCCGGAACACCTCGGGCCGGTCGTCCTCGCGCTGGACGAGGGCCGTTCCGTCTCGGTCGCATATGCCGGGCAGGCGCGGCGGGTCGTCGGTGAGGTGATAGGGGGTGTCGCATTGCGGGCATACCCAGCGCCCCGCGACGCGGGCCACCAGGACATCCTCGGGAACGTCGATCAGCACCGCTCGGGTGATCTCGGTGCCGTGCTCCGCCACGAGCGCATCCAGGGCCTGGGCCTGGGCCAGGGTGCGCGGGAAGCCGTCGAACACGACGCCGGCCCGTGCCGCGGGACCGGCCAGCACCTCGGCCACCATCCGGATCGTGATCTCGTCAGGCACCAGCTCGCCGCGTCGCATGTAGCCGCGCGCGACCTCGCCCAGCGGGGTGCCATCGCGCAGGGCACGGCGGAACAGGTCGCCGGTGGCGAGGTGAAGCAGGCCGCGCTCGCGCGCGATGATCGATGCCTGGGTGCCCTTGCCGGCGCCGACCGCGCCCAGCAGGACGAGCATCACCGGATGAAGCCCTCGTAATTGCGCATCAGCATCTGGGCCTCGAGTTGCTTCATGGTCTCGACCACCACCGCAACCACGATGAGGATGCTGGTCCCGCCGAGCTGAATCGCTTCGGTCCCGGGGATGAAGGCGGAGATGATGAGGGGCGTTACGGCGATTATCCCCAGGAACGTCGCGCCGCCCAGTGTGATCCTGTTCGCCACCCGAGACAGGAACTCCTCGGTCGGTCGACCGGGTCGGATGCCGGGGATGAAACCACCGTTCTTGCGCAGGAAGTCTGCCGTCTGGTCGGGTTTGAACTGGAACGCGGTGTAGAAGTAGGTGAAGAACACGACCAGCACGAAATACAGGATCCCGTACACGATCGGCGTCTGAGGGCTCAGCGTGGTGCTGATCCAGGCGGCGACATCGGCCACCACCTGGTTGCTGCTCGTGGTGAAGTACTGGGCGATCTGGGCCGGGAACAGCAGGATGCTGACCGCGAAGATGATCGGGATCACGCCGGCCATGGTCACCTTCATGGGCAGGTACTGGGTCTGGCCCTGGTACATGCGCCGTCCACGCACGCGCGAGGCGTATTGGACCGGGATCCGGCGCTGGCCCTCGTTCACGAACACCACGGCCGCGATGATGATGACCGCGACCACGATGAAGGGCGCGATCCGGAGGATCCCGTCGGGGGCGGTGATGATCGGCCCCGCCTGGTCCGGCAGGCGGCCGACGATGCCGGCAAAGATGATGAAGCTGATGCCGTTGCCCAGCCCGCGCTCGCTGATCAGCTCGCCGAGCCACATCAGGAGGATAGTCCCCGAGGTCCAGGCGATGAGGAGCGAGAATGTCTCGAAGCTGAAGAATGGCGAGACCGGGATGACACCGGCGTTCTGGAGGAGGACCGAGAAGCCGAAGCCCTGGGCCGCCGCCAGCGGCACCGTCAGGTAGCGGGTGTACTGCTGGAGCCGATTGCGCCCGTACTCCCCCTCCCGCGACAGCTCACCCAGGCGCGGGATGACCCCCTGCATGAGCTGCATGATGATGCTGGCGTTGATGTAAGGGTTCAGGCCGAGACCGATGATCGAGGCGGTGGCCAGGCCGCCGCCGGAGAAGATGTCGAGCAGCGCCAGGAGCTGGTTTGACGCGAACAGCTCGGCAAGGCGCGCCTGGTCGACGTTGGGTACCGGGACCGCGGTCAGGATCCTGAAGATGAGCAGGATGAAGACCGTGAACAGGATCTTGCGCCGGATGTCCGGCGCCTGGAGAGCGGTGACGACCGACTGAATCACGCCGTCGCGCCCTCGCCGTCGGCCTCCCCGGGTTCGGACCGTTCGTCATCCGGAGCGGTGGTGGTGGCATCGGTCGCGTCGGTGACTGAGGCATCGGCCGCGTCGGTGACTGAGGCATCGGCCGCGTCGGTGACTGAGGCATCGGCCGCGTCGTCCACAGCCGTTGCTGCGGCCGCTCCTGCGCGGGCGCCTGTCCCCTGGCCCTTGCGCTTGCTCCGGCGCTTGCCCCTGGCTTGCGCGCGAGTTTCCGCCGCGGCCGCGGCCTCGGCCAGGGCCTGGGCTTCGGCGGCCTCGTCCACCGGCGCTCCATCGGGCCAGCTGATGCGCTGAGCGGTGGATCCGGCGGCAGCCAGCTTGTCGAGGGCAGACCGGGAGAACGCGTGGGCATGGATGGTCACGCCCTTCGGGGCGTCGCCGGCGCCAAGGATCTTGACCGGGAGAGCGCGGGTCTTGGAGCGGCGGACCAGCCCGCCATGAGCCAGCACATCGGGCGTGATGAGAGTGCCGGCTTCAGCCTCGACCAGGCGGCCGATATTCACCGCCGCGTAGGCCACCCGCCCGCGGTTGCGGAAGCCATGGAGCTTGGGCGTGCGGATATGGATCGGAGTCTGGCCGCCTTCGAACCAGGGTGGGATGGACCCGCCGGCGCGCGACTTCTGGCCCTTGGTGCCGCGACCGGCCGTCTTGCCCTTGCCCGAGCCATGGCCCCGTCCCACCCGCCGGGCAGGCGTGTGGGATCCGGTGGCCGGCTGGAGGTCGTGCAGCTTCAAGTCGTCTCCTCCGGCTTGGCCGGGTCGATGACGTCGACCAGGAAGGCGACCCGGCGCAGCATGCCGCGCGTCTGGGGCGTGTCCGGGACCTCGACGCTGTGGTGCAGGCGGCGGAGTCCCAGCGCGCGGATGGTGCCACGCGCCCCGGCGCGGTGGCCGATGGTGGAGCGGATCCAGGTCACGCGCAGGGTGGCCGGCGGATCCGCCGAGCGCTTAGCGGCCACGCGGGCCTCCGCCCAGCATGGGCGGCGCCGGCCGCTCGACGTAGACATGCGGCTGGCGCGCCGCTTCGGCTGCGCGCTTGCCGAGCAGCTCCTCGGCGGTTTTGCCGCGGCGTGCGGCGATGTCGTCCGCCGTTTGCAGGTTGGCCAGACAGTCGAGCGTGGCTCGCACGACGTTGACCGGATTCGTGCTGCCCATCGTCTTCGAGAGCAGGTCGCGGATGCCGGCGACCTCCACGACCGCACGGACAGAGCCTCCCGCGATGACGCCGGTGCCGGCGGTTGCGGGTCGAAGCAAGACCCGCGACGCCCCGAATTCGCGCAGGACGTCGTGCGGGATGGTGCTGCCCACCAAAGGCACCCGGATGAGGTGTTTCTTCGCGTCCTCGACGCCCTTGCGGATGGCCTCCGGCACCTCACCGGCCTTTCCCAGCCCGCCGCCCACGACGCCGCGGCCGTCACCCACGACCACGACTGCGCTGAAGCTGAAGCGGCGGCCACCCTTGACCACTTTGGCCACCCGGTTGATCTGGACGACCTTTTCTTCGAGGGTCAGCTTGGTGGGATCGATACGTGCCATATGTACTCCGCTCTATAGTTCGAGGCCGCCCTGGCGGGCGCCCTCGGCGAGCGAGCGAACCCGCCCGTGATACCGATAGCCTCCTCGATCGAGGACGACCCGGGTGACGCCAGCCTGGTGCGCCCGCTCAGCGACCGCGCGGCCCACGGCCTCAGCGACGGCAACCTTGCCGGTTCCGGCGCCCAGCGACGGCTCGCGGCTTGAGGCCGCGGCCAATGTCCGGCCGGTGGTGTCGTCAATGACCTGGGCATAGATGAAGCGGGAGCTGCGGAAGACGCTGAGCCGCGGCCGCTCGGTGCTGCCCGTCACGCGCAGCCGGAGGCGAGCGTGTCGCTTGCGCCGCAGCTCGTCGCGGGATGACTTCTTGATCATGGTTACGCGGCTCCCCCGACCTTGCCCGTCTTGCCGGCCTTGCGCCGGATCTGCTCACCGGCGTAGCGGATGCCCTTGCCCTTGTAGGGCTCGGGCTTGCGCTTGGCGCGAATGGCCGCTGCCACCTGACCGACCAGCTCCCGATCGGCGCCGCTCACCGACAGCCGGGTGGGGGTCTCGACGGTGAAGCGAATGCCCTCCGGAGGCGGAAACTCGACCGGGTGCGAGAACCCCAGCGCCAGGACCAGGGTCTCGCCCTGGAGCTGGGCGCGGTACCCCACGCCGCTGATCTCGAGGACCTTGGTGAATCCCGCGGTCACCCCAGTGACCATGTTGGCGACCAGCGATCGGGTCAGCCCATGCAGGGCCCGATGGCGCGGCTCATCGGACGGGCGGACGATACGGAGGACGCCGTCATCGTGAACGACGGCCATCTCGGGGTGGACGTCCCGTTCCAACGTGCCCAGCGGGCCGGTCACGCTCAGGTGCTGACCGTCGAGGGTGACCTCGACACCGTCGGGGATGGGAATGGGCAGGCGCCCGATTCGCGACATGCGGCTCCTTACCAGACGTAGCACAGCACCTCGCCGCCGAGATTCAGCTTCCGGGCCTGCTGCCCGGTCATGATCCCGTGGGAGGTGGAAAGGATGGCCACGCCCAGGCCGCCCAGGACGCGGGGAATCTCGGTCTTGCGCGCGTAGACGCGCAGTCCCGGCTTGCTGATGCGCTTGAGCCCGGTCACCACCGGCGTGCGGTCCTCGACGTACTTGAGGGTCAGCACCAGGTGGTCATGGCCGTCGTCGACCCGCGCCTCGAACGAGGCGATGAACCCCTCCTCGACCAGGATGCGAGCGATCTCGGTCTTCACGCGCGACGCGGGCAGGACGACTTCTCGATGCCGGGCCACGCTCGCATTGCGAACGCGGGTCAGCATGTCGGCGATCGGATCGGTCATGTTCATGGCTACCAGCTCGACTTCATGACCCCCGGCAGCAGGCCGTCGAGGGCACGCTCCCGGAAGCAGATGCGGCACAGCGCGAAGCGCCGCATGTAAGCCCGCGGGCGCCCGCACACCGTGCAGCGGTTGTGCTGGCGCACGCCGAACCGCGGCTTGCGCTGGGACTTGGCAATCATCGATTTCTTGGCCACGTTCGAATCGTCCTCAGGTCAGTTGGCGGCGAATGGCATGCCCAGCAGGGCGAGGAGGCGGCGGCCTTCCTCGTCGTTGCGGGCAGTGGTAACGATGCTGATCTCGAGGCCCCGCAGGCGGTCGATCTTGTCGTAGTCGATCTCCGGATACATCAGCTGCTCGCGGAGCCCCAGGCTGAAGTTGCCCCGCCCGTCGAAGGATCCGGGAGACACGCCGCGGAAGTCACGAATGCGCGGGAGGGCCAGCCGCAGGGTCCGCTCCACGAAGTCGTACATCCGTTGCCCACGGAGCGTGACTTTGGCCCCGACCGGCATTCCCGCCCGGAGCCGGAACTGGGCGATCGACTTGGTGGCGCGGGTCACGATCGGCTTCTGGCCGGTGATCGTGGCCAGGTCCCCGACGGCGGCGTCGATGGCCTTCGCATTCTGGATGGCCTCGCCCAGGCCGATGTTGACCACGACCTTCTCCAGGCGCGGGACCTGCATCGGGTTGGCGTACCGGAACTCGCGGATCAGGGCCGGCACCACCTCGTCGCGGTAACGCAGGCGGAGGCCCACCAGCTCGCCCCCATTGGCAGCCCGCCGCTGCTTCGGAGGCGCTTCTGGCGCGGTGGCGGACCGCTTGGCGGCCGACGTCGCGGCAGCCTTGCGCGGCGCAGCAGCCTTGCGCGGCGCAGCAGCCTTCTTGGCTGCCGGCTTGGCGGGCTTGCGCGGCGCGGCGGTAGGTTCGTCGCTCACGCGGTCACCTCCAGCTGCTCCCCGCAGTGCTTGCAGACGCGCACCCGGGTCTTGTGCTGGTCGTCCAGCCGCGCATGGCCGATGCGGGTCGGCTTGTCGCAGTTGGGGCATACGACCATGACATTGCTGATCTGGACCGGCATGGGCAGGTCAATGATCCCCGCCGTCTGCGTGCGCCCTCGCTGTGCGCGCTGATGCCGCTTGGCCATGTTGATGCCGGGAATGACCACGGCCAGGCCGCGCCGCGTGCGCTCGACACGCTCGACCTTGCCGCGCTTGCCACGGTCTTTGCCGGCCATGACCAGCACCGTGTCGCCCTTCCGAACGGCCATCACAGCACCTCCGGCGCGAGCGAGATGATCTTCATGTAGTTCCGCTCTCGAAGCTCGCGCGCCACCGGACCGAAGATACGGGTCCCACGCGGGTTGCCCTGCGGGGTGATGAGGACTGCCGCATTCTCGTCGAAGCGAATATGGCTCCCGTCGGGGCGGCCGTAGCCCTTCTTGGTGCGGACGATGACCGCGCGGACGACCTCGCCCTTCTTCACGCCGGAGTTGGGCAGCGCCTGCTTGACGCTGGCAACGATGACGTCACCCACGGAGGCCGTCTCGCTCGTGGAGCGGCCCACGACCGTGATGCACATCAGCTCGCGTGCGCCCGTGTTGTCGGCGACCCGGAGCCGGGTCTGGCGTCGGATCATGCCGGATCGGCCTCGCTGACCGCCGCCTTCGACTCCGGTCCCGACTCGGCCACGGGCCCCGGCTCGGCGTTGAGGATCGCCTCATCGGCCATTGGTCCGGAAGCCATCTCGGCTGCCCCGTGGCCCAGGATCTCGACCAGCCGCCAGCGCTTGTCGCGTGACAGGGGCCGGCTCTCTTCGATGCGCACGCTGTCCCCCACGCGCGCCGCGTTCTCCTCGTCGTGTGCCTTGAACTTCGTGGAGCGCCGGATGACGCGCTTGTAGATCGGATGGCGCTGCAGACGCTCGACGCTGACGACCACCGTCTTGTCCATCTTGTCGGACACCACGCGCCCGACCTTGGTCCGCCGCTTGCCGGCCATTACGCGGACTCCTGGCTGGCAGCCGTCGCCGCGCGCTGGCGCTCGGTCATGACGGTGAGGATCCGAGCGATCCGCTGGCGGGTGGCCGGCAGCCGGCTGTGGTTCTTCTCCTGGCGAGTGGCCAGGTCGAACCGGATCTTCCAGAGCTCGAGCTTGGCATCGACCAGGGCCGCAGCAAGATCCTGGTCACTGAGAGCGCGAACCTCACTGATGTCCATGTTCGACGCCCTCCTTGATGACGAACTTGGTGGAGATCGGCAGCTTGTGACTGGCCAGCCGCATCGCCTCGCGGGCGATCGTCTCCGGCACGCCGGACATCTCGAACATGATCCGGCCCGGCTTCACGACGGCGACCCAGTGGTCCGGCGCGCCCTTGCCCGATCCCATCCGGACCTCGGCCGGCTTCTTGGTGACCGGCTTGTCGGGGAAGACCCGAATCCAGACACGGCCGCCACGCTTGATGTGGTGGGTCATCGCACGTCGGGCAGCCTCGATCTGGCGGCTGGTCAGCCAGCACACCTCTTCGGCCATCAGGCCGTACTCGCCGAAGGACACAGTGGTGCCGCCCTTGGCCAGCCCTGCGCGGCGTCCGCGCTGGACCTTGCGATGCTTGACGCGCTTCGGCAGCAGCATGACTAGTCCTTCGCCTTGCTCTGGCTCGGGGTCTCAGGTTCGACCGATGCCGGCTCGGTCTCCGTGACGGCCTCGGCTTCGGCGGCGGCCTCAACCACGGGCTCGGCCTCCGGCTCGACGGCAGCTTCCGGCTCGACGGCGGCTTCCGCCTCCACGGCCGCCTCAACCGCGGACTCGTCCACGGCCACCGATTCGGCGACCTCTTCCTCCGGCGCAGCGACCGCCACCGTGGCGTCAGCCGTCTCGGCCTCCTCGGCCGGGGTGGCTGCGGTCCGCGTCCGACGGGCCGGTCGACCACGGGTCGCGGGGCGTGGGGCCTCCCGCGGCTCAGTCCGAGCCGAACCCGGGAGATCGGCCAGCGTCTCGCCGCGGTAGATCCAGACCTTGACCCCGATCCGGCCGTAGGTCGTGTGGGCGTGAACGACGCCGTAGCTGATGTCCGCGCGCAACGTGCCGAGCGGGATGCGACCTTCCTTGTCCCACTCCCGACGGGACATCTCCGTCCCGCCCAGGCGCCCGGAGACCTGGATCTTCACGCCCTTGGCGCCGGCCTTGATCGTGCGCTGCACGCCCTGCTTGACCGCCTTGCGGAAGGCGATCCGGCGCTCGAGCTGGCCGGCGATACTCTGGGCCACCAGAACGCCGTCCAGTTCCGGCTGCAGGACCTCCTTGATCTCGAGCTTGACCTTCTTTTCGGTCAGCTTGCCGACGGATGTCCGCAGCAGCTCGACGTTGGCGCCGCCTTTGCCGATCACGATCCCCGGCTTGGCGGTGTGGACCGTGACGGTCACGTGGTTGATGCCGCGCTCGATCTCGACCTGGCTCACGCTGGCGTTGGCCAGCTGACGCGCGACCAGGGTGCGGATCTTCATGTCCTCCTGGAGCAGCGTCGCGTAGTCGCGATCGGCGTACCACTTCGCCAGCCACGGCTTGTTGATGCCCAGCCGATAGCCGTACGGATGCACCTTGTGGCCCATCAGACGTCCCCTCCGTCAGCGACCGATACGCTGATGTGGCTGGTGCGCTTGAGGATCTGGAAGGCGCGCCCCTGCGCGCGGGGTCGGATGCGTTTCAGCGTCGGTCCCTCGTTGGCGACCGCGGACACCACGCGCAGATCGTCCGCGGTCAGGTTGAAGTTGTTCTCCGCATTGGCGGTCGCGCTGCGCAGGACCTTGGCCACGTCGCGCGCCGCGGCGTTGGGCATGAAGCGCAGGATGGCCGCCGCTTCCTCGACCGGGCGGCCGACGATGAGGTCGGCCACCAGGCGGACTTTGCGGGGGCTGATCCGGACGTACTTGGCAGTGGCGGTCACGCGCATCGGTCCAGTCCTACTTCAGCGCCGATGAGCGTTCGGTGTGCCGCCCGTGCCCGCGGAAGTGGCGGGTCGGGGCGAACTCGCCCAGGCGGTGGCCGACCATGTTCTCGGTCACGAAGACCGGGACGTGGCGGCGACCGTCGTGGACCGCGATGGTGTGGCCGATCATGGCCGGGAAGATCACCGACGCCCGCGACCAGGTTTTGAGGACCTTCTGTTCCTTGCGCTTGTTCATCTCCTCGATGCGGCCCAGCAGGCGGGCATCGACGAAGGGTCCCTTTTTCACGGAACGGCTCATCGCGTCTCCTTACCCGCGTCCGTAGCGACGGCGCACGATCAGCCGATCGCTGGCCTGGTGCTTGCGGGTCCGCAGGCCCATGGCGGGCTTGCCCCACGGCGTCTTGGGCGGCATGCCGATGGGTGACTTGCCCTCGCCACCGCCGTGCGGGTGGTCGTTGGGATTCATGACCACGCCCCGCACTGACGGCCGGCGGCCAAGATGCCGGCTCCGGCCGGCCTTGCCGATCTTCTGGTTCTCGTGCTCGAGGTTGCTGACCTGGCCCACGGTTGCCGTGCAGTTGGCGCGCACCCGTCGGACCTCCCCCGATGGCAGCCGGATGGTGGCCATCTCCCCCTCCTTGGCCAGCAGCTGTGCCGCGCCCCCCGCGCTGCGCACGATCTGGCCGCCGCGGCCCGCAACCAGCTCCACGTTGTGGATCTGCGTGCCCAGCGGGATCTTGGACAGCGGCAGCGCGTTGCCCACTCGCGCCTCGGCCTCGGGGCCGGACGTGACCTCGTCCCCGACCTGCAGGCCGTTGGGCAGCAGCATGTAGCGCTTGTCACCATCGGCGTAGTGGAGCAGGGCGATCCGGGCCGACCGGTTCGGGTCGTACTCGATGGTCGCGATCCGGGCGGGAACGCCGTGCTTGTCGCGCCGCCAGTCGATGACCCGATATAACCGCTTGTGACCGCCACCCTGGTGGCGGACCGTGAGCTTGCCCTGGCTGTTGCGCCCGGCGCTGGAGCCGAGACGCTCGGTGAGCGGCTTGTGTGGCCGATCGGTCGTGACCTCCGCGAAGTCCGAGCGCGTCATCTGGCGCAGGGACGGCGTGTTGGGTCGGTAGCTGCGAAGCGGCATGGCTATACGACCTCGAACAGCTCGATCTTGTCGCCGGCAGCGATGGTCACCACCGCCTTGCGCCAGCCGCTGGTCATGCCCTTGGTTCGTCGCCCCCGGCTCTTCTGCTTGGGGTGCACGGTCTGCACCCGCACGCCCAGCACGGTGACCTTGAACTCGGTCTCCACCGCGGCCTTGATCTGGAGCTTGTTGGCGTCCTGCCGCACCGCGAACGTGTAGTTGTTGCGCTCGATCTCGGCCACCGACTTCTCGCTGACCACGGGACGCAGCAGGACGTCATGGATGGTGCGCGCGCTCATGCGAACACCGCCTCGGCGCGGGCAACCCCGTCGCGGGTGAACACGATGGTGTCGGCCTCCAGCAGGTCGACCACGTTCAGGCTGTCGGCCAGGATGATGCGAACCTCGCGCAGGTTGGCCGCGGAGCGCTCCACGTTCTCGTCCCGGGCAGCGAGGACCAGCAGGACGCGGCCCTGCACATCCCACGCGGCCAGGCGCTCGACCAGGGCCTTGGTCTGGATCTTGTCCAGGCCGATGCCCTCGACCACCTTTACGGCGCCATCCGCGACCTTGGCGCTCAGCGCTCCGCGGAGGGCCGCGCGCCGGACCTTGTCATTGACCTTCACTGCGTAGTCACGCGGGTGCGGGCCAAAGACCACGCCGCCACCCCGCCACTGCGGCGAGGTGCGACTGCCCTGGCGCGCTCGGCCGGTGCCCTTCTGGCGCCATGGCTTGCGGCCGCCGCCGCGGACCTGGGCCCGAGTCAGCGTGTCCGCGGTTCCGACCCGGCGCGCGTCCAGCTGGGCCATGGCGGCCTGGTGGATGAGCGCGCTGCGGACCGGCGCGCCGAACAGGGAGTCCGCCAGCTCGATGGAGCCCTTCTTGGTGCCCTTGGCGGTGAGGACCGGCGTGCTGGCCACGACTACTCCGCCTTCCGAATCAGGAGCATGGCGTTGCGGGCGCCGGGCACCGCCCCCCGGACCAGCAGCAATTGCCGGTCGGGGTCGACGCGGACCACCTGGAGCTTCTGGACGGTGATCCGGCGGTCGCCCAGATGGCCGCTCATCTTCATCCCCTTGTATACGCGGCCCGGGGTCGTCCCGGCCCCGATCGAGCCCGGCTGGCGGGTGTTGGTCGAGCCGTGGGTCACCGGTCCGCGGTGGAAGTGGTGGCGCTTGATGGTGCCCGCGAATCCACGGCCTTTGCTGACCCCGGTCACGTCCACCAGGTCGCCGGCCGCGAACAGGGTCACATCAAGGGACTGGCCCGTCTCGAATCCGTCCGTGGAGTCCACCCGGAACTCGCGCATGACCCGCGGCCGCGGCGCGTCCTTCGGCATCTCGGGCAGCTGGCCGGCGACCGGGCGGGTGACACGTCGAGCAACCCCGGCGCCGACCTGGACCGCCGCGTAGCCGTCGCGCTCGACGCTGCGGAGCCGGGTCACCGTGTTCGGGGCAGCGACAATGACGCTCACCGGGACGACGCTGCCGTCCTCCGCGAAGAGCCGCATCATGCCGAGCTTGCGCCCGATCAACCCGATTGCCATCACATCTTGATCTCGATGTCGACGCCCGCCGCCAGCGAGAGCCGCATCAGCGCATCGACCGTCTTCGACGAGGGATCGATGATGTCGATCAGCCGTTTGTGGGTTCGAATCTCGAACTGCTCCCGTCCGTCCTTGTGGATGAACGGGCCGCGGATGACCGTGAACTTCTCGATCCGCGTCGGCAGCGGAACGGGGCCGACGATCTCGGCGCCCGTCCGCTGGGCCGTCTCCACGATCTGCTCGGCCGACTGGTCGAGCAGCTTGTGGTCGTAGGCCCGAAGCCGGATGCGAATGCGCTGCTTGGCCATCGGCGGCTACGCAGGAAGCGATGTAATGACGCCCGCGCCCACCGTGTGGCCGCCCTCGCGAATCGCGAAGCGCTGGCCCTGCTCGATGGCGATGGGCGTGATGAGCTCGACGTCGATGTTCACGTTGTCGCCGGGCATGATCATCTCGACCCCGGTCGGCAGCTCAATCGAGCCGGTGACGTCGGTAGTGCGCAGGTAGAACTGCGGCCGATATCCGGTGTAGAACGGCGTGTGGCGTCCACCCTCGTCCTTGCTCAGGACGTACACCTCGGCCTTGAACTTGGTGCCGGGCTTGATGCTGCCCGGCTTGGCAAGCACCTGGCCGCGCTCGATCTCCTCGCGCTCGACGCCGCGCAGCAGGATGCCCACGTTGTCGCCGGCCTGGCCTTCGTCGAGAGTCTTGTTGAACATCTCGACTCCGGTCACGACCAGCTGGCGCGCCTTGGCGTGGACGCCGACCTGCTCGATCGTCTCCCCCACCTTGACCTGGCCGCGCTCGATGCGCCCGGTGGCCACCGTGCCCCGGCCCTTGATCCCGAACACGTCCTCGACCGGCATCAGGAATGGCTTGTCCGTCTCCCGGGTCGGGGTCGGGATGTACGTGTCCACGGCCTCCATCAGCTGCTTGATGCTGGCGTAGTCCTCGGACTCCGGGTCGTCGCTCTTCGACTCCAGGGCCTTGAGTGCGGAGCCGCGGATGACGGGGATGTCGTCGCCGGGGAACTGGTACTTGCTGAGGAGCTCACGGACTTCCATCTCGACCAGGTCGATGAGCATCTCGTCGTCGACCATGTCCACCTTGTTGAGGTAGACCACGATCGACGGAACCTCCACCTGGCGGGCCAGGAGGATGTGCTCACGGGTCTGGGGCATGGGGCCGTCGGCGGCGGACACGACCAGGATCGCGCCGTCCATCTGGGCGGCGCCGGTGATCATGTTCTTGATGTAGTCCGCGTGGCCGGGGCAGTCGACGTGGGCGTAGTGGCGCGCGTCGGTCTGGTACTCGACGTGGGCGATCGCGATCGTGATGCCGCGGGCCCGCTCCTCCGGAGCGTTGTCGATCGAGTCGAAGGCGCGGAAGCTGGCCCCGCCCTTGAGGGCCAGGTACTTGGTGATGGCAGCCGTCAGCGTGGTCTTGCCATGGTCGACATGACCGATGGTGCCCACGTTGACGTGCGGCTTGGTGCGGTCGAACTTCTGCTTGGCCATGGTGCTTGCTTTTCGTTCCTCCTGGGTGTCTAGCTCTTCGACTTGGCGATCAATTCGTTGGCAATGGACGTGGGGACTTCGGCGTACCGGGCGAATTCCATCGAATAGGTGGCGCGGCCCTGGGTCATGGATCGCAGGTCCGTGGCATAGCCGAACATCTCGGCCAGCGGAACGTGGGCGGCGATCACGCGCGATGTCCCGCGCTCCTCGATGCTGTCCACCGAGCCGCGGCGGGCATTCAGGTTGCCGATGACGTCGCCCATGAAGTTCTCGGGGGTGACGACCTCGACCCGCATGACCGGCTCCAGGATGACCGGATCCGCCTTGGCGACGGCAGCCTTGGCGGCCAGCGAGCCGGCGATCTTGAATGCCATCTCGGACGAGTCGACCTCGTGGAACGAGCCGTCGATGAGCGTCGCCTTGGCATCGATCAGCGGATAGCCGGCCACTACGCCCCCGGCCAGGGCGTCGCGGATGCCCTCCTCGACGGCCTTCCAGAACTCGCGCGGGATGGCACCACCCACGATCTTGGACTCGAAGACGTAGCCGCTCCCCCGCTCCAACGGCTCGAGGGTGATGACCGCGTGGCCGTACTGGCCCTTGCCGCCGGTCTGGCGCACGAGCCGTCCCTCGGCCTTGGCTGGCTTGCGGATCGCCTCGCGATACGACACCTGCGGCCGGCCGACGTTGGCCTGGACCTTGAACTCGCGCAGCATGCGGTCGACGATGACCTCCAGGTGCAGCTCGCCCATACCCGCGATCCGGGTCTGGGACGACTCCTGGTCGGTGCTGACCCGGAAGGTCGGGTCCTCCTCCGCCAGCCGATGCAGGGCGAGCGCCATCTTGTCCTGGTCGGCCTTGGTCTTGGGCTCCACCGCCAGCTCGATGACCGGCTCGGGGAAGGTGATGGCCTCGAGCACGATGGGGTGCGCCTCATCGGTCAGGGTGTCGCCGGTGAAGGTGTTCTTCAGGCCCACCGCCGCGGCGATCTCGCCGGCGCTGACCGCGTCGACCTCCTCGCGGTGGTTGGCGTGGAGCTGGACCAGGCGCCCGACCCGCTCCTTGTGGCCCTTGGTCGAGTTGTAGACGTACGAGCCGCTCTTCAGCGTCCCGCTGTAAACCCGGAAGAAGGCGAGCTTGCCGACGAACGGGTCGGCGGCGATCTTGAAGGCCAGGGCCGCAAACGGCTCGTCCGGATCGGTATGCCGAACCACCTGCTCATGGGTGCGTGGATCGGTCCCGGTCACCGGCGGCACGTCCAGCGGGCTGGGCAGATAGTCGACGACCGCGTCGAGCATGGGCTGGATGCCCTTGTTCTTGAGCGCCGACCCACACAGGACCGGCACGATCCGATACGCGAGCGTGCCCGCGCGCAGCGCGCGGCGGAGCTGATCGGCGTCCACCGGCTCGCCCTCGAGGAACTTGTGGGCGATGTCGTCGTCGAGGTCAGCGAGGGCTTCGACCATCTTGTCGTGCCAGGTGGCGGCCTCCTCGGCCAGGTCAGCCGGGATCGGCCCAGTCTCGCCGGGGTCGTCCACGTCGTTGCCATAGGTGATGGCCTTCATGGAAACGAGGTCGATGACTCCGCGGAACGCCGACTCGGTGCCGATGGGTAGCTGGATCGGGACGGCGGTCGCCCCCAGCCGGTCGCGGATCATGTCCACCACCCGCCAGAACTCGGCCCCGGTGCGGTCGAGCTTGTTCACGAAGCAGAAGCGCGGGATGCCGTACTTATCCGCCTGGCGCCACACCGTCTCGGACTGGGGCTCCACGCCGGCCACGCCGTCGAAGACGACGACCGCGCCATCGAGCACCCGCAGGCTGCGCTCGACCTCCACCGTGAAATCCACGTGGCCGGGCGTGTCGATAAGGTTGATGCGGTGATCGCCCCAGAAGCATGTCGTGGCCGCGGCGGTGATCGTGATGCCGCGCTCCTGCTCCTGCTCCATCCAGTCCATGGTGGCCGCGCCCTCATGGACCTCGCCGATCTTGTAGATCTTCTTGGTGTAGAACAGGATCCGCTCGGACACGGTCGTCTTGCCCGCGTCGATGTGGGCGATGATCCCGATGTTTCGGGTGCGCTCAAGCGGATACTCGGTCGCCATCTCAGTCCCCAATCGTCGCGGGGCGGTTGCGACTACCACCGGAAGTGGCTGAAGGCCTTGTTGGCCTCCGCCATGCGGTGGGTGTCCTCCCGGCGCTTGACGGCAGCGCCGAGCCCATTCGAGGCGTCGATCAGCTCGGCCGCCAGCTTCTCACCCATGCTGCGGCCATTCCGCTTGCGGGCGGCTTCGATGATCCAGCGCATACCAAGCGAAACGCGCCGATCGGCGCGTACTTCGACGGGGATCTGGTAGGTCGAGCCCCCCACCCGCTTTGGCTTGACCTCGATCAGCGGCATGGCGTTGCGCATGGCGTGCTCGAGGACCTCGATCCCCGAGCGTCCGGCCTGGCTTTCGGCGCGCGCGAGCGCGTTCTCCAGGATGCGAGATGCCAGCTGACGCTTGCCGCCGTGCATCAGCTTGTTCGTGAACTGGTCCATGGTCAGCGCGCTGCCGACCAGCTGCTCGTCGTACTTCGCCTTGCGGGCGACCGTGGGGCGGCGCGGCATGGCCTACGCCTTCCTCGCCGACTTGGCGCCGTACTTGGAACGGCTCTGCTGCCGGTCGCGCACCCCGGCCGCGTCGAGCGGGCCGCGGATGATGTGGTACTTCACCGCCGGCAGGTCCGGCACCCGGCCGCCGCGGACGAGCACCACCGAGTGCTCCTGGAGGTTGTGGCCGATGCCCGGGATGTAAGCAGTCACCTCCATCCCGTTTGTCAGGCGTACGCGGGCGACCTTTCGCAGCGCTGAGTTCGGCTTCTTGGGCGTGCGGGTCATGACGGACAGGCAGACACCCCGCCGTTGGGGCGCGCCGCGCCCTTCGGAGGCGGTCTGGGTCAGGTTGTTGAACGTCCGCCGCAGGGCGGGCGCCTTGACCTTCTTGCGTACCGGCTTTCGGCCCTTGCGGACCAGCTGGTTGATGGTCGGCAACCGATACCTCTCGGACCTGCATTGATGACTGGTGGACAGGCTCCGCATCGGTCCCGTCGCGCCCTGGTCGGGGCACGGACCGAGAGGGTCAGACCCTCTTGGCGGAACACACACGAACGGCGTCCCGCGGTGCGGGACACCGACCTCGGAGTATAGGTTCAGCGCGCTCGGAGTGTCAATCGGGGCCCGCGTGGGCGGTTATCCCCGGACTAGACCTTCTCGCCCTCGCTGAGGACCTCGAAGACCTCTTCCTCGACGACCGCCTCGATGGCCGGATTGTCGCCGGCGTCCATGAGCTCGGCGACTGTTCCGGCCGCTTCCTCGGCTGCCGCCTCGGCCTCCGCGGGCTCGATCACGCCGTCGGCATCGGCATCGGCATCGCCGGTCAGGAAGGTCATGGCCGCCTCGCGCTCGCGAATGGCCTCGACGTCCTCCGGCGACAGCTCCTTGGCCCGCAGAGCCTCCGCCCGCGCCAGGGCGCCGGTGCCCGCCGGGATGAGCTTCCCGATGATGACGTTCTCCTTGAGCCCGATGAGGTGGTCCTTGGCGCCCTGGATGGCCGCCTCGGTGAGCACCCGGGTCGTCTCCTGGAACGACGCCGCGGCCAGGAACGAGCTGGTGTTGAGCGACGCCTTGGTCACGCCCAGCAGCACGGTCTGTGCGGTGGCCGGCTCCCCGCCCTCGGCCAGGATCCGGTTGTTCGTCTCCTCGAACTCGAAGCGGTCGATCATCTCCGACGGCAGCAGCTCGGTGTCACCCGGGTTATCGACCGTCACCTTGCGCAGCATCTGGCGCACGATGATCTCGACGTGCTTGTCGTTGATCGCCACGCCCTGGGATCGGTACACTTTCTGCACCTCGGTTACCAGGAAGCGCTGGACCGCGTCGACGCCCTTGATCTGGAGCAGGTCCTTGGGGTTCAGCGGGCCCTCGGTCAGCGGCTGGCCGGCGACGACTTCGCCCCCCGTCTCGGCCCGCAGGCGGGCTGAGTGCGGGACCTGGTATTCGCGCCGGTCGACCTCCTCGGAGCGGATGGTCACGTTGCGACCCTTGCGGGCCACGACCCCGGCGGTGGGTGACTTGACCGGGTGGGTCTCGCCGCCCACCTCGAGTTGCGCCAGGAGCTGGTCCTCGATCACCTCGTCGCCGTTCTCGACCAGGATCTCGTGCTTGGCGGTGAGCTTGATGGGGGTGTCGAACGCCTCGCGCCGCTCCACCACCACGCTGACCGGCTGGTCCGGACCGCCGCGCTGGACCTCGACCCGGCCGTCGATCTCGCTGACGATGGCCTGGCCCTTGGGGATCCG
>JBKJVN010000174.1:0-24265 GCA_046717345.1 Candidatus Limnocylindria bacterium | reverse complement strand
GGCCAAGGGGCTGTGCGTCAACTACGTGGGCTCGAGGGGGCCGCTGCCGACCGCGACGCCCACCGCCTCGCCCACGCCCACCGCGGTGCCCATCACGCCCGCGCCAACACGGCCGCCGACGCCGAGGCCGACACCCACGCCGACCCGGGCGCCGACACCCACGCCCAATCCCACGCCCGATCCAACGCCCACGCCGGACGCGACACCCACGCCCACGCCGGCTACAACGCCCACGCCGACACCCACGCCCACGCCGACACCCACGCCCACGCCGACCCCGGTCCCCCCGACGCCGACCCCGGTCCCGCCCCCGGCGGCTACCCCGACCCCCACTCCGGACCAGGCCCCCGCCGCGGCCCCACCCGCCTCGCCGTCCGAGTCGCCCAGCGAGGCTGAGGCGACAATGACCAGCCCGTCACCGGCCCCGATGTCCCCCACGACCGCCGGGCTTCAGCCTCCGCCGCCGGCGCCCCTTGCTCCGCCGACGGACGGAGGCGCGGCGGCCCCGCCGCCGAATGCCCTGCTGCCGGCGGACGTCGTGGGCGGGGTCCTGGCCGCTGCTGTGGAACAGGTCGCCAACGTGGTCAAGCCCGAAGCCGCCGCGCTGGTCGCCACCGCGTTCAGCTTCCCGCTGCTGCTGATGGTGGCCGTCGTCTGCTTCCTGATCGGCCAGGGCCGGGTCGACGCCCGCGACCCGAAGCTCCGCGCAGCCCCGCGAACCCCGCGAGACATGGTGCTGACCTTCCAGGATGAGGAGGAGTTGTGAGCATCCGAACCGACGCCACCGACTACGCCGCCCTCAGCGAACGGATGAGCAACCTGCTCCTCCTGCGGATAGCTCTGGCGGCGATGGTGCTGGCATGGGCCGCCGTGCGCCCCGAGGTACTCGGCGTGTCGTTCGGAGTCCTGGCCGGGGTGACGGTGGGCTACCTGGCCGCGTCGATTGCCTTCGAGGTCGTGCGCCGTCGCACCGTGCGCGCCGGGTTCACCATCCTCAACACCCTGCTCCTCCTCGACGGTCTGTATCTCGCCTTCGCGATGTACGCCACCGGCGGAACGCAGAGCCCAATGCGGTTCCTCACCTACCTTCACCTGGTGGCCGTGTCCCTCCTCGCGTCGTACCGCACTGGGCTGAAGATCGCCCTCTGGCATTCCCTCCTGCTGTTCGTGGTCCTGTACGCGCAGGCTGCCCAACTCCTGCCGCCGGTCGACACCCAGCCAGGCCAGGCCATCGCCTTCGACAGCCTGCCCGTGCTCAACGTGACCGCCTTCTGGCTGTTTGCGCTGGCAACCTCGATCTTCTCGGCCATGAACGAGCGCGAGCTCCGCAATCGGCGGGCTGACCTACAGGCCCTGGTCGACCTGGGCGCCGCGCTGGACGCGGTCGGAGACCCGGTCCACCAGGCCCGGATCGTGCTCGACGGACTCGCCGAGCGCTTCGACACCCAGCGTGGCGTGGTGCTGGGCGCTTCGGATGACCAGGTGGTCGTGCTGGCGGGACGTGGTGCGGCGGAGGTGCAGAGCGCTCCGGTCGCGGCAGATGCCGTGGTTCAGCGGGCCTGGGCACGGCGCGAGGTACTCCCCCTGCGCCGCATCGACGCCGAGCGCAATCCGTTGCTGGCTGCGGCGCTGCCCAACGGGCGCAACCTGCTCGTGGCGCCCATGATCGTGGAAGGCCTGCCGGTCGGCGCCGTCGTCATCGAGCACCGCTCGCGGAGCGTGTTCGGCGTCGAGCGTCGGGTCACCTCGGTGCTTGCCCAGTTCGCCGCCGTGGCGGCCTTGAACTTCCGGAATGCGGTTCTGCTCCGCAACGTCCAGGACATGGCCGAACGTGACTCGCTGACCGGCGCCGCCAATCGACGCATGTTCCAGAAGGTCCTGGAGCGCACCCTGGCCACGCCACGCAAGAGCGGCCTGCCGGTGACCTCCGTCCTGTTCCTCGACCTCGACGACTTCAAGGTCGTCAACGACACCCTGGGCCATGCCGCGGGCGACGCGCTCCTGGTCGCGGTCACCGCGCGCATTTCGGAGCTCGTGCGCGACGGCGACCTCGTGGCGCGCCTTGGCGGCGACGAGTTCGCGATCCTGACACCTGATGACGACGATCTGCACCGGTCGCGCGCGATGGCGGAGCGCCTGGTCCGTGAGCTGCGGGCTCCCTACCTGGTCCGCGACGAGCAGGTCGTGGCCACCGCCAGCATCGGTATTGCGACCGCCAGGTCGGCCGACCAGACCGCCGAAGAGGTGCTGCGCAACGCGGACGTGGCGATGTACATGGCCAAGGCCAACGGCAAGGCCCGATTCGCGATTTTCGATCCGGGCATGCATGCCGCCATCCGGGAGCGCCACGAGCTGGGCGCCCAGCTCCAGCGGGCCGTCGAGCTCGACCAGCTGCGCCTGGTGTACCAGCCCATCGTCGCCCTCGACAGCGGCCAGGTCGCCGGCGTGGAGGCCCTCGTCCGCTGGCAGCATCCCGAGCGCGGGCTCATCGCTCCGGGCGAGTTCATCGAGATCGCCGAGGAGAACGGCGCCATTCTGCCCATCGGCCGCTGGGTCCTGCGTGAGGCCTTGCAGCATGCCGGCAACTGGCAACGCGAAGGGATGACCCCGCGCGGCATCTTCCTGTGCGTGAACGTGTCCGCGCGCGAGGTGCAGCAGCCCGACTTCGTCGACGCGGTCCGCACCACCCTCGAAGAAGCCGGCGTGGAACCCGCCAGCCTGATGCTGGAGATCACCGAGACGGCCCTCCTGAAGGCCACCACCCCAACCATGGCCACCCTGGAGGAGCTTCGCCAGCTGGGGGTCAAGGTCGTCATCGACGACTTTGGGACCGGGTACTTCTCGCTCAGCCACCTGCGCCAGTTCCCGGTTGACGCCCTGAAGATCGCCAGCGAATTCGTCCAGGTTTCTGAGGCCGATGCCCGCTCCGCCGTGCTGGCGGGCGCGATCGTGGCCCTCAGCCAATCGCTCGGCATCGAAACTGTGGCCGAGGGCATCGAGACGGCCGAACAGGCCAAGCGGATGGAGGCCCTGGGCTGCAAGTACGGGCAGGGCTACTTCTTCGCCAGACCGATGGAGCAGGCGGCGATCGACAAAGGCGTGGCCGGACTTGCCACGACCGTTCGTCCGCCACGACGTCGACGTAGCGACGGCGCCACCGCAACGCGGGAGGCGGGGGTCGCCCGATTGCGGAAGCCACGCGTGGCACAGGCAGACCCGACCGCCGCCTGACGCGCAAGGGGTTGGTCAGCCGGCCACCTCGGACCAACCCCTGGGAACCGGACCCACCACCTCCACCGCATCGGCGCCAGCAAAGGCGGCAAGGTCTGCCAGCGCGGAACCGATGGCGCGCGCCACGCGCGCGCCGGGTGGCGCGTCCGGCTCGGCATGGACCGCCTTGGCCACCAGCACCCGGCGCGACCGATCGACGGCGAGGTCCAGCCGTCCGATGAGCGCATCGCCGTGGAGAACGGGCATGACCCAGTACCCGTACCGGCGCTTGGGGGCCGGCACGTACAGCTCCATGGCGTAGGCGAACCCGAACAGCTCGGCTACCCGTTCGCGACGGGCGATGAGGTTGTCGAACGGCGACAGGAGCGTGGTCCGGCCGGACCAGGTGCCGGCTTCGATCGCCTCCAGCGACGGGATGTCGTCGACGTGGACAAATCGAACTCCGGGCCAGCCGGCCACGTCGACAGGCACGAGCCGGCCATCGGCTTCCAGGGCGTCAAATGGGTCCTGCGGCAGCCCCCGCCGGGCGAGCAGCAACTCGCGCCGAGAGGCGACGCCGAGGGTACGCACCAGGCGTTCGGTTCGGATCTGCGCCGCCTGGCGCAGATCCATCGGCTCACGGGAAACATCCGAGGGCAGGAATCGGTCCGGCAGGTCCCACACACGCTCGTTGCCGCGTCGCCCGCCCACGACCAGGCGTCCCTGGGCGCCCAGCAGCTCCAGCATGCGGCTGACGTTGCGGTTGTCGTTCCAGCCGGACGAGGCCCAGGGCCGGACGCTGCGATCCTCGAACCCCGACGACACGGTTGGGCCGTCCCGCTCCAGTTGCCGCACGACCGCGTCGGCGAATGCCCGGTTCGTGGCCAGCCAATCGCGGATCAGGCGGCCGCGGGCGGTGGACGTGTCGGGGAACAGCCGCATGTACGCCAGTCGCAACGGGTAGTCCTCGACCGGGTAGATGAACGCGTCGTGTTCCCAGAGGCGTCGCTCGTGCCACAGCAGCCGGTCCAGGTCCTCCACGTCGTACCGGCCCAGACGACTCCACAGGACCAGCAGATGCGTGCGCGCGACCGTCGGCGTCGGGTCCAGCTGGAGGCGACCGATGGTGCGGACGGTGTCCAGTATGGGCTCAGCGACCGATGGCGTCGGCCCCGCCAGGCGTTGGGCGGTGAGCGCCAGGCGCCGGGCGTTCTGGATCGAGAGGGGTCGCGGCTCCCCGCGTGCGGCGGTCATCGCGGCTCGTAGTATGGCCCGATGGCTGACGACCCCCGGCCCGTCGAATCCGAGCGCCTGGCCATGCCGCTGCTGACCGCCAGCCGAATGGAGCGCCTGCTGGGCGGGGATGTCGATTCGGTGGCGTCGGAGATCGGCGCGCCTATCCCGGACTGGTGGGCGAACGATGCGGGCCGCCTCATGCAGTTCCGACTCAAGCAGATTGGCGAGAAACCGACCAGCGAGCCGTGGCTGCTGCGGCCGATCGTGCTGCGGGACGGCCCCGACGGGCCGGTGGTGATCGGGTATCTGAACTTTCATGGCCCGCCCGATGACCGTGGCTTTGCGGAGGTGGGATACGAGGTCCATCTCGACTACCGCGGCCAGGGGTACGCCATCGAGGCGGTGCGGACGTTGTTCGACTGGGCCGCCCGCGAGCACGACGTGCATCGGTTCCGGGCGTCCATCTCACCGGGCACTGAACGGTCGGAGAACCTCGTCCACAAGCTCGGGATGACGTACGTCGGCGCCCAGTGGGACGACCCCGATGGACTGGAGCTGATCTATACGGTGGACCGATGGGGGTTGTCGGACTAGAGCCAGTCGCTCCCTGAGCCGCGGGCGTCCTCGGCCCGGACCAGGACCCCCGAGTCCAGCTCGGACTCGAACAGCGCCAGCTCCTCGTCCGGAATGCCGTAGCTGTGCTCCTCGGTCGGGAAGGCGCCGCTCCGGACGTCCGCCGAATAGGCGGCCAGGGCCTGGCGAATGTCCTCCGCCAGGTGGGCGTAGCGCTTGACGAAGCGCGGTGCGCGTCCCTCCGTCAGGCCCAGCACGTCATGCCAGACCAGCACCTGGCCGTCGCAGCCGGGTCCGGCCCCGATCCCGATGGTCGGGATGCGGAGCGCCTGGCTGATCCGGGTGGCGACCGGAGCCGGGACCGCTTCCAGCACGATGGCGAAGCAGCCCGCGTCTTGGAGTGCCTGCGCGTCGGCCAGCAGGGCTCGCGCCTTGGCGGCCGTGCGGCCCTGCGCCTTGTATCCGCCGAGCATGGTTGCCGACTGGGGCGTCAACCCGATGTGGCCCATGACCGGGATCCCGGCACCCACGATCGACCGGACCCGGGATAGCGAGGCGCCACCGCCCTCCAGCTTGACGGCATCGGCGTCGGACTCCTTGACGAAGCGAACCGCGTTCGTGATCGCCTCGGCGTCCGATACCTGGAATGAGCCGAACGGCATGTCCGCCACCAGCAGGGCCCGTTGCGCGCCCCGCCGCGCCGCGCGGGTCAGCACGACCATCTCGTCCACGGTGGCGGGGACGGTCGAGTCGTGGCCCAGGACCACCATCGCCGCCGAGTCGCCGACCAGGATCAGCTCGATCCCGACCTCGTCGGCCAGGCGGGCGCCGGGGGCGTCGTAGGCGGTGACCATGACGATCCGTTCGCCGCGCGGCTTCATGGCCGCCAATTCGGGCAGGGTGAAGCGCGGACGCAGGACGGGTGTCTCGGTCGTCATCGGTGGATCACCTCAGCCGGCATCTTGGCCGCTCAGCAGGACGTTGTCTATCAACCTCGTGGTACCGATCCGGACCGCGGCCGCCAGGGTGGGTCCGTCGAGGTCGGCAACGGCCACGTAGTCGAGCGCCAGGCCTGGCGCCGCCTCGAGCACGGCCCTTGCCTCGCCGGCCGCGTCGCCGCCGGACCGATGCGCGGCGAGCCCGACCTGGAGCGCGCGGGGCAGGGCCAGGGCCTGTTGCCGCTCCTCCGGGGAGAGGTAGGCACTCCGCGACGAGAGGGCCAGCCCGTCCTCGTCACGCACGGTGGGGAGGACTCGGAGCTCGATCTGGGGCGCGAGGTCGAGATCGCGGAGCAGGGCCCGGATGACGGCCACCTGTTGCGCGTCCTTGCGCCCGAAGTACGCCCGGCGAGGGCGGACCAGGTGGAACAGCTTGAGGCACACCGTCGCCACTCCCCGAAAGTGCCCGGGCCGCACCGCGCCCTCGAGGATCGAGCCGAGGGCTCCCGGATCGACCCAGGTGTCGAAGCCGGGCGGGTAGATCTGGTCGGGTCCGGGGACGAACAGCACGTCGACCCCGGCTGCTTCGGCAACGGCCGCATCGCGCGCCTCGTCTCGTGGGTAGGTCTCGAGGTCCTCGCCGGGGCCGAACTGAGCGGGGTTGACGAACAGCGACACCACCACGCTGCGGCACTCTCCGCGGGCGGCGGTGAACAGCGACCGGTGCCCATCGTGGTAGGCGCCCATGGTGGGCACCAGCCCGGCATCCGTGCGGTCCGCGAGGCCGGCCAGCGCGGCTTCCAGCTCGGCGATGGTGCGGGCCAGGTTCATGAGCTCGATTGGTCGGTGGCTCGATCGGCCCGGTCGGTGGCCATTGCCCGGGTCGCCTCGGCCAGCGCCCGGTACACCGGCCCGACGTCCGCGGCGCGCTCACCGATGGCGGCCAGGTGGGCATCCACCGTGGCCCAGTCCCCGCGGGCGATGGGACCAGTGAGCTGGAACCCGTTCTCGATCACGCGGCGCATGAGCGGGACGAGCGCCTCGGGTGGGGCGCCGCTTTCCACCAGCAGCCGCGCGGCCACCCGGTACAGGGTGACCAGGAAGTTCGACGCGATGGCGGCCCCGGCGTGATACAGGGGCTTGTCGGCATCGGCGAGCACGAAGGCCTGCAGGCCGAGCTGCTCAGCCAGCCAGTGCGCCACCTGGCCGGCCTCATCGGTCTCAAAGGTCAGCGCCGCCCACGCTCCGTCGAGCTGTTCCGGTCCTCGGTCCAGGGTCAGGGTCTGCAGGGGATGGAGGCTGAATCGGCGTTCATGTGGTGCCAGGGCGGTCACCGAGGTGGCTCCTGAAACGTGCCCAACCCACGGCCCAATTGGCACTCCGCGCGCGACCTCGGCAATCGCGGCGTCCGGCACGGCCAGCAGGATCAGATCCGCGTCGGCCTTGGTTTCGCGGCCGGTGGTCACCGCCAGACCAGTCGCTCGCAGCCGGCCGGCCAGGGCCGAACCGGCCCGGCCGCTGCCGATGACCCGGACCGAGCTGATCACGGCCCGAGTCTAAGCCGTGGGGGTGACCTCCACGGTCCGTTCCTCGATGCCGCGGACGAGGGTCAGCGGAACGGAGCCCTCCGCTGCCGACTCGATGGCCTCGAACATGTCATTCACGTCCCGGATGGGGCGGCCGCCGACGTCGACGATCAGGTCGCCTTCCAGGATGCCGGCTGTCGCTGCCGGCGACCCGTCCTCGACGTCGCGGACCAGCAGCCCGTCCCGCGCCGGCAGGCCCACTGCCCGCCGCAGGCGCCGCGCCACGAAGGGAGGGGCGATGCCGATCCCGATCCGGCGGTGGCTGCGGACTTCCCCGCGCCCGATTCCTTGGATCCGTTCCTGGAAGGCCGTGTCGGCTGCGATGGCCCCGTAGAAGCCGCCTCCCATTCGGATGGTGTTGATGCCCAGCACGCGCCCATCGGCGTCGACGATCGGACCGCCGCTCGACCCCGGCATGAGCGGAGCGGTGTGCTCGATCAACTGCCCCATCTCGCGGCCCCGCGGACCGCGGAATGCCTGATCAAGGCTCGAGATGAAGCCCAGCGTGAGCCGACGGCCGCCGCCCGATGGGTTGGCCAATGCGATGACCGGCGTACCGATCTGGAGCTCCGCGCCGTCGCCCCAGGCGATGGGCAGCGCGTCGGCGGTGTCCACTTCGAGCACCGCGAGGTCCGCGTCCTGATCCACGCCTATAACCTGGGCGCGCGCTTGACGCCCATCGGCGAAGTACACCTCCGGCTCGTCGCCATGGAGGTTGTGCGCGCTGGTCAGCACCTGGTTTTTGCCGATGATCACGCCGGAACCTCCGCGCCAGCGGTTGCCAATCCCGACCGTGGATGCGGCGACACGGTCGCCGACTTCGTTGACTGCCTTTCCGAGCTCTGCCAGTGCGTTCATCCTGATGGGTCCTTCGTAGTGACTTGCAATCTGCAAGTTACTAGTATGTCCATGTGAACGCAACTGCACGCTCGCCGATAATCCGCTCCATGGCCGATACGCCGCTCGCCGCTGCCCTGGAGCGGGTCGGTGATCGCTGGAGCCTGCTCCTCATCGAGGCCCTCCTTGACGGCCCGCGACGGTTCACCGAGCTGGCGGCAGTACTGGACGGCATCGCGCCCAACATCCTGACCGATCGCCTTCGTCGCCTCGAGTCGGAACGGGTCCTGAGGTCGCGCCAGTACGAGGATCGGCCGCCCCGAGCCACGTATGAGCTGACGGCCGAAGGGCTCGAGCTGGCGGGAGCCCTGCGGCTGCTCGCGGACTGGGGGTCCCGCAGCGCGCCGGACGCGGAGCCGGTTCGGCACGCCGCGTGCGGGACGCCGGTTGAGGCGCGCTGGTACTGCTCGACGTGCGACCGACCGGTCGAGCCCTCGGAAGCAGGTGACCTCAGGTTCGTTTAGAACGAGGTGCCCGGGCTGGAGGTCACCTCCTGGATCGCTGGCGGCTTCTAGGTCGGCGGCGCGCTCGGCGCCGCGGGCGTCCCGACGCGTACCAAGGTCCACGCATCCTGGAGGAGCCACACCGTCAGCGCGACCATCAGAACGGCGTTTATCGGATGTAGGACCGCGACCGATGGGTTGCTCTCGCGAAATCCGGCGAGGAAGGGGTGGATGCCAGTCGAGATAAGCAATGCGGCGAGGACGTACCACCGCCGGCGGCCAAGCCGACTGAATGCCGCGCTGATGAGTATCAGCAATGGCACCCCGTGCGCTACCGTCCAACCCCATGACGAGTGCGCGGCCCAATCCCGCGGGTCAACGAACAGGCTCTGTCCGACGAGATATACCTGGAAGACAAGGCCAGCCAGGAAAAGGACCAGCGACCCGATGTACGCGTACCGGAACCAGCCGGTCACGATCAGACCCGCTCCATGTGCTCGACCCATTGCGCGCGCCAGCCCGGGGCCTCAAACGGACTCGACCAGTAGTCGGTCTGCTTGACGATCTTCCCGTCGCGGAACTCGACGATGCTGGTGGCGTACGACTTCTCGCCGCTGTAATCGGCGACGGCTTCGACCACGAACAGGTCATCCCCGCCGCTGATCCGTCGCAGCTGGTAGGCCGGCGACCCACCGGGGTAGTTCTTGTAGACCATCAGGCACGCCTGACGGCCGACAATGCGCTCACCGGACTGCGGCCACTCCACGACGGCGTCCTCCGCCATTGCCTCCGCCGCCGTCTCGTAGTCGCCGCCGAACATGGCGTTCATCGTTCGCTCCAGGATGGCCCGGTTATCGTGATGACTCACGGAATGTCTCCTCTTAGAACGGCTTCAGGACCATCAGGACGATGATGGCGGTCAGGCCGATGCCGCCCACCGCGGTGACCTCGAACATGCGCGGTGAGCGGAGGATTCGGTCCAGCTCTTCGGGGGACGCCGGCTCAGGATCAGGGGCGTCCTTCGGATCACTGAACGGCGCCTTGACCCCGATCGCGTGACGCACCTCGCGGGTCCACGCCCCCGCCCGCGGCGTCATGTATCCGGTCAGGGCGATGAAGATGACGAGGGACGCCCAGATCCACACCTTCCCCCAAAGGCCGGCCATGAAGGTGGCCAGAATCCCGGCCGCCAGGAGCACGATCCAGCCGATGCCCATGGTCCACATGCTCGTGGCCGAAACCTCGAGCATGGCCGCGATCCGGTTTGGATCGCGCTCACGGCGGAGGCGGACCGCCGCGAACGCTGATGCGCCGTGGCCGAACACGAACAGGAACGCCCCCGCCACGTGCAGGGTGACGATCCACGGGTACCAGTCCATCAGGCGACTCCAAAGCGGGCATGCGCCGCGAATCTTGCGTCGAACGCCAGGTGTGGCGCGCGGGTTTTCTGCTTTCGCTACATCGGCTCCCACTGGTAGTCGCCGGTAAATAGACCGTCCACGAAGCCGATCTGGTAGGCCAGGTACAGGCCGAACGCGATCGACAGGACCCCCGTGCCCAGCGTCAGCAATCGGTTGATCCGCTCCGACCGCGCCCGGCTGACCAGGAACGGCAGCCCGATGACCGTGGTCAGGGCCGCCATCCCGGCTGCCACCCCGGCACAGAAGATGACCAGGTACACGAGCGCCTGGCCCTGGTCGCCTATGGTGGCCAGCACCAGCAACGCGACCGCCGCGCTGCCCGCCAGGCCGTGGACCAGGCCCACCACCACCGGGCGCCCGAGCTGGTACCACCCGAACGTGTCGCGCAGGTCGCGCAGCCCGGCCAGGGCGGCGTCGGTTCCGTGGCCGTGGAGGTGGGCGTGCTCATGGGGATGGGGCCCGTCGTCGCCGTGGGCATGGAGGTGCTCATGGTCATGTCCGTGTAGCGGCGCGGGTGGGGTCAGCCGCTCGGTGACGGCACGCAGCGCGCCGGTCAGGCTGAGCACCCCGAGCAGGATGAGCATGACCGCGACCGCCAGCTCCATGGCCAGGCCCATGGCTGGCGGGATGACGACCCCGAACACGATGATGACCGTCCCAACCGCCAGCACCGTGATCGTGTGCCCCAGGCCCCACAGGGCGCCGATGAGGGTGGAATGCGCGAACCGCCGGGAGCGGGACAGGATGGTCGTCACGGCGATGACGTGATCGGCGTCGGTGGCGTGGCGCATCCCGAGCACGAAGCCAAAGCCGGCCAGGGCCAGCAACTCGGTCATCCGCTCTCCTCTCGCTGATCCACCACGAATTGTAGCGATGCCCCTCCCCTATGCTTCCTTTCATGGTCGGCGCTGCATCATTTGCCACGTTCCTCGGCCTTCCCGCTCTCGAGCCAACGGCGGTCCAGGGCGGTGTGGCGGTGCTCGGCATACCGCATGGCGTCCCGTACCCGAACCGCGGCCAGACGGCAGGCTGTGCCGACGCACCCCGCACCATCCGCCACCGGTCGGCCCGGCTGGCCGGGTTCATCGGTCATCACGACTTCGACACTGGCCAGACCATGCTTCCCAACGCGGGCCGGATTGTCGACTGCGGTGACGTTCCCGGCGATCCCGCTGACGGGCCCGGCAATGCGGGCCGGGCGGAGGCCGCCATCCGTACGCTTCTCGAGCGGGGCGCGATCCCGATCGTCCTGGGTGGCGACGATTCCATCCCCATCCCCGTCATCCGCGCCTACGCAGGGCAGGAGCCGATGATCGTCCTCCAGGTCGACGCCCACCTCGACTTTCGCAACGAAGTGGCGGGCGTGACCGAGGGCTACTCGTCGCCCATGCGCCGGGCGAGCGAGATGAAGCACGTGACTCGCGTGGTCCAGGTGGGCCTGCGGGGCGTCGGCAGCGCCCGTCCCACCGACCTCGCGGATGCCCGGGCCGCGGGCGGACTGCTGGTCACGGCCCGCGAGCTGCGGGAGCGGGGCGTGGGATGGGTCCTCGAGCAGCTCCCCGAGGGAGCCGCCGTCTTCCTGGCCTTCGACCTCGACGGACTCGATCCGAGCCTGTGCCCCGCGGTCAGCGCTCCCGCCCCCGGCGGCCTGTCCTGGGACGAGGCCGGCGACCTCGTGTCCGGCGCCGCAACCCGCTGCCACGTGGTGGGTGCCGCATTCACCGAGCTGGTCCCCGAACGCGACCCGTCCGGCTACTCGGCCCTCGTCGCCGCCCGGCTCGTGATTCGGCTACTCTCGGCCATCCCGTGACGACCGCGTCAACACCGTCATCGCCCGACACCCCCGCCATCGAGGCCCTGGACCTGGTCCGCACGTATCGGACCCACCTGGGCGTCATTCGGCGCCGCTCGATCGAAGTCGAGGCGGTGCGTGGGATCAGCTTCGAGGTGCGAGCCGGCGAGCTGTTCGGACTGCTGGGCCCGAATGGGGCAGGCAAGACGACGACCATCAAGATGCTGATCACGCTGCTCCTGCCGACCTCGGGAGCAGCGCGCGTAATGGGCTTCGACGTGGTGCGCAACACGACCGAGGTGCGGAAGCGGATCGGCTACGTCTTCGGGGGAGAGCGGGGCCTGTACGACCGCATCAGCGGGCTCGACAACCTCCGCTTCTTCGCCGAGCTGTACGGCGTCGAGCCGGCCGCCCAGCGCCCTCGAATCGAGGCCCTTCTCGAGCTGGTGGGGCTCACCGGGCGCGAACGCGAAAAGGTAGAGGGCTACTCCCGCGGCATGCGCCAGCGGCTGCACATCGCCCGCGGCCTGCTCCACGATCCGCCGGTGCTGTTCCTGGACGAGCCTTCGCTTGGGCTGGACCCGGTGGGGGCGCGCGAGTTGCGCCGCACCATCGCAGCCCTGGTGGAAGCGGGCAAGACCGTGCTGATGACCACCCACTACATGTTCGAGGCCGATGCGCTCTGCGACCGGATCGCGGTCATCAATGGCGGACGGATCGTCGCTGCGGGCACGGCGGCCGACCTGAAGTCGGTCATCGCCAATCGGACGATCGTCGAGATCGAGACCTATGGGGTCACGCCAGATGCGGTTGAACGGCTGCGAGCCGATCCGGACGTCATTGCCGTCAACGCCGAGGACCAGGAGCAGTCCCAGATCCTGCTCATCCAGTCGGAGCGCGGGACGGAGATCACCCAGCGCCTGATCCAGCACCTGGGCGACACCCGGATCGGCAAGATCGCGGCTCGGGAGCCCACGCTCGAGGACGCGTACGTGCACCTCATCGCGACGACCGGCGAGGCCGACGGCGATGCCGCCCGGGCGGCGGCGGTGGCGTGACGGCATCGGCGCTGGCATCGGTCCGGGCCGACCTGCGGGTGGTGACCCGGGTCTGGCTGTTCACGATGAAGATCTTCCTGATCTCCGACTTCTTCATCCTGACGGCGGTCGTCCAGCCCATCATTTTCGCCAGCATCGCGTTCTTCCTGTTCCGGATCGGGGGCGACGCGGCGGGGGAACAGACCCTCCTCTTCGCCGCGCTGGGGACCGGGATGATGGGCGTGTGGTCGACGACGTTGTTCGGCGGCGGCGGGGCCATCGCCTGGCAGCGCTGGGAAGGAACCCTCGAGCTCCTGGTCGGCGCGCCGCGGCGCTACGACCTGACCCTGCTGGGACAAACCCTGGGCACCGCGACGTTCGGCTTCTACTCGATGATCGCCACCCTGGCCTGGGGCGTGCTCCTGTTCGGAATGCCGTTAGAGGCCAACTACCCGCTCATGCTGCCTCTCGCCCTGCTGGTCGCGGTGCTGGGGCTGGGCGTGATGGGCATGCTGCTGGCGACTACGTTCGTCCTGTACCGCCACGCCAATGCGCTGAGCAACCTGCTCGAGTACCCGGTCTGGATTGCGACCGGGATGATCGTCCCGCTGGCCCTGCTGCCTGGCTGGCTGGGCCCCATCAGCTGGGTTCTGGTCCCGACCTGGGGCATGGAGGCGATCCGGGGTGCCGCCATGGGTGCCGAGCCGCCGTGGCTGGCGATCGGCATGAACCTGGTGCTGGCGGTCGTCTACTACGTGCTGGCGCGCCGGATCCTGGTGTTCGTCATGGACAAGGCGCGGCGCGACGCCACCCTGTCGCTGGCCTGACCGATGAGCCCTTACCGATGAGTGTCGCTGTCCTGCCCGCTCCCGGCGTCCCCTCCCATCCTGGCTCGCTGCGGGCCAACTGGCGTGTGTTCTGGCACGGCGGTCGAATCAGCTACGCAGCGCTGTTCAACTGGGCGCGGCCCTCGATCTACATCCCGACCCTGCTCGGGGCCCCCACCTTCCAGATCCTGTTCTTCGCCGCGTTGGGCAGCTACGCGACCGGGATGGACCCGGCGTTCTTCGCCATCGGCAATGCGGTCCAGGTGTGCTCCATGGCCGGCATCTACGGGATGACCATGGCGGTGGCCAACGAGCGCTGGTTCGGAACTCTGCCTGCCATCCTGGCCAGCCCGGCCAACCGCGCCGCCCTGTTCGGCGGACGGTTCATCCCGTTCATCGTGAACGGCCTGCTGGTCAGCGCCTACGGGTTCGCCCTCAGCTGGGTGGTGCTCGGTGTCCGCTTCGATGCGGCCACCCTCGGCATCATCGTGCTGGCCATGGTGGTGACCGCGTTCAGCTGCTCGGCGATTGGGGCGGTCCAGGGCGGGCTGTCGCTCCGCCTCCGTGACGGGCTGTTCGGGGCCAACCTGCTGGTGTTCCTGTTCCTCTTGTTCTGCGGCGTGAACATCCCGTTGTCGGCGCTCCCGGAGTGGATGCAGGTCGTCAGCCAGGTGCTGCCGTTCACCCACGGGCTGGAGGCAGTCCGCCAGGCGATTGATGGCGCGGGGCTGGCGGAGGTCGGCGGCCTGATCGCGACCGAGGCGTTCATCGGGCTGTGCTACGCGGTGGCCGCGTTCTTCCTATTCCGCTGGCTGGAGCGAAGCGCCTACCGCAATGCGACCCTGGACACGCGCTAAGGCGGACGCCGCCTAGGCCTCCCCTCAGAACCAGCCCTTGCGCCGGAAGAACATGCCGACCATGACGACCAACACGACCATGACCAGGAGCGCGGCTGGGTAGCCCCATTGCTGGCCGAGCTCGGGCATGAAGCGGAAGTTCATGCCGTAGATGCCAGCGATAAGTGTCGGCACCATGAGCAGCACGGTGAAAGCGGTCAGCCGCTTCATGATCGCGTTCAGCGAGTTGCTCGTCACCGCCAGGTTGGCCTCGAGGGTGGATGCCACCAGGTCGCGATACAGGTCGACCTGATCGAGGACCCGGACCAGGTGGTCGTACAGATCCTGGTAGTACGGGAGCGCCTTTTCCTCGATCAGGTCGTTGTCGCGGCGGAGCATGGCGTTGGCGACGTCACGCATCGGTCCCAGCACCCGTCGCAGCTCGAGCAGCTCGCGCTTGATGACGAGGACCTCGCGCAGCGCCGTCGTTCCGCCCTTCGCGCCGATGATGCGGTCCTCCAGGTCGTCGATCTGCTCCGCCATCAGGTCCAGGACGGGGAAGTAGCCATCGACCACGGCATCCAGCAGCGCGTAGAGCAGCCACCCGGCCGACGCCCCCAGCGTTTCCGCACGCTGGCGGAAGCGCCCGCGGACCGACTCGATGGTGGGCGATTCGCCCCAATGGACGCTGACGATGTAGCGATCGCCGGCGAACAGGTGCAGCTCGTCCAGGGAGAATGCCCGTTCCGCGTGCGGCGTGGTCGTCACCGCGTACGCGACGACCATCGTCTGGTCGGGGTAGACGTCGGCCTTCGGCCGCTGCCTCCGTTTACGAATGTCCTCCATGGCCAATGGGTGGAGGTCGATCTCACGATCCAGGAGGGCCAGGTCGGCGGCGGTTGGATCGGCCATGTCGAGCCAAACCAGGGCGTGCCGCGTCTTTCGGATCCTGTCGATGTCGTCCAGATCGGCCCCCACCAGCTCGCGGACCGCGCCATCCGGCATGAGGGCCAGAGCCCGCCGGTTCGCGTGGAGGTCTGCCGTGTCCGAGGCGGCGCTTGGGGGTTCGGTGCTCATCGGTCGGATCCTAGCCGCGGGCCGCCCGTTCTGGCGATGATCGCCGCCAGGTCGCGTTCGGCCGCCGATTCAAACGTCAGCCGCAGGTCCGTGCCGAACCAGTGCGCCCACAGGGCCGGTCGCACGTCGCCGACGCGGACGACCTCGCCCCGTTCAACGCTTCCCAGCGCCCCGATGTCGTACGCCGCCAGGGCAACCTCGCCGCCGCCGGGCAGGCTCAGGGCCGCCGTGGCGCGGTTTCCGTCCGGGCGCGAGCTGGACGGCAAGAGCACCGCGCGCGCCTCGTCCAGGTGGACTCGACGCCCGTCCACGGTCGTGGCATGGCCACTGACCCGAACCTGGATGCCCTGCGCCGGGAGCGGCGGTATCTCGGCTTCTCGCCCTGCGAACGCGGATCCCCACCGACGGGAGCCCTCCACGATGGGTCGGAAGAACGGATAGCCCGTTCGCCGGCCCAGCCACAGGACGCCTGCCAGCAGGGCCAACAGCGCTGGGCCGAGCCACAGCCGGTCGCGGACGAGGCCCGGTTCGTCGACGATCGAGGCCAGCACCAGGATCCGGCCCGATCCGGCGAGGGCCTGGACCGGTAGCGTGGATGTGAAGGCCTGGAGGTCGGGGCCGTTGCGGATCTGCGGCCCGGTCCAGCGGCCGGGTACCACCGATGACGGGTAGGCCGTCTGCACCAGGATGGGTTCCAGGTCCGGGATCCCGTGCGCCAGATGCACGAAGACGCCGTCCCCCGTGGCCAGGAGGCGGGCCCGACAACCCTCGACGGCCAGGACGCAGGTGGGCATGGACTCCCCGGCGAATCGCAGCGGGATGCGGACGAGGGTCCCGTCGGTCATGCCCGCCAGATCGGCGACGGCCTGGACATCGGTAATCGGCTCGTCCTCTTGCGGGGTGACCTCGATCAGCAACGTCCCGTTCAGCCCAGCCGTGGCTTCGCCCCGGGCGTCCAGGGCTGAGGTCGCCGCGGCGGCGATGGGTCGCATCGTGACCCGACCAACCACCCACCGCGCCTCGAGGCGCTCGGGGGCGACATCGGAGGTCACGATGGTGAACGCGCTCGCGCCCGCCGTGTCCCGCACCAGCAATCCGTACGGCGGTGCGCTTCCCGATCCGGGGGCCGGCAACCCGACGTTCATCGCCAGCCCCGGCAGGCTGACGTAGGTCACAGTGGTTGGCACGAAGCGGTCGACCATCTCGACCGAGGTGGCCGGGACGATCTCCTTCTCAGCGCCCACCCACAGCAGGGGCGCCATGGCCAGGGCCAGCGCCCCCAACGTGACCCAGGGGCCAATGTCCACGCGCAGCGGCCCGATCGCTGCTCGAACCCAGCGCTCGATGGCCACCGGCGCGAAGCCGATGAGCGCCCTCAGACGGTCGATGGTCAGCTCCCGGCTCGCCTACTGGGCGAACGACCAGGTCGACCCGTCCCACGTGGCGTGAACGAGGCCTCCGTCCGCGTCACGGGCAAACACATCGATCCGGTTTGGTCCCCACGAACAGGCGGCCGGATCTCCGCTCAGCTGAACCCCCAGCGACTCCCACTCCGTCCAGCCCGCTGGCTCGTACCACTGGTGCATCAAGGTGCCGTCCGGAGCGCGGGCGAACACGTCGATCCGCTCGGCCCCCCAGGAGCACGCCGCCGGCGAACCGATGAAGTCGCCCCCGTGGCTGTGCCATGGATGCCAGGCGCGCCCGTCCCAGTACAGGCTCGACAGGTCGCCTTCGGGACCGATGCTGAAGACCTGCATCTCACCCTGGGTCCAGGTGGTGACCGCCGGTGCTGAGATCAGGGTACCGCCCAGCACTTTCCAGTCGTTCATCGCGTCCCTCCTCATCCGTCCGAATCGTGTGCCTGCATGATGCCCCACCCGACGAGCAGGAAAGAGATCCGGAAGATCGACACGGACGGGATCATCAGCCCGGGGCTGACGGCGGCAGCCCCCACATCGGTCCAGCGCCTATCCTTACCGATGGCGTGACCATGTCCGCACCGATGGAGAAGCCCGATGGGATGGTTGCCTGAGCCAGTCGAGCGCCTGCTCGAGGTGGCACTGGTCGGGGAGTTGACGGTGGTCGGTCCCAACAGACGGCCGATCACGCACCCGCTCATCCCCCTCTATGACGGCGAGCGACTCTACATGCACTCGTCCACCCTCTTCAGCAAGAAGCTGGAGCACATCAAACGCAACCCGAAGGTAGCCGTGGCGTTGAGTGACCCGGTGGCCATGAAGGGCAACCCCGATCGGGCCACGATCCAGGGGACGGCGCGGATTATCGAGGACGACCCGCACAGCCAGTGGGAGGGGCTCATCCTTGGCCTCTGGCGCCGGAAGGAGCCGGTGATCGACTCGTTCCTGAAGATGCGCGTCGCGCTGCCGCTCTTCTTCGAACGCTCCGTGATCGAAATCACACCCGAGCGATGCCTCTACTGGGTCGACGGCGACACCAGCCGTGCGCCGCAGGTCAGCCTCGCGCCCCCGGCGGAGGCCGCCTGATGACCGGTGCGACGGTCCGCGGTGGGAGCGTGCGGGCCCACCCGCCGGCGGCAACCGACTTCGAGCGGCTGGCCGGCTATCCCTTCGTGGTGGTGAGCTGGATCGACGACACCGGCTACCCGCTCAGCGTGGTGACCGAGTTCGAGACCGATACCGATGGCGGCGTGGTCCGCCTACGGGCTCCCGCCGGCGATGGGCTGGCCATTCCGACCGATCGGGAGGTGAACCTGATCGGCAGCCACATCCGTCCCAAGCCGGGGGAGGGCTACGACGAGCGCCGCTACCTCGAGCTGTGGGGCACCGTCGGGGCCCCCATCGGCGGTCGCGTGACCTTCAGCCCCTTCCGTGCGTGGGGCTGGGACGAGGCCGAGGTCCCGTTCTTCGAGTACTCGGAGCGCTCGGTGCCCCAGTCGCGGCACTACCTGGCGCGGCTCTCCGCGGAGCGCGGCCGCGTCATCCGCCCCCGCCTGAGCCCGTTCTGGCTGGCGCTGCGCACCACGCGCCTGCCATTCCTGTCGGCCACGGCCGTGCCGGTGCTGCTGGGGATCGCCATCGCGGCCAGCCACGGCTTCTTCACCTGGTGGACCGCGCTCCTCACGCTCATCGGCGCGTCGCTGGCACACCTGGCCGCCAACGTCACCAACGACATCTTCGACACCCTCTCCGGGGCGGACGAAGCCAACGTCAACCCCACGCAGTTCTCGGGCGGCTCGCGCGTGGTCATTTACGACCTCGTCACGATTCGCCAGCTTTCGGTGCTGGCCGCCGCGTTCTTCGCCGCCGCCGCGGCCATCGGCCTTCTCCTGGTCTGGGTGACCGGCTCGCTCACCCTGCTCTGGATCGGAGTGGCCGGCATCCTGATCGGGATCGTGTACACGGCGCCGCCGATCAAGCTCGTCTACCGAGGGCTCGGCGAGCTCGCCATCGCCATCGCCTTCGGCCCGATCCTGCTGCTCGGTGCCTATGTCGTGCAGGTCGGCCGCCTCAGTTGGGAGGCCGCGGTCGTATCGGTCCCGTTGGGGCTCCTGGTGGCGCTCATCCTGTACGTGAACGAGGTCCCCGACCGCCTCGGAGATGCGTCGGTGGGCAAGTGGACGCTACCGGCGCGCCTGGGGCCGAAGACGGTGCGCCAGGGCTACTTGGTCGCGGCGCTGGCCGCTTTCGCGGTCATCGCGGCTGGAGCGGTCGGCGGGCTCCTGCCGTGGCCGACCCTCATCGCACTCGCGGCCATCCCGCTGGCGCTGCGCGTCCATTCAGGAATCGGGCTCCATTACAACAGCCCGTACACCCTGATGGCCGTGATGGGCACCAACATCAAGCTCCACCTGGCGGTCGGCGGGCTGCTACTGGTCGCCTACCTGGTCACGATCTTCGTCGCGCTGCTCGGCTAGTGGAGCGCCTATCCTGACCGGGTGGAGCGCTGGCGCACGATCATCGAGCCATTCCGGATCAAGAGCGTCGAACCGGTCCGGCTGACCACCGTTGAGCACCGCCAGGCCGCTCTCGAGGCGGCTGGCTACAACCTGTTCAACCTTCATGCCGACGACGTCCTGATCGACTTCCTGACCGATTCGGGCACCGGCGCCATGAGCGCCGAGCAATGGGCCGGCATCCAGCGCGGCGACGAGTCGTACGCCGGCAGCCCCAGCTGGTATCGGTTCCTGGAGGCCGTTCAGGAGCTGTTCGCGTTCCGCCACGTCATCCCCACCCACCAGGGTCGGGCAGCCGAGAAGATCCTGTTAAGCGTGGTGGCGGGACCCGGCAAGGTCGTCCCCAACAACACCCACTTCGACACCACCCGCGCCAACGTCGAGTTCACCGGCGCCGAGGCGATGGATCTGCCCATCCCCGAGGGACGGCATCCGGCGACCATCCACCCGTTCAAGGGCAACATGGACACCGAGGCCCTGGATGCCCTGATCCGCGAGCGTGGCCGCGACGCCATCCCGGTCGTGTTCGTGACGGTCACCAACAACTCCGGTGGCGGACAGCCGGTGTCGATGGCCAACCTGCGGGCCGTGCGCGAGGTGTGCGACCGATACGACCTGCCGCTCTTCCTCGACGCCTGTCGCTTCTCTGAGAACGCGTGGTTCATCCGGACTCGGGAGGCGGGCTACCAAGAGACGCCCATCCCGGACATCGTTCGGGAGATGGCGTCACTGGCCGATGGGATGACGATGTCGGCCAAGAAGGACGGCCTCGCCAACATGGGCGGCTGGCTGGCCATGAACAACGACGACTGGGCCGAGCAGGCGCGCAACCTGCTGATCCTGACCGAGGGCTTCCCCACCTACGGCGGTCTGGCCGGACGGGACCTGGACTCCATCGCTGCCGGCCTGCGCGAGGTCGTCGACGAGGACTACCTCCGCTACCGCATCCGCTCCACCCAGTACCTGGGTGAGGGCGTCACGGCCGCCGGCATCCCCTGTGTCCAACCCATCGGCGGGCATGCGGTGTACCTGGACGCCGCCGCCCTCCTGCCCCACGTTCCGCCGCTCGAGTACCCCGGCCAATCGCTGGCCGTGGCGCTCTACCGCGAGGGCGGGATTCGAGGCTGCGAGATCGGCAGCGTAATGTTCGGCCTCCACCCCGACGGGACGGAAGAGCCGGCGCGCATGGAGCTGGTCCGCCTGGCCATTCCGCGTCGGGTCTACACCCAGAGCCACGTCGACTACGTGATCGAGGTCGCACGCTGGGTGGCCGAGCGAGCCGGCGAGCTGCGCGGCTTGCGGATCGTCGATCAGCCACGAGTGCTACGCCACTTCACGGCTCGCTTCGAGCCCCTCTAATTTCGCAACCGGACCTGTCGGTCGGTCGGGGATAGAATCGGTCTGTGACCATCGGTCAGCGCGTCTCCAACTGGCGGTACGCTCTGGCCACCGCCAACCCGCCTCCCGGCGTCGAGATGGACGGGCTGACCAAGTGGTTGGTCGTGACCCGGGCCGCGGTGTTCAGCATGACCGTGACCTCGGGCTTGATCGGCGGCCTGCTGGCGGTCGGCGCCGACCCCGCTGCCGTGCACTACGGGTATCTGGCCCTGGCCATCGTGGGCCTGGTGGTCGCCCACGCTGCCAACAACATGATCAATGACTACTTCGACATGGAAGTCGGGATCGACACCGACGAGTATGTGAGGGCCCTGTACGCGCCACACCCCGTGCTCTCCGGGTGGCTGACTAAGGGCCAGCTCCGAAACGCGATCCTGGTCGCCAACGCCATCGACCTGGCCATCCTGCTGGTCCTGATGTGGGCTCGCGGGCCTCTGGTGGCCGTGTTCGCCCTGGCTGGCTTGTTCATCAGCGTCTTCTACGTGGCCCCGCCCATCAGCCTCAAGAAGCGCGGCCTCGGCGAACCGGGCGTGTTCCTGACCTGGGGCCCGCTCATGATCGGCGGCACCTACTTCGTGGCCACCGGGACCATTCCGGGCTGGGTCTGGGTGGCGTCGCTGCCATACGCCATCCTGGTCACCACCGTCCTGTTCGGGAAGCACATCGACAAGATCGGTCCAGACGCGGAGCGCGGGATCCGGACCCTCCCGGTCATCCTCGGTGAGCGCAATGCCCGCCTGGTGGCCTCGGGGCTGATGATCGCCTTCTACCCCATCGTCATCGGCTCGGCGCTGGTCGGATTGATCGGTCCATGGGTCCTGCTGGTGGTGCTCGCAATCCCGCGCCTGGTCCAGGTTCTGCGCCAGTTCTCTGCCCCCCGACCCGAAACGCCGCCCCACAGCTACGTCGGCTGGCCCCTGTGGTTCGTGGGCGGAGCCTTCGTTCACACCCGTCGCGCGGGTGCGACCCTGATCCTGGGCCTGCTCCTGAACGTGCTGATCCCCGTCCAGCTGCCCTGGGTCTGACCTCGCCCATCCGGCGCAGGACCGATGTTTCCGATCGGCGACGAGAACGAGCCGGGCCACGGGCTGGCCTGGGTCACCGTCACTCTGATCGGCATCAACGTCGCGGTTTTCGTCCTCCTCCAGGGCCTGGGAGCGGAGAACGCGTTCACCACCGGCTTCAGTGCGGTGCCACTCGAGATCACCACCGGCGCCGATCTCGTCGAGGCGATCCCCATCACGGTCGCCGGTCAGGCGTACCTGGTGCCCCAGGCGCCAGGGCCGTTCCCGATCCAGCTCACGCTGCTGACGAGCATGTTCATGCACGCCGGTTGGCTGCACCTGGCGGGCAACATGCTGTTCCTGTGGGTCTTCGGTGACAACGTCGAGCACCGCGCCGGCGCCATCCTGTTCGTCACCGTGTACCTGGGCACCGGCCTGGTCGGCAGCCTGGCCCAGATCTGGAGCGAACCCAGCTCGCCCATTCCCACCTTGGGAGCTTCGGGTGCCATCTCCGGGATCCTGGGTGCCTACCTCGTGCTGTTCCCGCGCAACCGCGTGACGGTCTTCATCTTCCGCTTCGTGACCCAGGTGCCGGCCCTGGCCGCGATCGGCCTGTGGATCGTCTTCCAGCTGATCAGCGGGTTCGGCGCCGCCGTGATCAGCTCGGAAACGGTGGGGGGTGTGGCGTACCTGGCACACATCGGTGGGTTCGCCGCTGGCGTGGTCGCCGGATTCCTCTTCCGCGCCCTCCCGTCCGCGTCGCCACGCGCGTCCTGGCGCTGAGGCGGCCGCGATGACGGGGAGCGGTCTGGGCAGGGTGGAAGGCATCCATCTTCACGGGGAGCGCGGCGAGCCGATGCGGGTGGTCGAAACCGCCGAGCTGGTGGCGGGCCACGGCCTGGTCGGAGACCGCATGGCGGGCCTCGGGATTCCGGGCAGCCACGTGACCTTGATCGCGGCCGAGGGCGTGGAGGCCATGGTCGGCGAGACCGGCATCCAGCTGACGCCCCACCAGACCCGACGCAACATCCTGACCCGCGGCGTGAACGTGCCGGCCCTCGTGGGTCGGCGGTTCCAGGTCGGGGAGGCGGTCTGCATCGGAGTCAAGGAGTGCGCCCCCTGTAACCACCTCGAGTCGCTGACCTATCCGGGGGTCCGCGCCGGACTGTCAGGGCGCGGTGGCCTGCGGGCGGACGTGGTGTCCGGAGGTGTCATTCGTGTCGGCGACACGATCACCGTCCTCCCCGGCTGACCTGACTGGACCGATGGCGGCTGACACCGCCCACCACCCGCCGCCCGACGGGCTGTTCGACCGCGGTTCGGTATCGTGGCGGGTGGATCGCGAGGCGGTCGTCCTGGCCGGTGGCACCTGCGCGCTGCTCATGCAGATTGCGCATCCGGCCGTTGCTGCCGCGGTCGATGCCCACTCCGACTTCCGGACCGATCCGTTCGCCCGGCTGCGCCGGACCCTGGGCGCGAGCTGGGCCATCGTCTTCGGCGACCGGCCCACCGCGGAGCGCGCCATTGGTCGAATCAACGCCATCCATGCCGTGGTCCGAGGAGTGGTTCCGGAAACGGGGACACCATACCGGGCGCTCGACCCTGACCTCCTGCTATGGGTCCACGCCACCTTGGTCGACACCGCCCTGCGGATGCACCACCGGTTCGTGGCGCCGCTCAACGCAGCTGAGCAGAATGCCTACCACCGAGAGGCAGCATCGGTCGCGATCGGGCTCGGCGTGCCCGAAAACGTGATCCCATCCACCGCGGCCGACCTGCGGACGTGGATGGCGGGACGCATCGAATCCGGGGACGTGCGCGTCAGCCCAACTGCGCGCGCCCTCCTCCCGTGGATCCTGTACCCGACCCGATTCCCGCCCCGCTGGATCTGGGACGTGGCGCACCTGGCCTCGTTTTCGGTCCTCCATCCTGCCGTTCGTCGGCAATACGGTCTGGGCTGGAGCGCCCCTCGCGAGCGTGGCGTGGAGCGCCTGGCGGCCGCGAGCCGCTGGGTCGTGCCGCGCCTGCCGTCCGTGATCCGCCACGTTCCTGCCGG
>JBKJVN010000173.1:0-4056 GCA_046717345.1 Candidatus Limnocylindria bacterium | reverse complement strand
GTGGCGGCCACGCAGCCGTCGCCCTTGTCGACCTCCAGCAGCTTGACCCGGTCTGCGTTCTCATCGGCGAAGGCGAAGCCAACCCATCCGAGAGTGTGAGGCGAATCCTCAGTCCCCGCCACGCCCTCGATGATGACGTTGTCATCCCCCGAGGGGGTGTAGTCCGGGCGGGTCGTGTGGTCCTGTGCCCGCTCGTCGGAGATCTTGTCGAGCGCCAGCTCGTGGAACGAATCGAAGGTGCCCGACTCCTCGCCAGGCGCCGTCACGTCCAGCGGGAACGACCCGTATGGCGAGTGGGACTCGCCGAAGGCGGTGCCCAGCTGAGCCTCCAGCTCTGCGGCCAGGTCGTTCGCAGCGTCCCACGTCTCGAAGCCCTGCGACTCGGGGCCTAGGAGGGCGTACAGGTCGAGGAAGCTCAGGCATGAAACGTCATCGTTGAAGGCGGAGGTGATGACCGATAGACCGTCGATCGCGATCTTGAGCTCGACGTATTCGACCCCGGCCGCCTCGCAGGCGGCCGCCTCCTCGTCTTTGATGGCCCGCGACGCGTCGCTGATATCGGTCTCGTCGTTGCAGAACAGCGCGAAGCCATCGCCGGTTCCGGGACCGTCGACGAAGTACGTGACGTTGGGATGAATCGCGCCGAAGGCCTCCGCCACCAGGCTGGTGATGGGCTCGACGGTGGAGGAGCCCGAGATCTGCAGGTCGCCGGCAAGTTCGTCGCCGCTGGGTGCGGCGGGCGCGCTCTCGGACGGTGATCCGCTGGCCGACGGTTGACAGGCCGCGAGCAGCAGCATGCCCGCAACCAACACGGCAAGCGGGCGCAGGGGGGAATTCACGATGGAAACTCCTTCAGGCGTGGGCATTTGCCACCCATCCTGCGGGACGGGCCTCAAGCGTTCGTCAGCCGTTCATCAAGGATCTGTAAAGCGCTCGCGGGCTCTACCATGGGCGGCCTTGTGGCGTCGTGAGGAGGTCGAACCATGCAGCTTTTCCTGGGAGGTCTCATCGGGTTGGCGGGAGGCGTCCTGTCAGGCCTGTTCGGCATCGGCGGCGGGCTGATCATCGTGCCGGCAATGATCCTGCTCCTGGGCATGACCCCCAAGCAGGCCGCCGGGACGTCGCTGGCGGCGCTCCTGTTGCCGGTTGGCATCCTGGGCGCGATCGAATACTGGCGGGCGGGGTATATCGACGTCCGCCTGGCGCTTCTGGTGGCGGTGGGCATCCTGATCGGCGCCTTCTTCGGCGCTCGCCTGGCCATCGGCCTGCCCAACGAACTCATCCAGCGCGCGTTCGGGGTGCTGCTCGTGCTGGTCGGCGTCCGGCTGGCGCTCTGGGTCTGATCGGGCATGGTGCCTGCGGGCACCACAAATCGCCCGTCCGGCGGAGCTCCCGCGAGTCATGACAGCCGAAATAGGGCACCATAGGAACCCCACCCGGGGGTCTTGGAATCCGCCCTACCGAATGTGACAGGAGGCGTGCCCCAATGACTCCGGAACTCGGGCGGTCCCGACGCTCTGCGCGAGCGATCTTGGCTGCCCTGGCATTGATCCTCACCCTTCCGGCCAGTGCGCTGGGCGGACACGGCCCCCATCCCAATCCCGCCACTTCGTTCATCGACGTTCTGGCGGCGGACGGGTTTGCCGTTCCGCTCATCAACTCCGGAGAGACGTTCGACGGGGTCCGTTTCCAGGGCATCCCTGACGGTATTGGGGCCGTGCCCGGTGACGGCTGGGTCGATCTCTACGTGACGCACGAGGAGTCGACCGTCCCGTTCGGTGGCTTCGCTGACCTGCAGGCTTCTTCGGTCAGCCGTGTTCGCGTGGATACCACCGAACAGGAAGTCATTGAGTTGGAGGTCGTCCTCGGACCGGAAGCGGGCTTCGTCCGCTTCTGCTCGGCCTTCATGGCGGGGCCGCAGCACGGCTTCGCGAACTACACCTTCTTTGTTAACGAGGAAGCAGACGAAACGATCCATGCCGTGCCGCCGGGGGCGGTGTACGGCGCCGATCCGTTCCTGGCCCCCAACCGGCAAGCCGGCTACAGCGTGTGGTTTGACACTGTCACCGAGGAATTCGACGTGATCAGTCGCGCGGGCCGCCACAACCACGAGAACACGGTCGTCATTCCCGGCGACTGGAAGAACCTCGCCATCCTCTCCGGAGACGACACATTCAACCCCCCGTCGTCTCAGCTGTACCTCTATACCGCCAACGACGCGGGGCAGATGATGGCCGACAAGGGGCAGCTGTGGGCGTTCCAGGTGACGGCCACCAACGGCATCCCGTTGGCTGACCCGTACGACCCGTTCGCCGTCGACGCCGCCAACGACTACCTGGAGATCATGGCGGGCGACGACTTTGGCGGTCGGTTCATCCACGTCCCAACCGACGTGGCACGGGGCGTCACCGGCGAAGCGCCCCAGGCGGCGCTCGAGAACTGGTCGAATGCGAACAACGTGTTCCAGTTCGTCCGTGTCGAGGACATTGCCTACGACCCGGACTACCCGCGTGAGGTCTATTTCACCGATACCGGTAGCACCCGCCTGGCGGAGAACCCGGACACCGGACGGCTGCACCGGCCCGCGGCGGGCGTCACGTCGAACGGCCGCATCTTCAAGATGGTCCTCAATGAAAAGGACCCGCGAATCGTCGACTCGTTCAGCATCTTTGCGGACAGCGCCGACGCGGGTTCCGCGTTCGTCAACCCCGACAATATCGCGGTCGGGAACGACAGCATCATGGTCCAGGAAGACGCCAGCTCGGCCAACGACATCTGGCAATACTCCTTCCTCGCGGACGCCTGGACCAAGGTCGCTTCGGTGACCGGGACGGGTTCCTCGGCCGAATCGAGCGGCATCATCTCGCTCGAGGACATCCCAGGGTTTGAAGCGGGCTGGTGGGCCATCGACGTGCAGGGGCACCGGAACCTTGACGCGTTCACGGATCCGCAACCCGGCGGAACCCGATACGAGTGGGTGGGACCGCCATCAACGGCGACCGGCCTGTACTCGAAGCGCCTGGAGGAGGGTCAGCTGCTGCTAATGTTCATCCCCGACAGCTAGCCTCCATCAGACCTAGACCGATACGAGGGCCGCCCTCCGGGGCGGCCCTCGAACGCTGTCCGCCGGGTCAGGGCGCGCGACGGTGTGGTCTGCGCCGGGTCCGCGCGAGGTAGACCGCCGGGATGCCGGCACGTAGTAGGGGGATGCCGCCAGACCCGGCGGCCGGCGAGCTCTGAAGGGTGTGCACCACGTCGGCCACCGCGTAGAGGCGGTGCGCTCCGGCGAGGTCGATGTACTCGACGGTGTCACCGACGCGCGGCAACGGCGCCGCGTACTCGATGTCCGCCGCGTCGTAACCGCCCCGACGCGGGAAATACAACGTGAAGGGCATGCCGACTGGCCAGTCGGCGGACTCCTCGGCCCGCTCCGTCTTCGTGGCCCGGCGTCGGGTGGCCATGCGGTGCTCCTTATCGCTTTGGAGGGCCGTGTGGGATTCGAACCCACGACACGAGGATTAAAAGTCCCCTGCTCTGCCGCTGAGCTAACGGCCCGCCTCCCATCGTACGGCGGCGGTCAGCCTGACGCGGTGGCGGTTGGTTCGGGCGTAGCCTCCGGAGAGGCGGCGGGACGAGGTGGTGCGCCCACGCGAGCGCCTTTGAGCTCGGTTCGAGGCCGGTCGAACAACTCGGCAACCTGCTCCGGGAAGCTGGCCATTACCACCGATCGGACCGGCGAGCCTGCCGCATCGACCTCCCCGGCCGCCGCGCTCAAGGGACGTGGTAGGACCGCGATCCGACGCGGTCGCTCGTAGGTGGCGAACTCGGCGGTCACGCGATCCACCTCCTGGCGAAGCAGCGCGGCGACTTCGGGGCGTGCCAGGAGCCCTGGGCGCGCGATGGGCTTGGCGCCGGCATCCCCATCGGGGTCGCCTCCGGCCACGCCGGACCACTCGCGGATTGCCGCCAGGTCGGGCACGAGCAGAGCCCCGGTCGCGTCGCGGTCGTCCCCGAGTAGCACCGCCTGCGCGATGTATGGCGACCCGACCAGCGCCT
>JBKJVN010000172.1:0-13994 GCA_046717345.1 Candidatus Limnocylindria bacterium | reverse complement strand
GGCCCGCGGACCGGTGACGTTGATGGCGGCCAGCGACATGGTGCGGTCAAGGAGGAGGACCCGCAGGCCCCACGTCTCGATCCAGTCGCGCATCCACATCTCGGCGTTCCCCGCCCCGCCGGTGGTGAAGGTGAGCACGAAGCGCGACTCGGACTCGCGGCAGATCATCCCGTCATCGATGACGTGGCCGCGCTCGTTGAGCAGCAGCGCGTAGCGCGAGCGTCCCGGGCGGATCGTGGCCACGTCGGTGGGGTACAGGCGCTGCAGGAACTCGACGGCGTCGGGTCCGTCGATCACGAACTTGCCCAGGGTGCTGACGTCGCCCAGCGAAACCGCCTCGCGGACGGCCCGATATTCGGCCAGGTGATCGCCGTACGTCCACGGCCGCCACCAGCCGCCGAATCGATCCATCTGCGCTCCCAGCGCCACGTGCTCGTCGTGGAGTGGGGTGCGCCGGAACGCGTCAAGGTGAACGTCCGCGGCGGCCTCACCGAGCGTGATCTGGCGCGATGCGGGGCGGGCGGTGAAGGGCCTCGGCGCTTCTCCCGTGCGCGCGGCGATCCAGGCACGAACGTGGGGTAAACAGACGCTCCCCTGGCAGGTCCCGGTGCCGACCAGGCTTGCCCGCTTCACCAGCTCCAGCTCCTGGAATCCGCGGGCCCAAACGCCCTCCAGATCGTCGATGCCGATGCCCACACAGGGGCAAACGATCCCGGCCGTGGGCGCCGGTGGCAGGGGGAATGCCTCCGCGGCCGATCCAACGACCCTGACCGGCAGGTCGGCGGCCATGCGGGCCAGCACGTCCCGCGGAGACCGCCCCAGGTTGAGGATCAGCGTGTCGCATGGAGTGGTGTGCTCGCTGCCGCCGTCAAGGGTCACGACCCCGGATACGCGCTCACTGCCCTCGATCCGTGCCAGCTCCCCGGGGAGCGGCGTGCAGGGCACCCCGTCCGGCGGCGGGCCGATGGCCACGGCGACTCCCAGGTCGACGCCGGCCGCATGCAGCTGGCGCGCGGCCCGGGCGGTGACCAGGCCGGGCAGCTGACTCCCCGGACAGACCGGCTGGATCTCTGCGGCGCCGGTCGCCACGACCACTTCTCGTGCCCGGACGTGCAGCATCCCTTCGCGGGTCCGGGCGATGAGCGTGGGACCGGCGTACAGGGCCACCACCTCGTTCCCCTCGCCGGCATCAAGCAGGACGATGTGGCTGCCCGCCTGCCGGGCCGCTGTTCCGGCTGCCCTGCCACTCGTTCCGCCACCGACAACCACGACATCGGCCTCCATCCGACGCACCTCGGGTATCGGCCTGGACAGGGCTGGGTCGTGCCAGGCCGGGGCGCCCTCCGGGTGGCGGCGCACGGTCAGCCGCGCGCTCGCCGGGGTCTGGCATGTTCGGACATACGCGATCCCGTCGACCTCCGCCACGCAGTTGCCGCAGTCGCCCGCCAGGCACAGGGTTCCACCGTGGCCTGGATGCGCGCCGGCCCGAACCATGGCAACGGCCAGCGTGTCACCCGGCTCGTACGCCAGCGAAACGCCGTCCAGCAGGAAGCGCCCGGGCGAGGACCTCACGTCGAGAGGCTAGCACCGGCACTTTGCGGTGGAGCCGAGGCTGGACCTAGAGGACTGCCTCGAACATGAACTCAGTGACCAGATAGGCGACCAACAGTCCACTCAGCAGCACGCAGAGGATGAGGACGACCACGTTCAACGCGCGTGCCCGCAGGCTGACCGTCAGGTGCAGCTCACCGCTCGCTCGCCCCCAGCCGATGCCCACCAGCGGAATGACCGCCACCAGGAACGCGAGGAATGGGGCGCCGAGCAGGAAGAGGTCGACCCAGGGCATGCCGGCGAAAGCCTCGACCACAGGCTCGACCGCGGCCGCCAGACCCGGCACCTCGAGTTGGTAGGCCAGCAGCGAAACGAAAACGAACAGGAACGTAGGAGCGACCAGCACCAGGGCGAGGAGCGCCAGGCTGGTCGGATGACGTTGCAGCGGATGTTCGAGCATCGGCGGACCTCCAGCAGGAATCGGACTGGCGGGTATGCGGCGCCAAACTGCACGGGCGCGCTCGATGAACGCGCCACGGATGAGGTCCAGCAGCATCGAGCGATCGGTCGGAAGCTCGTCCAGGAGCTCGGCGACCTCGACTTCATAGCGTGCCCGCCACGCGGAGGGGTACAGCCGAAGAAGGCGTTTCATGCCGCTTCGATCCGCCGCAGACCCACGCGGACAGCCATGTCCAGCCCCGTCAACCGCCCTCTGAGCGCGACAGCACCCCCCTCGGTCAGTCGGTACGGTTGGCGGCGCCCGTCCACCGGCAGGGCCTCGATCAGCCCGGCCTCCTCGAGGCGCGCCAGGGCGCCGTACAGCGTGCCAGGACCCAGCCGCAGGTCGGCGAAGCCGGCCACATCGAGCAGGATTGCATGCCCGTGCTTGGGGCCACCGGCGAGGCTGATCAGCACCAGCAGGCCGGGATCGCGCCCCTTACTCTCCGACATCGGCTCGGCAAACCTCTTCCTGAACTACTACGTGGCGCGTAGTATCCGCGACGGGCAAAGCCGGTGTCAAGCGGTCTCGGGGACCCATCGGTCAAACCGGAAGGGCATCGGTACAATCAGCAGCCTGCCATGACCGTCCAGACCGATGTCCTCATCCACGCCCGCGGCCTGACCAAGCGCTTTGATGCGCTCACTGCGGTCGACGGCGTGGACTTCGACGTCCATGTCGGCGAGGCGTTCGGGTTCCTCGGCCCCAACGGCGCGGGCAAGACCTCGACCATGCGCATGATCGCCTGCACCAGCCCGGTCACGGACGGGACCCTGACCGTCTTGGGCATGGATCCACAGCGCGAAGGAAGCCGGATCAAGGCCCGCCTGGGGGTTGTGCCGCAGCTCAACAATCTCGACGCCGAGCTGACGGTCCGCGAGAACCTCCTCATGTACGCCCGCTACTTCGACATTCCCGGCGAGGTCGCGCGGAAGCGCGCCGAAGAGCTGCTCGACTTCGTCCAGCTCACCGAGCGCGCCAACGACCAGGTCGAGCCGCTGTCGGGCGGGATGCAGCGGCGCCTGACCATCGCCCGAGCCCTGATCAATGAGCCTGACCTGCTGCTACTCGACGAGCCGACGACCGGCCTCGACCCGCAGGCCCGCCACCTGGTCTGGGATCGGCTGTACCGACTCAAGAGCCGTGGTGTGACCCTGGTCATCACGACGCACTACATGGATGAGGCGGAGCAGCTGTGCGACCGGCTGGTGGTCATGGACCACGCCAAGATCGTGGCCGCGGGCTCCCCGCGGGCGCTCATTGAGCAGCACTCCACCCGCGAGGTGCTGGAGCTGCGCCTGACCGATGCCGTCCGCGCCTCCCTGGACGGCCGCCTGGACGATCTGGCCGATCGGGTCGAGGAGCTGCCCGACCGGATCCTGCTGTATGCGGCCGATGGCGAGCGGGCGCTCGAGCGCGTCCATGAGCGTCAGGTCCAGATCGAGTCCGCCCTGGTCCGTCGGTCCACCCTGGAGGACGTGTTCCTGCGGCTCACCGGCCGCACGCTGATCGAATGACCGCCCTGCGCGTCACCCAGCGCAATCTGTGGGTCTACCGGCGGACCTGGCGCGGGAGCGTCTTCGGCTCGTTCCTCAACCCGCTCCTGTACCTCGGGGCGTTGGGGGTCGGCCTGGGCGCCTTCATCGGAGCCCAGGACACCAGCGCCCTGGGCGGGGTCGGCTACCTCGAGTTCCTGGGGCCGGGGCTGCTTGCGGCGGCCTGCATGCAGACCGCTTCGTTCGAGGCCACCTTCCCGATCATGGGCAAGATCAGCTGGCGGCATAACTACGAGGCCATGCTGGCCGCGCCACTGTCGGTCCGCGACCTGGTCCTGGGGGAGTTGAGTTGGATCTCGGTCCGGATGACGACCATGGCGCTGTCGTTCATGGTGGTGTTGGTCCTGTTCGGCATTCCGACTTCTCCACTGGCGGTGCTCGCCATTCCGGCCGCCGTCCTGACCGGGTTGGCGTTCTTCGCCGCGATCATGGCCTTCACCGCGACACAGAAGAACGACAGCGGCTTCGCAGCCATGTTCCGCTTCGTCATCAACCCGCTGTTCCTGTTCAGCGGGACGTTCTTCCCCGTCGACCGGCTGCCGGACGCCATCGAGTTCGTGGCCGCCCTGACGCCCCTGTACCACGGGGTCGGCCTGATCCGGGGCCTGGTGCTGCAGACACCCGAGCTGGCCAACTGGCCCATCCACCTGGCCTACCTGGTGGCCTTCACGGTGGCCGCGAGCTGGCTCGCCTATCGGCTCCTGCATCGGCGGCTGGTGAAGTAGCCGTGGCCGTCATCCTCCGTCCCACCCCTTCGCCAAAGCCCTACCCGGCGGTGGTGGGGAGCTTCCTGCGCGCGCGGCGCCTGGTGCAGCGCAACCTGCTCGTGTACCGCCATAGCTGGATGGTCGTGTTCTCCGGCTTCTTCGAGCCACTGTTCTACCTGCTGGGCATCGGGTACGGGCTGGGGACGATCGTGGGCGACGTCGAGCTGTCCGACGGCCGGCTGGTTACCTACGCCGCGTTCGTGGCGCCCGCCCTGCTGGCCCAGTCGACCATGAACGGCGCCATCAGCGAGACCATCTTCAACGTCTTCTTCAAGCTGAACTTCGAAAAGGTCTACGACGCGATCCTGGTGACGCCGTTGGGAATCGGCGACATCGCGCTGGGTGAGCTGATGTGGGCCATGATCCGGGCCACCACCTACGCCATCGCGTTCGTGGGCGTGATGTGGGTCATGGGCCTGCTCATCAGCCCCTGGGCGGTGCTGGCCTTGCCGGCCACGCTGTTCTGCTCGCTGGCCTTCTGCGCTGCGGGCCTGGCCACCAGCACGTTCCTGCGCACGGTCCAGGACTTCGACCTGCCCTTCGGGCTGATCATCATGCCGATGTTTCTGTTCAGCGGCACCTTCTTCCCGATCGGCATCTACCCCGAGCCGATCCAGTGGGCGGTCCAAGTCACGCCTCTGTACCACTGTGTCGAGCTGCTGCGTGGGCTGACGACCGGAGTCGTGGGCTGGTCCCTCCTCGTCCACGTCGCGTACCTGGGGGTGTTTGGGAGCGTGGCCATGGTCATCGCCCGTCGGCGGCTGGCCACCAAGCTCATCAAATAGCCGGCGGGCCTTCGTCCTCGTCCCTGTCCTCGGTGGTCAGGATGGGCCAGGCCTGGACCAGGTAGGAGATCCCGGACATGACGGCCAGGATCATGGCCGTCACCAGCAGCCAGCCGCCGGTCACGTGGGCCAGCGGACCGATCCCGATCGTGGCCAACGGTCCGCCGGTCCGGGCGTCGAAGGCGAGCAGCAGGGCCCCAATCGCGACCAGGGTCACCACGGTCTTGGCCTTGCCCAGCCCTTCGGAGGCCACGACCAGCTGGGCGTTGGCCGCCAGCTGGCGCACCCCGGCCACGACGAGCTCGCGGACCACGATCACGATCACGATCCAGGCCGCGGCCAGGCCGGCCTGGGCCAGCGCGATGAGCAGCGCGGTGACGAGCACCTTGTCAGCGGTCAGGTCCAGGAACACGCCGAGCGTGGTCACCTGGCCCCGGGCGCGGGCCAGCCACCCGTCGAACAGGTCGGACAATGCTGCCGGGACGAATAAGACGAAAGCCAGCAGCCCGCCGCCCGGGAACGAGAGCAGAACGAGGGCGACAAGGACCGGGGTGATGGCCAGCCGGAACAGGCCGAGCAGGTTGGGCAACGTCCAGCGGGTGGTCATGTGCGCGGTTCCGCGGGGGCCCCGCGTCCCACTCGCCGCTCGGTGCCCGCTCGCAGGCGGGCGATGTTGTCGGCGTGGGCCGCGATGATGAGGAGGCCGACCATGCCGGCGTAGGCCACGTCCGCCAGCGACGCCTGGCCGACTCGCCACAGGCCGGCCACCACCAGCGGGGCACTGGCCGCGCCCGCGATCGAGGCCAGCGACACGTACCGGGTGACGGCCACCACCACCCCGATGATGGGGATCACGAGCAGGAGGGCCGCGGGCACCAGGATCAGGAACCCGCCGGCCGCGGTCGCCACTCCCCGACCGCCCCGAAAGCCGATAAACACCGAGCGGATGTGGCCGGTCACGGCCGCCACGCAGGCCCCCGCCGCCACCCACTCGGGCGCCAGGCCCACTCCGCCGCCGATCCCCGCACCGATGGCCGCGGCGACCAGGCCCTTGGCCAGGTCGAGCAGGCCGACCAGCACCCCCCAGCCCATCCCCAGCGCCCGAACCGCGTTGGTCGCGCCGGTCCGTTCCGAGCCGACGGCGCGCGGGTCCTGGCCACCGGCCAGTCGGGCGACGACCACGCCGAACGGGATTGCCCCCAGCAGGTAGCCGAGGGCGATGGCGGCCAACAGGCCGAAGGCGGACCCCACCGGCTCAGCGGGCAGCGGCCCGGCGCAGGAAGAGGCGGAGGACCACCAGCAGACCGATCGTGGCCGCCGCCGCTCCGAGACCGACCAATGCCGCGCGCTCGGCACCCGATGGCCACACCACCGACAGTCCGATCAAACCGGCGACCAGCGCCACGGCCGCGCTCTTCAGCCAGAACGCGCGGTGGAACGACCAATCCCGCGGCGCGCGCGGCCCGGGCCGGCGCGGCGGGCGGCGCCCACCCGCCTTGGGCGGGGCGTACGGATCCTGCCCTTTCATCATGCGCTGGTACTGGCGGCGTTCGGCGCGCGACATCGGCCGTCAAGTCTATCTGCCGGTAGGATGCGACCGTGGTGCACGACGTCTTCGACCAGTTCAAGCAGCAGCTCCCCGACCAGGACCCGGTCGAGACCGAGGAGTGGCTCGAGTCGCTCGACAGCGTGGTCGAGCGGGCCGGGCCGGAGCGCGCCCGTTTCATCCTGTACCGGCTCCTCAAGCGGGCGCGCCAGCTCCAGGTCGGCCTGCCACCCCTGACCCAGACCCGGTACGTGAACACCATCTCGACCGAGCAGGAGCCGCCCTTCCCCGGCGACGAGGCGATGGAGCTGCGGATCCGGCGCATGATCCGCTGGAACGCGCTGGCCATGGTCCTGCGGGCCAACACCCGCTTCGAGGGCATCGGCGGACACCTCTCGACGTACGCCTCGGCGGCCAGCCTGTACGAGGTCGGCTTCAACCACTTCTTCCGGGGTTGGGATGACGGCCCCGGCGACCTGGTCTACTTCCAGGGCCACGCCGCGCCAGGGATCTACGCCCGGGCCTTTCTCGAAGGCCGGCTGACCGTCGAGCAGCTCGACCACTTCCGGCGCGAGGCCCTCTGGGCGGGCGGGCTGCCCTCGTATCCCCACCCGCGGACCATGCCCGAGTTCTGGCAGTTCCCGACCGTGTCGATGGGACTCGGCCCGCTGGCGGCCATCTATCAGGCCCGCTTCAACCGCTACCTGACGGCGCGCGGTATCGCCGATACGGCCAACACCCGGGTCTGGGGCTTCGTGGGCGACGGGGAGATGGACGAGCCGGAGTCGCTGGCCGGCCTGAGCCTCGCGGCCCGGGAAGGGCTCGACAACCTGATCTTCGTCGTGAACTGCAATCTCCAGCGCCTGGACGGTCCGGTGCGGGGCAACGGCAAGATCATCCAGGAGCTGGAGTCGGTGTTCCGTGGTGCCGGGTGGCACGTCATCAAGGTCATCTGGTCCCGCGAGTGGGACGCCCTGCTGGAGCGCGACACCGATGGCGTGCTCCTGAACAAGATGACCGAGACCCTGGACGGCGACTACCAGACTCTGTCGGTGGCCGACGGCGCCTACGTCCGCGAGCACTTCTTCGGGCCCGATCCTCGGCTCGCCGCCCTGGTTGCCGACAAGACCGATGCCGAGCTGGCAGCACTGCGGCGCGGCGGCCACGACTACCGCAAGCTGTACGCCGCGTATCACTTCGCGACCCAGCACCAGGGGGCGCCGGTCGTGATCCTGGCCAAGACGGTCAAGGGCTGGACCCTGGGGCCGGGGATCGAGGCCCGGAATGTCACCCACCAGTCCAAGAAGCTGACCGTGGACGAGCTGCGCATCTTCCGGGATCGGCTCCAGCTCCCGATTCCGGACGACCAGCTGGCCGATGCCCCCTATTACCACCCCGGCATGGACAGCCCGGAGATCCGCTACATGCTCGAGCGTCGAGCGGCGCTCGGGGGCACCCTCCCCCAGCGGCGGGTGGAGTCCCAGCCTCTGCCGGCTCCGGCGGATGCCGTGTTCGTCGACGTCTTCGCCGGCGCCGAGCGGCCGGCCTCCACGACCATGGCCTTCGGCCGGCTGCTGCGCAACCTCGTCCGCGACCCGGGCCTTGGGCGGCGCGTGGTCCCGATCATCCCCGACGAGGCCCGGACGTTCGGGATGGACCCGCTGTTCAAGGAGCTTGGGATCTACAACCCGCTGGGCCAGCGCTACACCCCGGTCGACCGCCAGCTGCTGCTCTCGTACCGCGAGGCGACCGATGGCCAGATCCTCGAGGAAGGGATCACCGAGGCGGGGGCCATGGGCTCATTCACCGCAGCCGGGACCGCGTACGCGACGCACGGCCAGCCTCTCATCCCCTTTTACGTCTTCTATTCCATGTTCGGCCTGCAGCGCACCGGCGACCAGGTGTGGGCCTTTGGCGACGCGCGCGGCCGGGGGTTCATGATGGGCGCCACCGCGGGTCGCACCACCCTCACCGGGGAGGGCCTCCAGCACGACGACGGTCAGAGCCACCTGTACGCGCTGGCCGTTCCGAACCTCCAGTCCTACGACCCGGCCTTCGCCTACGAGCTGGGGGTCATCGTCCGCGAGGGCATCCGGCGCATGTGGGACGCCGGCGAGGACGTCTTCTACTACATCACCCTGTACAACGAGAACTGGACCCAGCCGCCGCTCCCCGAGGGGGTTGAGGACGGGATCCTGCGCGGGCTGTACGAATGCCGGCCGGCGTCCGTCGAGGGCCGCCGGGTGCAGATCCTCGGTTCGGGCTCGATCCTCCACCAGGCGCTCCGCGCCGCGGACCTGCTGGCCGAACGATTCGGGGTGGCGGCCGATGTGTGGAGCGCCACATCGTTCCAGCAGCTGCGCGCCGATTGCCTGCGCGTCGAGCGCCACAACCGCCTGCACCCCGGCGCCGAGCCCGAAGTGCCGTACCTGGTGCGCCAGCTGGCCAATGCGCCCGGGCCCATCGTCGCGGCGACCGACTTCGTGAAGGCCGTCCCGGACATGGTCGCGCGCTGGATCGACCGCCCCTACGTGGTCCTCGGCACCGACGGGTTCGGCCGGTCCGACACGCGCGAAGCGCTTCGAACGTATTTCGAGGTCAGTCCCGAGCAGATCGCGTACGCCGCCCTGGTCGGGCTGCAACAGGCCGGGGAGGCGAGCGTTGATGAGCTGCAGGCGGCGCTTGGCGACCTCGGCATCGATCCCGAGCGGCCCGATCCGGCCCTGCCGTGAGGAACATGCTGTCTGCCTTCGGGACCGGCGCACTGCCCGAGGCCATGATCGGCCGCGTGATGAGCCTGGTCACCCTGTGCTTCGCGGTGGCAGGTGGCCTGGTCGTCGTCGCCGCCCTGGCGGGGGTGGTCTGGGGCGTCCCGGGCCAGATGCGCGAGGCGTGACGCTGAGCCGGGCCGACGGGGCGGTCCTGTACCAGGTCTATCCCCGCGCCTTCGCAGACACGGACGGCGACGGCATCGGCGACCTGCCCGGAGTGACGGCGAGCCTGGACCACCTGGCCGGCCACCCGGACTCGTTGGGGGTGGACGCGATCTGGCTGTCTCCGTTCTACCCGCATGGTGGCGTCGACGGCGGGTACGACGTGACCGATTTCACCGCGGTCGCCCCCGAGTTCGGTTCTCTGGCCGATGTCGACCGCCTGCTGGGGGCCTGCCACGAGCGGGGGGTGCGGGTGCTGCTGGACCTCGTTTCTGGTCACACCTCCGACCGGCATCCGTGGTTCGTCGCCGCGCGCGCGTCGCGCGCCAACGCCTACCGGGATTGGTACCTGTGGGCCGATCCACGCCCCGGGCCAGCGCCGCCCACCAACTGGGTGGCCGAGTTCGGCGGCCCGGCCTGGACCCTGGACCCGGGCAGCGGGCAGTACTTCCACCACTCGTTCTATCCCGAGCAGCCGGACCTGAACTGGCGGAACCCCGCAGTGCGCACCGCGATGGGCGAGGCCATGCGCTTCTGGCTGGATCGTGGGGTGGACGGCTTTCGGGTGGACGCCCTCGAGTTCCTCATCAAGGATCGGCGGCTCCGCGACAACCCGCCGGCCGGTCGGCCCCAACCTCCCTGGTCGCCGGAACCTGGCGGCCTGCGACGCCGGTGGACGCACAACCAGCCGGGCGTGGTCGGCGTCCTCCGCGACCTGCGACGGATCACCGACGAGTACCCCGAACGCGTCCTGCTGGGCGAGCTGTACGCGCCGGCCCGGCGGGTCGCCGCGGCCCTGGGCGGCGCTCGCGGCCCCCGGTTGCACCTGGGCCTCGACCACCAGCTGGCCAAGTCGGCGTGGGACGCGAATGCCTTCCGGCGCGCCATCGCCGCCGCCGAGCGCCACCTCGCGCCGCCCCGGTCTCCGACCTGGGCATTCTCGAACCACGACCTGTCCCGCCATGCGACGCGCTGGGGTCCCGGTCGCACCCGCCTGGCCGCGCTCATCCTGCTCACCCTGCGCGGGACGGTGTGCCTGTACCAGGGCGAGGAGATCGGGACGGCCGACGTCGTGACGGTGCCCGTCCCTGGGCGTGATCGGGCCGGGCGCGATCCGGCTCGAGCGCCGTTCGACTGGGACGAGGCAGCCCGGCAGCGAGACGACTCTGACTCGCTGCTATCGCTGTACCGCGGCCTCATCGCCCTACGGCGGCGCTCTCCGGTGCTACGACACGGGACGCTGGAGCTGCTCCGCGGCGTGCCCCCGGGCGTGCTTGCCTACGAGCGGATCCTCGGAGCCGAGCGGCTGACGGTGCTGGCCAACATGAGCCATCGGCGCGCCGTGGTCCGCCTGCCGTCCGGCCAACCCAACACGCTGCTGAGCGCCACCGACCTGAACCAGACCCACCCCGCAGCCAGTAAGGTCGAACTGGATGCGGACCACGGCGTCGTCATCGGCTGAGGGAGAGCCCTTACGCTCCGCACGTGTACATCTTCACCTGGCCGCTCTCGGGACCCATCCGAACGTGCCGCGTGACTCATCTGGTGAGTCGGCCGACGTGCAAGACCTCGTGTCGGCCCCGTTTCTGACGGCCTTTCCGGGGTTATGCGCGGATGTACACGCCCAGTGAGTGCGGGTCGTGATCCGGGCCTCGCACAAGGCGCGCCGCCGGTCGGCGCGCGGTGCTGTAATACGCGAAGCAAATGAGTAGCCGACGTCCGCTCGAACCGCCCACCGGATCGAGCGGCTCTCAAGTCGATCCCATGCTCGAGGTGCGCGAGCGGCGCCGCGGCCAGCGGCCGGGCGACGCATACGTGCGGATCGTGCGCCCGTTCGAAGATGAGTTCGAGCATGGCGAGGAGGGCAGGCTCATCGCCTCCGAACGGACGAACGAGGCCACCACGCCGTTCGGTCGCGTGTTCCAGGGCGTGCGCGGCTTCCTCTTCGGGCGGCCCATCTCATCGGAGCACGAGGGGCACGAGCGGCTGTCCAAGGTCAAAGCCCTGGCCGTTTTCAGCTCGGACAACATCAGCTCCAGCGCCTACGGCCCCGAGGAGATCATGCGGGTGCTGGCGTTCGCCGGCGCCGGGGCGCTGGTCCTCACCATCCCGTTGGCCGGCCTGATCATCATCATGCTGGCCATCGTCACCCTGTCCTACCGGCAGACGATCAAGGCCTACCCGCAGGGCGCCAGCAGCTACATCGTGGCCAGCGACAACCTGGGCGATGTGGTGGGAATTGTGGCCGCCTCCGCGCTCCTGATCGGATATGTCGTCACGGTCGCGGTCTCGATATCGGCCGGCGTGGCGGCCATGACCTCCATCCTGCCGGAGATCCATGCGTATCGGGTCATCATCAGCGTCGTCCTGGTCGGGCTGCTCATGATCGGCAACCTGCGCGGCATCCGGGAATCAGGGACGATCTTCATGGCGCCGACGTACCTGTACATCGTCGTCATGCTGGGGATCATCGGCTACGGCGTGGCGCTGTCGATTTCCGGCCAGCTGCCGGAATACGTGCCACCCGCAGAGTGGGTGGCCGCCATCGAGCCATCGGCCCAGGCGCTTGGGCTGTTCCTCGTCCTGCGCGCGTTCTCGCAGGGGGCGGTCGCGTTGACCGGGGTCGAGGCCGTCTCCGACGGCGTGCCGGCGTTCAAGCCACCGGAATGGCGCAATGCGCGCACCACCCTGACCTGGGCAGCCGTCATCTTCGGGGTGCTCTTCATCGGGATCGCCTACCTGGCGACCACCATCGGCATCGTCCCCGACCCGGACGAGCAGCAGACCGTCCTGTCGCTCATGGTCCGGCACGTGGTGGGCGATGGCTGGATCCTGGTCCTGGCCCAGGTGGCCACCGCCCTCCTCCTGGTCCTGGCCGCCAACACGAGCTTTGCCGACTTCCCCCGGCTGTCGTCGTTCCTGGCCCGCGACGGGTTCATGCCGCGCCAGTTCGCCTTCCGCGGTGAGCGCCTTGCCTTTACAACCGGGATCGTCGCCCTCTCGGGAATGGCGGTGGTTCTCCTCATCATGTTCAGCGCGAGCGTGACCGGCCTGATCCCGCTCTACACCCTTGGCGTGTTCATCGCGTTCACGCTGTCGCAGCTCGGAATGTTCGTGCGCTGGTATCGCCGCCGCGAGCCGGGCTGGGCGCGCGGGTTGGCGATCAACGGCCTGGGCACGGCGACCACCGCGGTCGTGGCCGTGGTCGTCGCCACCAGCAACTTCTTCCAGGGATCCTGGCTGGTCATCGTCCTGGTCCCGATCCTGATGGCGTTCCTGTTCGGCATTCGGCGCCACTACCGGGGTCACGATGCCGTCGTGAGCCTTGTGGCCACCGATGCTGGGGGCGGACCGGTGAAGGCCGAGCGCCTCCCGGAACCGATCGTGATCGTCCCCATCGCCCGCCTGGACCGCACCGCCATGCACGCCATCGCGTTCGCGAATTCGATCAGCCGCTATGCGACCGCAGTCCACATCACCAACGACCCTCGCGACGCGGACGAGCTGCGTCGCCAGTGGCCCGCCGTGGGCGGGACCACCGAACTGGTCGTGGTCGAATCGCCGTATCGGGCCCTGATCGGGCCGCTGGTCCGCTACATGGATGCCCTGCAGGCCCAGGCCCCGGATCGGCCGATCATGGTCGTCCTGTCGGAGGTCGTTCCCCGCCACTGGTGGGAGAACCTGCTCCACAACCAGACCAGCCTGCGGCTCAAGCTGCGGCTGTTCGGACGCAAGAACACCATCGTGGCCGACGTGCCGTACCACCGACCCGACTAGGGCAGCGATTCGTCCATCGGTTCGAGCCGAAAGTAGACGCCGCGGGCCAGGATGTGGCGGCGCGCCGCCCGATACACGAGGTTGCCGGGAAACGGCTGTTGATGGGCAGTGGCCAGGATGACGGCATCCCGCTCGTCACCGTCCGCCAGGCGCTCGGCTCGCACGCGATGACTGACCCCGCTCGGCCGGGCCACCACGGCCTCGCCGGCCGCGGCCAGGTTTCGGGTCCATCCCACGTCCCCGTTCGGATGACCGACGTACCAGCCCCCGGCAACCTCGATCAGGCCCACCAGGACGGCGCGAGGGCGCCCCGTGCGGCGGCCGGGGACGCGGAGGTCGACGGTGATCCCCATGCCACCACCGCGCGAGGCGGTGCGGATCAGCGGATCGGTGAGGCGGAGCCAGGCATATTCCAGGCGCAGCAGCAGGGTCCAGATGCGTGACGCACGTCGGCGGGGACGGGAGGCGGTCATGGGGGGCCTCGAGATGGCGCGCCGAGCAGGATTCGAACCCGCGGCCTGGTGGTCCGAAGCCACCCGCTCTATCCACTGAGCTACCGGCGCCCGTTTCACGCTCAAAC
>JBKJVN010000171.1:0-20428 GCA_046717345.1 Candidatus Limnocylindria bacterium | reverse complement strand
CTGCGGCTGGAGAAGGGGCACGTGATCATCGGCATGGACACCGAGCTGGATACCACCCCTCGCCGGCTGGGGATGGAGTGGGCGGTGAACATGGACAAGCCCGAGTTCCTCGGCCGCGAAGCCCTGGCCCGGACGGCAGGCCTGCCTGACCAGCGACGACTGGTGGGTTTGACCATGGCCGAAACGACTCCAACGGAGGGCAGTCCGATCTGGTCGGATGGCGACATCGTCGGCCACGTCACGTCGAGCTTCGCCTCACCGGTCCTGGGCCAGGCGGTGATGCTCGGCTGGCTGAAGCGCGCTCCCTTCCCGACGCAGGTCGAGATCGACGGGCGTCCGGCTGCCGTGACCCCGCCCCCGTTCTATGACCCGGAGGGACTTCGTGCGCGCGCCTGAGGCATTGATCGGCGCCCGCATCGTCGCCGCACCGGATGTCCTCGACACCTTGCCGCCTCTACCGGAAGGTCGCGTGGCACTGAGGTTGGCAGCGGACGAATTGTTCGTCCTCGGCAAGTACATCGCCATCTTTCCTGAGCCGGGGATCATCGAAGACGAGCACGGGTTCGTCGGCTGGTGGCTGACGCCTGAAGAGCTGACCGAGGTCCTCCACCACGTGGAGTGGAATGTCCCTGCAAGTCGCCCTGTCCTGGCCCAGGGCCTCGTCGCCGGGGTGCCGGCCAAGATCTGGCTGACCGATGATCGAGCGCTGCTCCTGTGCGCCGCGGCCTACGCCCACGAACTGGCCGAGCGCCTGGCATGAACGAGTTCGTCGAGACCCTGCTCGACCTCCCGTGGCACGAGTCGAAGGATTCGTACGACGTTGTGATCATCGGCGGCGGCGGCCATGGCCTGGCGACTGCCTACTACCTCGCCACCCGGCATGGCATCACCGACGTCGCCGTCGTCGAGGCGAACTACATCGGTTCAGGCAACTCCGGGCGCAACACGACCATCATCCGGGCCAACTATGGGATCGCCGAGTCGGTCCGCTTTTATCAGCACAGCCTGGAGTTGTATCGGTCCCTGGAGGAGGAAACCGGGTGCTGGATCATGCATTCCACCAAGGGGCTGCTCTGGCTGGCGCACACGGAATCGGGGCTGCGCGCCGAGCGCGCTCGCTCCCTCCTGAACCAGGCGTGCGGTGCCGAAACCGTGATGGTTACGCCCGAGGAGGCGAAGCGGATCTGCCCGCAGCTCGACCTGTCGGGCGGTGGCCGCTATCCGGTCCTGGGCGCCTCGTACCATCCGGGGGCCGCGACCGCCCGCCACGACCGGGTGGTGTGGGCCTATGCCCAGGGCGCCATGCGCCGCGGCGTCCACATCCTGCAGCACACGCCGGTGGCTGGTCTGCTGCGCGACGGCGATCGGGTCGTCGGGGTCCAAACTGAGGGCGGACCGATCACCGCCGGGGTCGTGCTGAGCGCGGTCGGCGGGCGCGTCACGACCATCGCGGCCATGGCCGACGTCCGGCTCCCGATCCGAACTCATCCCCTCCAGGCCCTGGTCACCAACGCCTACGCCCCCGCCTTCGGCGGGATCGTCAGCGACTCGGAGCTGCTGTGCTACGTCTCCCAGACCGCGCGCGGCCAGATGCTGATGGGTGCCGAGTTCGACTCCCAGCCCAGCTACTCGATGGCGTCCTCGTTCGAGTTCCTGCAGAGCGTGGCCAGCAAGGTGACCCACATCCTGCCATTCCTGCGCGACCTCCGCGTCCTGCGGCAGTGGACCGGAATCTGCGACATCTCACCCGACTACTCGCCGATCATGGGGGCCACCGGCGTCGACGGACTGCTCGTCACCACCGGCTGGGGCACGTGGGGCTTCAAGGCCATTCCTGCCGGCGGGGAGGCCATGGCGGAGCTCATCGCGACGGGCCAAACGCCGTCGCTCATCGAGCCCTTCGGCCTGGACCGATTCGCCCGAGACCATGCCATGGCCGATCAGGGATCGGCAGGGACCCGCTGATGCTGTGGATCACGTGTCCCACCTGCGGCGAGCGCCCGATCACCGAGTTCCGGTTCGGGGGCGAACTGCCGCAGGTGCCCGACCGCATCACCGATGACGCGGAACGAAACCTCGATTGGGTCTGGATGCACGACAACGTCGACGGCGTCACCATTGAGCGCTGGTTCCATGCGGCCGGCTGCCGCCGCTGGCTGACGCTCCGTCGGGACACGAGCACCGACCGGGTCGTAGCCTGAACCCGATGCATTGGGCAGAGTTCGACCAGGCTGCCCCGGCACTAGCTGCCCTGGGTCGTGCGCGGTTCGAGCGGGATCAACTGGCTCTTATTGGCACCCTCCGCGCCGACGGGTCGCCTCGGATCAGTCCGGTGGCACCCTACCTGGCGCTCGGTCATCTCCTGCTGGGCATGGAGTGGCCGACCAGCAAAGCGCGCGACCTGCTGCGCGATCCGCGGTGCACGCTGCACAGCGTGGTCTCTGATCCCGACGGCCCCGACGGCGAGTTCAAGCTGTATGGCCGCGCGCTGTTGGTTGAGGACGAGGCGATCGTGAATGAGCCGTCCGACGCCTGGTGGCACGGACGGCGGCCGGGAACTTACCGCGTGTTCTCCATGGACCTCCAGTCAGCGGCTTTCATCGGCTGGAACATCGAATTCGACCAGATGCGGCTCATCCGGTGGTCGCCGGCCGATGGGCTGACCGATGTCACTCAAGCCCGACTGACGTAGTCGGTCAGGCCTCCCAGGTTTCGCCGGGTTCGAGGGCCACGACCTCGGCGTCGGTCGCCTCGGCCAGCTCGGCGGGGGTGCCGGCCAGGATCGGGAAGGTGGCGTAGTGGACCGGGATGACTGTCCGCGCTCCGATCAGGGACACCGCCCGAGCGGCATCGGCCGGCCCCATTGTGTAGTGGCCGCCGATGGGGAGCACCGCGATCGTCGGGGTCCACCGCTCGCGGACGAGGGCCATGTCGCCGAAAACATCGGTGTCGCCCGAGTGATAGACATGAGTCCCGTCCTCGAAGCGGATGACCCACCCCCAGCAGCCCATGTCGCGGGTGGCCTCAGGTCCGGACCCAGTGATGGTCACGCCACCGGTGTGGTCGGCGCGGACCATGGTGAAGCCGATTCCCGCCGCCTCGACCGTGCCGCCCTTGTTCATGCCGATGGCCTCGACGCCGCGCGATGCCAAATAGATGCTCATCTCGTGCGAGCACAGGACCGTGGCGCCCCCGGCGGCCAGTTCCACGACATCGGCCGCGTCATTGCCCACGTGGTCAAAGTGGCCGTGGGTGGGCGTTACCACGTCCACCTGCTCCGGCGTTCGGTACTCGTCGGGATTGGTGGGCGCGCCCGTCCATCGGTCCACCCACACCCACTTGTCACCGGGCGACCGATACAGGATGCCCCCGTGTCCGAGCCGGGTGATGCGCAGGCGAGACATACCAATACCTCCGTGCTACCCGGGAGCCATCAAATACCCGGCTCGAGCAATCCGGACGAGCCATGCCGCCTCGCGGGCCATGGTGGTCTCCGGGCCGTGACCGGGCAAGATGCGGGTCTGTGCCGGGATTTCGCCGAGCAGCCGCCGCAGCGACGCGACCATCTGCTCATCGTTCCCGCCGGGAAGGTCGGTCCGGCCGTAGGAGCCGCGGAACAGGACGTCGCCCGCCAACAGCAGGCCGCGATCGGCCTCGTTGAGGCAGACCGAGCCCTCGGTGTGGCCGGGCGTGTGCAGCACGCGGAAGTTCAGATCACCAATGGCCAGGCCATCCCCCTCCCGCAGGTCCTGTTCAGCCACGCTGGATTCAACCTCGAGGCCGTAGATGTTCTCCCCGCCGAGCCGATACGCATCGTCGGGATGGATCCCCAGCGGCGCGCCGCTGGCCCGTTTCAGCGCGGCGTTGTCAAAGATGTGGTCGATGTGCCCATGGCTGTTGGCAATGAGGTGGATGCGCAGACCGATGTCCGCCGCCCGCGATGTGAGCGCGGCGGCGGCACCCATTCCGGGGTCCATGACCAACGCCTCGTCCGAACGGCCGTCCCAGACCAGGTAGGCGTTCGTCTCCCACGGCCCAAAGGCGCCGACCTCGATCCGAACCGCGTGCTCCGGGTCGCCCGCCGTGCTGCCGCGCTCGACGACGACCTCGTCGGTCATCGGCGCAGGCCGAATACCTCGGCCAGATGATCGGCGAGCTTGTCCGCGACGCTGGCCATGGCGGGAGGCTCGCCTAGTTCGCGGGCCAGCGAGGTGACCTCAATGTCGCGCAGGCCGCACGGGATCATCTCGTCGAACCAGGCCAGGTCGGTGATGACGTTGAGGGCCAGGCCATGGGTGGTGACCCCGCGCTTGACGCGAACCCCGACCGCGGCAAGCTTTCGAACACCCTTCACCCAGACTCCGGGCTGTCCTTCGACGCGAGCCGCGCCCACGCCGAAGTCAGCCGCGGTGGCGATGATCGCCGCCTCCAGGGTCCGTACGTACCGCCGCAGGTCGAGCGGTTCGCGCAGCTCGACGATGGGGTACGCCACCAGCTGGCCGGGCCCATGGAACGTGATGTCCCCGCCCCGGTCGATGCGGACCAGCTCCGCGCCGAGTTGTGCCAAGCGCTTGGGAGCGGCCAGCAGGTTCCGTTCGTCGCCGCCGCGGCCGATGGTGAAGACCGGATCGTGCTCGAGGAGCAGGACGCGGTCACCGATCTCGCGCCGGCGGCGCCGGTCCGCCAGCTTCTTCTGCAGCTCCCAGGTGGGCCGGTACGGGACGCGGCCCAGCCATTCGACGGTCAGCTGCCCGCCGTGGCCGAGCAGCAAGGGTCGCTCATCGGCTGCGGACGTCGAACGACGGCGGGCGATCTCCATCGGCTCGGCCGGTGGACGGCTGATGTCGCGCATCTGGACCATGGGTCAGACCGTGGCCGTGCCGTGGTCCCCGCGGATCCCCCGCAGAGCCTCGACCATCCCCAGGTGCCGGTTGGCGTGGGCTAGGTGCCGGGTCAGGGAGTCGGCCAGCGGGGCTTGCTTGCCGAGAAGGTCATCGCGAGGCACCAGGATCGTGTCGTCGTCGAGCGCTCCAACGGCCTGTTCGAGGTCGTTGTAGGCGCCTCGCAAATACGTTGTCAGCTGATCTCGCCTTGGGAATGGAAGGCCGGCGGCCTCGTCGTCGGGGAGCAGCATCCCGGTGTCGCCCTCGCCCTGCGCCGCCGGGAAGCCCCACTTGGCCGTCAGTCCCTCGCGCACCCACCGCTGCGGGGCGCCGCCAACGGTCTCCGCCCAGCGGTCCGCCCATCGGCCGGTGTGCCACAGGTGAAACGCGATTGGTGGCGACGTGGGGCCGGGACGCCATGTCAGGTCGTCATCGGTGCACGCCTCGGCGGCGTCGAGGAGCTGGCGATGGGTGATCGCCAGCCGTCCGGCGAAGATTTCGACGTGCTTGCGCATCGGTCAGCTCAGACCACGGCCGCCAGGTCGCCGCCCGGGACCTGTTCGGCGGCGTGGTAGCTGGATCGCACCAGCGGCCCGGACTGGACGTGGGCGAATCCCATGTCCAACCCGATCCGGCGCAGCGCCATGAATTCGGCCGGGGTGTAGTACTTGACCAGCGGCAGGTGGGACCGGCTGGGGCGCAGGTATTGGCCGATGGTCAGCACGTCGATCCGGGCCTCGCGCAGCAGGCCCATGGCCTGGGTGACCTCGTCCCACGTTTCTCCCAGGCCGACCATGAGCCCGGTCTTGGTGGTCATCTGATGACCGATGCCGGCCGCCAGCCGGCGGCCGGTGGTGAGCACTCCCACACTGCGATCCCATCGGGCCCGCCGGCGGACCGGTCGCTGCAGGCGCGGGACCGTCTCGACGTTGTGGTTCAGGATCTCGGGCTGGGCCTCGACCACGGTCCGGATGTCCGCCTCGCGCCCGTTCAGGTCGGAAATGAGGACCTCGATGCTGGTGCCCGGGCTGGCGAGGCGGATGTGGCGCACCGTCTCGGCCACGATCCCAGCTCCGCCGTCGGGCAGGTCGTCGCGGGCAACCATGGTGATGACCGCATGTCGCAGGCCCATGCGCCTGGCTGCCTCCGCCACTCGACGCGGCTCGTCGAGGTCCGTCTCGTGCGGGCGTCCGGTCTCGATGGCGCAGAACCCGCAGTTCCGGGTGCAGACGCTGCCCAGCACCATGAAGGTGGCCGTGCCCAGGGTCCAGCACTCCCCCTGGTTCGGGCACCGGGCCTCCTCGCAGACGGTATGGAGCGCCTCGTCCCGCAGCAGCCGGCGCAGGCCGGCGTACGTCTCCCCGGCGCCGAGGCGGACCTTGAGCCACTCCGGCCGCCGGCCACCAGGGCCCGCATTCTCGGGGATCGCCTCACCGGGGCCGGGCATGCCGCTGTCCAGGTCTGGGCCACCGGGGTACATGACCGCCGACGGGCCGGCGTGACCGGCGGGCTGGCCAAGGACCGACAGCTCGCCCAGTTCCGAGAAATCGCGAGACATGGGTGCCAGTCTACCGAAGGCGGACGATAGACTCGACGGCGTGGCCATTGACGGGTCCTGCGCGAAGTGGGCAAGCGCCGCCCGACCGAGGTGGCGACCTGGCTGGCGCCTCGGACGGATCGGGCATCGGGCGTGACGATGCGTGAGGCCGTGCGCCACCTGGCGCCGGGCGATGCGGAGCGCCTCATGGCTGCCTACCGGGAGCACCGTCCGGCCGCCTAGGCGACACGGCCCAGGTACAAAAGTCCTAGGGAGTACTGGGCGGCCCGGCGGCCGCCGCGCCGCGCACGGCGTGCTCTCGAGCCGGGGGCCGAAATATCCTATCGACCCGAGATCAGCCCTCGCCTACGGTCCTCGATATGTGGCACCCGCGCCTGCCCGGCCGCCGATCGGGTCCCCAGCGTCGACCGATGCTGTTGGCACTCGTGTACGGCGTGTTCCTGGTGCTCTTGGGCGTCACCGCCACCGCCCTGGTGACCGTCACCGCCACCCACCTGTCGACCGCGACGGTCAATGCTGTGGTGGGCCGTGATCGGGCGTTGGTTGCGCTGTTCGTCAACGGCAACATCAGCCAGGAAGACGTGGACAGCGATGGACCGACCCGGGCATCGGCTGCCGCGCTCGAGGCCAAGCTGACGACCCTCATTGCCGAGGACGAGATCCTCCGGATCGACCTGCGCGCGACCGACGGCACGATCCTGGCCAGCACGGCGGCCGGCGTGCGCGGAGACAAGCCAGACGTTTCAGCCTCCATGCAGATGGCGCTCAATGGACAGCCGGCGGTGAATGTCGTTCCCGGCAACGAAGCCACGGACGCCGGTTCGGCCGGGTTTGGCGCCGAGCAGGTGGTCCAGGAGTACCTGCCGCTCAACTCGGACGCCGGAGAGCCGCTCGCCGTGATCGCGATGTGGCGAGACGCCGCTCCGCTGATGGCCAGCCTCGAGGCCGCCCGGCGGGACATCGTGCTCGTGACCCTGGGCGCGGCGCTGGTCCTGGCGTTGATCCTGTTCGGCGTCTTCCGCGCCGCGCAGCGGCGGATCACCCGCCAACAGGCGGAGCTGATCGATGCCGAGCGGCGGGACCCATTGACCGGCCTGCTGAATCACGGCGCGGTGGTCAACCTCCTTGCCGAGGCGGTGGAGGCGGCCCGGGCAGGCGCCGGCCGATTCGGCGTGGCGCTGATCGACATCGACAACTTCCGGCTGTTCAACGACACCCACGGCCACGAGGCGGCCGACGAGGTCCTGCTGCGGGTGGCCGACCTGGTCGAGTCCGAGGCTGGAGGCGACGATGCGGTTGCCCGCTACGGCCCGGATGAGTTCCTCCTCGTCCTGCCCGGCGCGGCGAGCGCCGAGGTCGAGGCCGCGGTGAACCGAATCCGATCCGCATTGGCTGAGGTCAGCGTGCAGTTCGGCAACTCGGAGCAGCTTCCGGTCACGATCAGCGCCGGGGTCTGCCTCTACCCGAACCATGCCGACTCGGTGACGGAGCTCCTGTCCGCGGTGGCGGTGGCCGTCGGGGAGGCCCGGACCGGTGGTGGGGATGCGGTCTGCGTCGCGTCGATCAGCGACGAGCAGAAGAAGATCGTGTCAGGCAGCTTCGACGTGCTGCAGGGCCTGATCATCGCGGTCGACTCCAAGGACCGATACACCAAGCGCCACTCCGAGGATGTGGCCCGATACGCGGTCTTCCTCGCTGGCCGGCTGGGCCTCGACCCCGAACTGCGGCGCACGATCCAGCTGGCGGGTCTGCTCCACGACGTCGGCAAGATCGGGATTCCCGATCACCTGCTCCGCAAGCCCAGCCGGTTGACCGCGGACGAGGTGCACATCGTCCAGCAGCACGTCGCCCTGGGCGACGCCATCGTCCGAGATATCCCGAACGTCGACCTGGTTCGTGCCGGGATCCGGCACCACCACGAGCGCTGGGATGGTCGTGGCTACCTCGACGGCCTGGAGGGCGATGCGATCCCGGTTATCGGGCGCATCCTGGCCGTGGCCGATTCCATCTCGGCCATGACCACCAGCCGCCCGTACCGCAAGGCGTTGCCGGTCGAGGAGGCGCTGAAGCGGCTGGGGGATGCCGCGGGCCGGCAGCTCGAAGAGGAACTCGTGGTCGCCTTCATCAAGGGGATGGAGACGGCTCCGGACGCGCCGCTGCCGGCCGATCGAGCGCCCGGTATCTGGCGTCCGGCCCTGTGGATGTCGTGAGCATGCGACGGGGGGTCCTGGCCGCGCTGTTGGGCGTAGCGACGATGGCCGTCTCGCCGGCGGCTGTGGTCGCCGCTGTGTGGTTGCTGGTGATGACGCCGCTAACCACCACGGCGTTCGCCTCGACAACCTACGCCCTCACCATCACCGACGTGTCAATGCCGAACGACCTCGGCTGTGTTGAGGTCAATGTCCCCCTGAGCTTCGTCATCCAGGGTGTCGGTGACCCCGTGGCCCCCGCCGGCCGCACCTGGCTCTGGTTCCAGAACGGCAACACGGTGGTCGTCCACGCCGAAAGTGGCGGCGACCGCCTGCGCGGCGGTGAGTCGGTGACCTTCACGATCCAGGCCCAGGCGACGCAGGCCGGAATCTGGAGCTGGACGAACCACGCGCACCGCCAGCAGGACTGCACCGGGGCCGAGGTCGCGGGCCTGCCCGTGGCGGTCACTGTCCTTCCGGTGGTCATCGCAACCCCGACGCCATTGCCCACGCCTGGGCCGACTGCGGTGCCGACCCCCCTCCCAACGGCCATCGCGACATTGCCGCCGATCCCGACATTGCCGCCGATCCCGACATTGCCGCCCCTCCCGACTTCCCGCCCTGACCCCACGGCTACCGTCGTACCCGCCCCCATCTCGACGCCTCGTCCAAGCCCCACGCCCGAGCCGGTCGCGGCTGCAGGTCCATCGGCTCCAACCGATGGCGCGGCCTCCGTCGGACGGATCGCAGAACTGAGCGGGGCGGATACCGGATTCATTGGCCTCGGCACCGATGTCCTCGCCCTGCTCAATGCGCCGCTGATCTGGTTCGTACCAGGCGCCGTGGTGGGCGTGCCCGGGCTCCTCGTCCTACTGTGGATTGCCCTCCAGGCGGTTGGTGCCCTGGCCTGGATCCCCGCTGTGCGACGGATGAGCGCGGAACCACTCGCCGCGCGCCGACGACGGAGGCGACCAGCCCACTCCTAGGCCAGCGAGGTCTCCGCGTCCCAGCCCTCGAGCCGCTTGCGCACGTCGGCCAGGAAGTACCCCACCTGGGCCCCGTCCAGGACCCGGTGATCGAACGAGCAAGTCATGTTCATCAAGTGCCGGACCGCGATGACGTCCGCGCCGTCGACCTCGATGACCCGCGGCCGTTTGACGATAGCCTCCATGGACAGGATGGCCACCTCCGGCGCGTTGATGATCGGCATGGATGAGACCGACCCGAACCAGCCGGTGTTATTGACGGTAAACGTCCCGCCCTGGATCTCGTCCAGCTTGAGCCGATTCGCGCGGGCGCGTGCCGCCAGGTCCTGGACGCGGCGGTTGACCCCGCTGACGGACAGCTGGTCGGCATCCTGGATGACCGGGACCACCAGCCCGTTTTCGACAGCGACCGCAATCCCGATGTTGGTCCGATGCTTGAGGATGATCCGATCCCCGGCGAACTGGCTGTTCAACGTCGGATGCTGGCGAAGAGCTTCGGTCACGGCCTTGACCACCACCGCGACGTAGCTGAGGCCGATTGCCTCGCGCGCCTTGTAGGCCTCGTTGTTCGCCTCCCGCCACCGGACGACGTTGGTCATATCGACCTCGACCACGGTGTACGCGTGGGGGACGGTCTGCTTGACCTGCGTCATCTTGGCGGCGATGGCCTTCCGCATCTGGCTCATCGGCCACTCGACGTCGCCGCTGGTCGGGGCCGGAATCGGCTCCGGTGCCGGGGCGGCGGGTGCCGAGACGGGGGCAGATGGGGGAGCCGGCGGCGCGGCGGCAGCTGGCGCGGGTGGCGCCGCTGGTGCCACTGGTGCCGCGGGCAGGGATGGAGGTGCCGGCTCCGACGGCGGCGCCTCGGGCGGTTGTGCAACCTCAGGAGTCAGAGTTGGCTCAGCGACCGGCGCTGACGGGGCGGCCTGCTGGGCGGCCACGAAGGCCAGAACGTCGTCGCGCGTCACGCGGCCACCCGCACCCGTGCCCGAGATCTGGGTGACGTCCAGGTCGTGCTCGCGCACCAGGCGACGAACGGCGGGCGTCATCCTCATCACGGACTCAGCAGACTCGGCGCCAACGGGCTCCATGACCGCTTCCGCCGGCTCCGGCTCCGCCGCGGCCGCGGCAACCGGCTCCGGCTCCGGATCGGCTGGGGCTTCGGCGACCGCCGGCTCCGGCTCCGCCGCAACCGGCTCCGGCTCCGCTGGGGTTTCGGCGACCGCCGGTTCGGGCTCAGCCGCGGGTTCGGCCTCGGTAGCTGGTTCCGCCTCTGCCTCGGGCGGATCCTCCTGCTCGACCGCGGCGATCGGTGCCGGCGTTTGGGCCGTCGCGTCAACCGCCCCGTCAGCCGTCGCGGCGACTTCGCCATCCTCGGCGATCTCGGCCAGCGGCGTTCCGACCTTTACCGTCTCACCATCGGGGACCAGGATGCTGGTCACCACCCCGCCGACCTCGGCCGGGACCTCGGCATTGACCTTGTCGGTCACGACCTCGAACAGCGGGTCGTATTGCGCGACCGAGTCGCCCACTTTGACCAGCCAGCGCTCGATGGTGCCCTCGGTCACCGACTCGCCGAGCTGGGGCATCTTGATCGTGGTCGACATCGGTGCAGAAGACTAGCCGATTCAGTAGGCGGCCAGCGTCCGGGCCGCCTCGACGATGCGCTCCGGGTTGACCATGAACCACTCCTCGAGGTCGTGGTGATACGGCACGGCAGGCACCTCGGGCCCGGCCAGGCGGGTCACCGGCGCGTCCAGGTGCTCGAAGCCCTGCTCGGCGATGATCGCCGCCACCTCGCCCCCGAAGCCCCCGAATTGGTTTGCCTCGTGCACCACCAGGGCCCGCCCGGTGCGCTCCACCGAGGCCAGCACCGTCTCCGTGTCCAGCGGCCGCAGCGTCCGCAGGTCGACCACCTCGGCCTCCACCCCCTCGCGGGCCAGCGCCTCGGCCGCGTCGAGGGCGCAGTAGCGCATGTAGCCATAGCAGAAGATGGACAGGTCCGATCCGGGCCGCACGATCGCCGCCGGTCCGATGGGGACAAGCCCGTCGCCTTCCTCGGGCACCTCGGCCTTGAACAGGCGATACGTCTTCTTGTGCTCGAAGAACAGGACCGGATCGGGGTCGCGGATGGCGGCCTTGAGCAGCCCGTAGGCATCGGCCGGGGTGCCCGGCGCGACCACCTTCAGGCCCACCGTCGCGGTGAAGTAGGACTCGTTCGATTGGCTGTGGTACAGCGCCCCGTGGACCCCGCCGCCATACGGCATGCGGATGACCATCGGTACCCCGAACGCGCCGTTCGAGCGGAATCGCATCCGCGCGATCTCGCTCACGATTTGGTTGAAGCCGGGATATACGAAGTCGGCGAACTGCATTTCGGCGATGGGCCGCAGGCCGTACAGGGCGGCCCCCATGGCGGCGCCCGCGATCAGGCCCTCGCTGACGGGGGTGTCGAGGACGCGCCTGTCCCCGTACTTGGCCCACAGGCCCTCGGTGGCCCCAAAGACGCCACCCTTGCGGCCCACGTCCTCGCCCAGGACCATGACCCGCTCGTCGGCAGCCAGCTCCTCATCCATCGCCCGCCGGATGGCCTCCAGGATGTTCAGCTCGGCCATGTCACGATCCGTCCGCGTACACGTGGCGCAGGATGTCTGTCGGATCGGGGTCGGGGTGGGCTTCGGCCCGCGCCGCCGATTCGACCACGTGGGCCTTGACGTCCGCCCGCAGCGCCTCGTCCGCTGCCCCGTCGAGGAGGCCCCACTCCCGCAGGTTCGCCGCCAGGCGGGGGATCGGGTCGCCCTCCTTGAGCGCTTCAACTTCAACGGCGTCGCGGTACCGGCGATGGTCATCATCCGAGGAGTGGCTCGTAAGCCGCACGACGTGGGCCTCGATGAGCGTTGGACCGCCGCCGGTGCGCGCCCGCTCGTGCGCGTCGACGCCGGCGGCGTAACAGGCCAGCAGGTCGCCGCCGTCCACGTCGACCCCGGGGAAGCCGTAACCGGATGCGCGGGCTGCGACCGACCCGCCGCCCACCTGTCGCTCGAGCGGGACGCTGATGGCGTACCCGTTGTTCTCGCACACGAATATGACCGGCAGGCGGTGGACCCCGGCGAAGTTCATGGCCTCGTGGATCTCCCCCTGGTTCGCGGTGCCCTCCCCGAAGTAGGTGATGGCCACCGCGTCGTCGCCGCGGACCCAGGCGCCCATCGCCAGACCCACCGCATGCAGGACCTGGGTGCCGACCGGCGAGCTGACGCTCAGGATGTTGTGCGCCGCGGCCCCGTAGTGGCCGGGCATCTGGCGGCCACCGGAGGAGATGTCATCCGCCTTGGCCAGGTGGGCGGTGATGATGTCCTCGGCCGTCATCCCGAAGCTCATGGCGGCCGCGATGGACCGGTAGTACGGCGCCATCCAGTCGTGGTGGGGGCGGAGCGGCCAGCTGACGCCGACCTGCGCCACCTCGTGCCCCTGGACGCTGATGACGAACGCGATCTTGCCCGCCCGCTGCATGAGCCACATCCGTTCGTCGACGGCCCGGGCGGTGAGGATCTGGCGGTACATCGCCAGGACGTCCTCATCGGTCAGGCCCACCGCGTGGTGGGGTGCGGTCTGGATGTCGATTTCGGTCATCGTCAGTTGTGCAGTGCGACCCCGTCGACGGCCAGGGCGGCCTCGGCCAGGACCTCGGTCAGAGTCGGATGGGCGTGCACCGACAGGGCGATCTCCTCCGCCGTCCCCTCCACCAAGCGGGCAAAGGTGGGTTCTGCCAGCAGGTCGCCGGCATGCGGACCGATGATATGCGCCCCGAGCAGCCGGCCGGTCTGCGCCTCGGCCACGAACTTCGCGAACCCGTCAACCTCGCCCACGATGGTCGCCTTGCCCAGCGCACGGAACGGGAAGCTGCCCACCTTGACCGCCAGCCCCTGTTGAGCCGCGTCTGCCTCGCTCAGCCCCACGCTGGCGATCTCGGGCCGGCAGAACGTGACGCGCGGCATGAGGTCCATCCGGACCGGCTCGGTGTCAAGCCCGGCGATGGTCTCGACCGCGACGATGGACTCGTGGCTGGCGACGTGGGCCAGGGCATACCCGGGGACGATGTCGCCGATGGCGTACAGGTGCGGGACGCCGGTGCGCATGTGGTCATCGACCAGCACGAAGCCGCGATCAGTCCGCAGGCCGTCGATCTGCTCCAGCCCGATGTTCTCGGTGACCGGTCGGCGGCCGATGGCGATCAGGATCCAGTCACTCTCGAAATCGATCCGCGCGCTTCCGTCGTTGGCCACGATCGTGTGCCGAATCCCGGTCTCGGTCCGCTCCAGCGACGCGGGATCGATGGTGGACCCGGCGTGGATCGCCATCCCTCGCTTGCGGAACAGGCGACTCAGTTCCTTGCTGATGTCGGGGTCCTCGAGCGGGACGACGCGATCCATGAACTCGACCAGCCGCACCTCCGCTCCCAGGTCGCCATACAGGCTGGCCCATTCGACACCGATCGCGCCCGCACCCACGATCGTCACCGATCGGGGCAGGTTGTCGCGGCGCAGGGCTTCGTCCGAGTCGATGACCCGGTCCTGGTCGGCCTCCAACCCGGGCAGGGGCCGGGGTGCGCTGCCGGTGGCCAGGATCAGATCGGTGGCGCTGGCCTCCACGTCGGCCAACCCGCCGCCCCCGATACGGACACTGGTCGGGCCAGTCAGGACCCCGTGGCCGCGGAGGACGGTCACCGCGTTCTTCTTCATCAGGAACTCGACGCCCTTGACGTGCTTGTCCCTTACCGCATCGCGTCGTTTGCCGAGCATCGCCGGATCGAGGCCAATGCCCTCCGACCCGGTCAGGCCGAACTCGTGACCGAGCTCCCGGACGCGGTGCAGCAGATCCGCCGACTCGAGGAGTGCCTTGGAGGGGATGCAGCCGCGGTTCAGGCAAGTTCCGCCCAGCTTGTCCCGCTCCACGATCGCGACCTTCATCCCGAGCTGTGCGGCGCGGATGGCGCCCACGTAGCTCATACCCCCGCCCAGGATCAGCAGATCGTAGCGATGCTCGTCGGTCATGCCGTGCGCTCCAGGCTGCGGCCCTCGTAGGTCGCGAAAGCCACCCGCCACGGGTCGGGCACGCGGATCGGCCGCTCGGTAGCGTAGTCGTAGGCCACCAGGATGGTCGTCGCCTCCGCCGCCAATCGGTCGCCCGCATCGGGCCCCGTCCCGGCCGTCATCCGATGCGACAGGCTGAAGCTGGTGTTGCCGACCCAGTCCACCCGGGTGCCGATCTCTACTTCCTGGCCGAACAGGATGGGCGCCCGGAAGTCGACCTGGAGCGCGGCCAGGATGAGTGGCAGGTGCTGGGGGGTGTCGACGTGCAGATTGTCGATCAGGTACCGGATCCGCGCCTGTTCGAGATAGGTGACGAACGCCGCGTTGTTCACGTGGCCGAACGCGTCGATGTCCCGGAACCGGACCTCCAGCCGGGTGTGGTGGCGGAATGAATCGGTCACGGGGGACCGATTCTAGCGGTCACAGCGCTTCATCGATCCTCAGCACCAGGCCGGCCAGCAGGCTTATCCGAGGCACGACACTGGCCAGGTCAAGCCATTCGGCCGGACCATGATCGTCGCCGCCGATGGGCCCCAGCCCGTCCAGGGTGGGCAGCCCCGCGGAGGCGGTGGTATTGGCATCCGACGCACCCCCGGTCGCCGCGTCGCGGACCGCGAATCCCAGCTCGCCGGCGAGGGCCTGGGCCAGATCCACCAGGCGCCCGGTCGCCGGGGACTTCTCCATCGGCGGATGAGAGGCGGTGACCCGGAGCTCAGCCGAGGTGTCCGCGACGTGGGGGGTGGCGACGAGCTCGCGCAGCGCCTGTTCGGCATCGGCGAACTCGGCCGCGGTCGCCGCCCGCAGGTCGACCTCGAGCTGGCAGCGATTAGCGACCACATTGGGCCGCGTCCCGCCGGCGATGGTGCCCACGTTGCAGGTGACCGACGGCCAGCGGCCGTTCAGTCCGTTCATTGCCTCCACCATCCGAGCCGCGGCCAGGATGGCGCTCCGCCCCTTCTCCGGCTCCACTCCCGCGTGCGCCGCCCGGCCGCTGATGGCGACCTCCAGGTCGGCGATGCCCTTCCGGGCGCTCACGAGGTCCCCGTTGGCCCGCGCGCACTCGAGCACCAGCGCGGCGTCGTGCTCGGCGGCCAGGGCCCGGATGACCGGGCCCGAGAACGGGGAGCCGATCTCCTCGTCCGGGTTGGCGACGAACGTGACCGATGGTCGATGGCCCGCCGCCCGCAGCGCATCAAGTGCCGTCAGCCCGGCCAGCAGTCCGCCCTTCATGTCCGACACGCCCGGGCCACGGGCCGTGTCGCCCTCGATCCGGAACGGGCGCTCGGCCGTGGTGCCCGGCTCAAACACGGTGTCCATATGGCCGATCAGGAGCAGCCGTGGCGCGGTCCCGTCCAGTCGGCCGACCACCAGGTCGCCGAGCGATCGACCGTCGGGCGCAGCACCGCCGCCAGTCCGGGCCACCTGTCCACCCATTGCCGTCAGGCGCTCGACCACGAGATCCGCCACCCGGTTCACGCCATCCGGGGTGTACGAGCCGCAGTCGATGTTGACCAGCCGCTCGAGGTCCGCCAGGTAGGCCGGCATGCGCTCGACGACGTGGTCGCGGACGGCGGACAGGGGCGGGTTGGACGGCATGGGGCCGAAACTATACTGGCCGGCATGCCCCCCGACCGCGCGGCCAAGCCGGCCGTCGAGCTGCTGGAGCTGAGGGTCCTGGAGGGGCCGAATCGGTTTGCCAACCGGCCGGCGATCAAGATCGAGTTCCAGGGTGACCCCGAGGCGGTGATGGGCGTCGCCCGCGCCGCCGGGGAGGCCGTACGGCGCCTGCACCACGGGCTGGGTGTTCCTGCTCCGAGAGTGGTGTTCCGGGAATCGGAGGACGGGCGTCGAGCCCTGGCCGCATTCGCCTGGCGGCGACGGGTCATCGCGCAGGCGATCGCCGGTGCAGCGGCCCGCCTGGCGTTGGGAACGGGCAACGAGCGGCGGGAACGGCGGGAGCTGCAGGCCCTGCGAGCCGTGGCCGACGGCCCGCGCCCGTCGCTCCCCATCCCGCGGGTCCCGATCGTGGCTATCACCGGCACCAATGGCAAGAGCACCACGACCCGCCTCATCGCCCACGTGGCCAGCCAGGCTGGGATGGTGGTGGGGATGACCAACTCGGACGGGATCTACCTTCGCGGCGAGCTGATCGAGGCTGGCGACTGGACCGGCTTCGGCGGCGCCGGACGCATCCTGGCCGAGCCGGAGCTCGACCTGGCGGTCCTCGAGACGGCTCGGGGCGGGATCCTGCTGCGGGGAATCGGCTACCAGCACAACGACGTGTCGGTGGTGACCAACGTCAGCGCCGACCACCTGGGGCTCCAGGGAATCGACACCCTCGACGAGCTGGCCGAGGTCAAGGGCGCCGTCGCGCGCATCACCCGCCGTGGCGGATGGGCGGTCCTCAACGCGGAGGACCCCCGGGTGTGGGCCATGCGGCTTCACACCCACGCCCGGCCATACGCCTTCAGCCTCGACCCGCGGGCTCCCGGGGTGGCTGAGGCGCTGCGGGCCTGGGGGCGGGCCGCCGTCCTGCATCGGGGTCATCTGGTCCTCCGAAGGCGCGGCGCCCGCGGCATCAGCGTCGCGTCGGCCGCGGATCTGCCGGTGGCGTTCGCCGGCCTGTCCCGGTACAACATCGCGAACGCCCTCGCTGCGGCCGCCGCCTGCGACGCCCTGGGTATCCCCCTCGATAAGATCGCCTCCGGGCTCGCCTCCTTTTCCCAGGACCAGGCGATCAACCCGGGCCGGCTGAACCTGTATGGCCGTCGCGGCGTGCTGGTCCTGGTGGACTTCGCCCATAACGAGGCGGGGCTGGCCGGCCTGCTCGACGTCTGCGCGCGGCTGTCCGGCGCGCGTGGCCGCGTCCGGCTGGGGCTGGGGACGGCCGGGGACCGCAGCGACGAGATCCTGCATCAGATGGCCCGGTTGGCGGGTAGCCGGGTCGACGATCTGGTCATCTGCGAGAAGCGGCATTACCTGCGCGGCCGCGACCTGGCCGAGATGAACGCCATCTTCCGCCGCGGAGCAGCGGACGGGGGCTACGCCGAGCGCATCCCGACCTACCGCACCGAACTCGGGGCCCTCAAGGCCCTCTTGGCGCGCAGCCGCCGGGGAGACGTGGTCGCGGTCATGAGCCACCTGGAGCGCGATGAGATCTTCGCCTGGCTGGCGAAGGCGGCATATCGACCCGTCTCGCTGCCGCGGCTGCGCGCGTTGCTCGCCGCCCGGCGCACACCCGCCTAGCGGGGCCCCGGCTCAGCCGTACGCCTCATCCTCCTCGTCGACATCGGCCGAGGTGCCGGAGCCGGGGCCTTCTGCCCCGCTTCCGTCGGTGTCGCCGGCAGGCGTCCCGTGGCGCCGATGCTGGAGCTCCTTCCAGGCCAGGTTGGCGTGGTCCACGCACAGCACCACCAGGTCACCATCGCGGCCCATGTCCAGCGCCTGGCGCGTCGCCTCCAGCTCATCCAGCACCGTCTCGACGGCGCGGCAGCGTGCCCCATCGCGAACCCCGGCCTCGATGCCCTCGCGGACGAGGTCCGCGGTCGTGCCCCGCTTGCGGCCGCGGGGGTTGGCATCCTCCCGGATCACGATCGTGTCGAAGAACGAGGAGGCCACGCGCCCCAGCTCGCGGATGTCGCGGTCGCGCCGGTCGCCGGCGGTGGCGATGACGCCGATCCGGTGTCCCGTTACGAGCGGGTGGTGTCCGTTGGACGTCTCGGCCGCCAGCGCCTCGATGAAGGCGCCCAGGGCGGTCATGGCGTGCGGATTGTGAGCGTAGTCGACCAGCACCCGGTACCCGTCCAGCTCGAACAGATTGAGCCGGCCAGGCGCCTGGAAGTAGGACGAGGCGAAGGTCCGGAGACCCTGCCGGATGTCGTGCAGGTGCGCGCCGGCGGCCCACGCGGCGGCGGTGGCGGCCAGCGCGTTGACGACGTTCATCCGGGCCCGGCCCTCGTAGGTGGCCGGGATGAGGTGGGTCCAGACCAGTGGCAGGCTCTTGCGGCCCTGGCGCAGGACGATCATCTCGCCGTTCCGCCCAGGCTCCACGGTGACGGCCCGGCGACCACGCGATGCCTGGCGGCGGAGGGTCTCGTGGTCGGGATTCAGGCTGAAGTAGATGACCGCTCCCGAGCAGGCGGCGGCCATCTTGGCGACCAGCGGGTCGTCGGCGTTGAGGACCGCGAACCCGTCGCGCGGCACGGCCTCCACGATGACCTGCTTGACCCCGGCCAGCTGGCGCAGGCTGGTGATGCCGCCCAGGCCCAGGTGGTCGGCTGCCACGTTCAGAACGACTGCCACGTCGTTCCGCTGGTAGCCCAGCCCCTCGCGCAGGATGCCGCCCCGCGCCACCTCGAACACGGCCGTGTCGACCAGCGGGTTCTGGAGCACCATCGACGCCGACTTGGGGCCGCTCATGTCCCCCCGCCGGATGACGCGCCCATCGATGAAGATGCCGTCGGTGCTGGTCATGCCGACCTTACGGCCCATGCCCCGAAGGATGTGGTTGATCATCCGCGCGGTGGTGGTCTTGCCGTTGGTGCCGGTGATCGCCACGATCGGGATGCGGGACGCCGAACCGGGCGGGAACAGCATGTCGATGACCGGCTTGGCGACGTACTGGGCCTCTCCTTCGGTCGGATGGGTGTGCATCCGGAACCCGGGCGCGGCGTTGACCTCCACGATGCCGCCCCCGGTCTCGCGGACCGGCACGCTGATGTCGGGGCAGACGAAGTCGACGCCGGCGATGTCGAGCCCGATCACCTTGGCCGCCTGCTCGGCGATCTCCGCGTTCTCGGGGTGGATCTCCTCGGTTCGATCGATGCTTATCCCGCCGGTGCTCATGTTCCCGGTCCGCTTGAGGTACACGCGCCGTCCACGCCGGGGAATATCGTCGAGGGCGTGGCCCTGCTCCGCGGCGTAGGTCACCGCCTCCTCGTCCAGCATGATCCGGGTCAGGACCTTCTCGTGGCCGATGCCGCGTCGTGTGTCGGCGTTCGTGATATCGACCAGCTCCGCGACGGTGTGCTTGCCGTCCCCATCCACGTGGGCGGGCACCCGCTGCGCCACCGCGCGCAGCACTCCGCCTATGACCAGGCAGCGGTAGTCGTTGCCGACCAGAAACGACTCGACCACGACTCCGCCGTAGCGGGACTCGGCTCGGGCGGTCGGGTACGCCTCGCGGACGGCCGCCTCATCGGCCAGATCCAGCATCACCCCGCGCCCGTGGTTGCCGTCGATGGGCTTGATGGCGACCGGATACCGGACCCGGCCCGCCGCGGTCACCGCCTCGTCGACGCTGCGCACGACCTCGGAGCGAGGCACCGGCACGCCGGTGGCCGCCAGCAGGCGGTTGGTGAGCTTCTTGTCCTGTGCGATGTCCACCCCCAGCGAGCTGGTGTGAGACGTCATCGTGGCCCGGATGCGCTTCTGGTGTCGGCCATGGCCGAGCTGCACCAGGGACGCCTCGTTGAGCCGAATCCAGGGGATGTCGCGCAGGTTCGCCTCGTCCAGGATGGCCTGGGTCGACGGCCCGAAAGCCGCCCGCTCGGCGAGCCGGACGAGCTGCTCGAACTCCGCCGCGTAGGCGAACGTCGGATCCGGCTCGACCAGGTGGTTGACGAGCCGGACCGCCAGGCGACCGGCGGCCAGGCCCACGCTCTCCTCGGCGTAGGAATAGATGACGTGGTAGCGGCCCGGCTGTCCGGTGGACCGCGTCTTT
>JBKJVN010000170.1:0-4688 GCA_046717345.1 Candidatus Limnocylindria bacterium | reverse complement strand
ATGGCTTCGGTGTCACGGATGCGCCCGTACAGGTTCATCGGTCGATAGGCGCCAGCGACCGCTCCCACCGCCGCCGCCGTGAACCCATCGGCGTCCTCGCCGTCCCGCAGCCAGAGCGCCATCCGCGTGGCTCCCTTGCCCTGCAGGGCGCGGGTCGCCACGCCGGCCGTGCGACGGGCACGCCATGGGCCCCGTCCGCGACGGACCCCGTTGACCAGCAGGATGTGCTCGACCGGCAGGTCGCCACCGTCGATCAACGCGAAGTAGTCCTCGACGATGTTGAACCGGCCCCAGTCGATCGCGCGGCGGATGACGCCTCCGGCAGCGGCATCCAGGTTGGCCAGGTCGTCCGCGAACGGGTCGTCTTCCTTGTACACGGGGACGGCGAGAACGGTGGCCTCGACCGCTCCCGGGTCCGTGGCTTCCGCGCGCAGCCTCATCCCATCTCCTGACTCGTAGGCGCTCGAAACAGACCGATACGAGGGCGGCGCCTGCCGCCACACGGGTCAGCGGAGTATAGACAGGCCGGCCAATTGATCCCGGGCCGCCCCGACCGCGCGCAGGGCAGCGGCCGACGAGGCGGACGCGGGGCTGGTGATCCCGGTCGCGGCCTCGCCCAGGGCGATGGTCAGGGCCTGGTCCGCGCGGCCCGCGTTGGTGGCGGCGGCATCGTAGGCCGCCTGGGCTGCCGCGAGTGCCGCGGCGTCCCCCGCCTGGGCGGCGAGGGCGATGTCGCGCGCGGCGTCGATCAGGGCGTCCACGGTGTCCACCCAATACCCGAGCGTGGAGAGCTGGTCGTCGAAGTCGGGCACACGGAAGTCGCGCACCTGCTCGAGGTGTCCAGCCGCGCGGTCCATGGCCTCCAGCGCGGCAGACGGGTCGTCATCGTCCAGGGCCGCCAGACCGTCGTCCAGCGCCTCCAGCGTCGATTCAGCCTGTCGCCGCATGTCGGTGAGCGCCGCGCTGGGCAGCGCCGCCGCGCGCCACTGCGCCCCGATGGCGACCAGGTCCGCCGGCATCAGGCTGAACTGCGGCGACGATTCCTGGGGGTCGATCGCGCGCAGCGTCCAGCCCAGCCCGACGAGCGCGGCGTGGGCGTCGGCGAGGGGGGGGGCGGCGGCCTCGAAGCCGAGTCCTGCGGCATCCAGTGCGTCGGCTGGGTCCTCGAGGCCGCCGAGAACGGCGGCCTGTCCTCGCCGCGCCTCGTCCGTGGCGTCGCGCATGAGCGTCCCCGCTGCCTCCAGCGCGGCGTCCGCCACCCGGGCCTGCGCAGCCGCCTCGTCGGTGAGCCAGTCCACCCTGATCGGATCGGCTACCTGCGAGTCGGCCGAGCGCGCCCCGAACAGCATCGCGAGGAGCACGGCGGAGGCCAGGAACACGGCGATTCGGATCACGCGGCTCCTATCATGCCCCGGTGGCGAGCGCCCCCACATCACTGGTCGAGACCCTGCGCCGGCTGCCCAAGGCCGAGCTCCACCAGCACCTGGACGGTGCGCTGCGCCCCGAGACCGCCGTCGAGCTGGCTGCTGAGGCGCGCCTGAGCCTCAGCCTGGACGAGGCCCGCCAGCGCCTCGTGGCGCCGGTCCGCTGCCGCGACCAGGCCGACCTGCTGTCCTATTTCGATCTCCCCATTTCCCTCCTCCAGTCCACGGCCGCCCTGCGCCGAGCGGCGGCCGAGCTGGTCGAGGACATGGCTGCGGATGGCACGACCTACGGCGAGATCCGTTGGGCGCCTCGCCTCCACATGGACGGCGGCCTGGGTGTCAGCGATGTCATCGAGGCCGTGTCCAATGGCGTGGCGGATGCCCGCGCGGCCGCGGGGTCGTCGGCGCCGATGATCGGGCTCATCGTCACCGCCATGCGCTCACATCCGCCCGGCGCCAATGTCGAGCTCGCCCTCCGGGCGGCCGCGTTTGGCCCACCGGTGGTGGGATTCGACCTGGCCGGCCCCGAGGCCGAATATCCGGCGCCGCCCCACGCGGCAGCCTTCCGCGCGGCGGGCGCGGCCGGAATGGGCCTCACCGCCCATGCGGGCGAAACCCCCGGTTCGGCGCACATCTGGGAAGTGCTCGACTTCGGGATCAGCCGGGTCGCGCACGGCGCGCCGGCGATCAACGATCCGGACCTGGTCGCGTCGCTGCGCGAGAGGGAAATCACCCTCGACTTGTGCCCTACCAGCAACGTGCAGGCCGGAATCGTGCCCGACCTGGCCGCGCACCCCGTTGCGCGACTCCATCGCGCCGGGGTCAGCGTGACCCTGTCCACCGACGATCGGACGGTGGCAGGCACCACGCTCAGCGACGAGCTGGCGCGCGTGGCGCTGGCAACCGGGATGACGCCCGATGAACTGGCGGAGATCGCCATCAACGGGTTTCGGCGTGGCTTCAGCGCGCCCCTGGAGCTGGCGACACGTCGGGCCGCGGCGGCCCGCGCCTGGCACGCGTGGGCCAGAACGTCGGCACCGCTCAGCGGCTGATCCGGGCTTCGACCAGCTCCCACGCCTCGGCCGGGTCAGCGGCGACGTGGTCCGGCGCGCGGTCCGCCTTGAGCGACGCGGCCGCGTCAGGCGCGGTAACCCCGGTCAGAACCAGCACGCTCTCAATTCCGGCTCGGTGCGCCGCTCGGATGTCCGAATCCGGGTTGTCACCGATGACCAGGGCCTCCATCGGACCCACGCCGGTGGCGTCCAGGATGGCGCGGAACATGGCCGGCTCCGGCTTGCCGATGACCAAGGGCTCAACCCCGCTCGCCTCGCGGATGCCGGCCACCATCGCACCCGCTCCGGGGCGGAAGCCGGTCGGGGTTGGATAGCGGGCATCGGCGTTGGTGGCGATGAACCGCGCGCCGGCGCGCACCTCCCGTGCGGCGGCTGCCAGCCGCCGATCGTCAAAGTCCGGATCCAGCCCCACCAGCACGGCATCCACCTGCCGATCCTTGGCATCGGCAGCGCGGAAGACCTCGTAGCCGGCGGTTCGCAGCTCCTCGACCATGCCGTCGGCGCCCACGGCCAGAACCGTGCGCACCTGGGGTTCGTGGCGGCGCAGATGGTCAATCGTGGCCGACGTGGAGGTCACGATCTCCGCGGCGTCGGCCGTAATCCCCATCCTCCGGAGTCGCTCCGCGTAGGCCGAGCGGGTGGACATCGAGTTATTCGTCGCGTACCGAACCAGAAGGCCGGCTCCATGCAGCCGGCCGATGAGCTCGACGGCTCCGTCCACGGGCCGATCGCCGCGGTACACGACGCCATCCAGGTCGAGGATGACCACCTGCAGCCGATGGGATCCCGAGGCCGAGACCATGGCCGCCGATGATACGGCCGGGCCCCGGAAAACCCTTGAGAGTGGCTTCTCAGGCGGCTATGATGCCGCCGACTCGCGTGGGCACTGCCCTTGGGCCCCGAGCGCAGCCGCGCCATCGCCGCGGCGAGATCCATACCGTTACGGAGGGCGGAAGGAGAACGCATGCGGAAGCGGAATTACGCATTCAGCGCCGGATTTGTGGTGCTGGCGCTGGTGCTGGCAGCCTGTCAAGCCTCACCGTCCGAGGAGCCGACCGGCTTCGCGGCGTGCGGCGACCAGGACGCCGGCGACGCGTGGAAGGTCGGCGGCGTAACTGACGTCGGCGACCTCGAGGACAAGTCATTCAACGAGGCTGGCTGGTGCGGCACCCTAGCGGGCATCGAGTCCGTCGGAGGCACCGGCGAGGTCATCGTCACTGAGTCTGTCGAAGACTATGCGGCGAACCTACAGACGCTCATCGACCAGGACTTCCAGATCATCGTCACGTACGGATTCGCCCTTGGTGACGCCACCCTGGCGGCCGCCATCGCGAACCCGGACATCAACTTCATCGGCCTCGACCAGTTCTACTGCATCGACGCCGAGGGCAACCCGGACACCGAGCCCGAGGGCGCGCCCGACTGTGACGGCAACGGTGACTTCGCCGACCTGGTCCCCAACGCCCAAGGCCTGATCTTTGCCGAGGCCCAGGCCGGGTACCTGGCCGGGGTCCTCGCCTGCAGCATCAGTGAGACCGGCGTGATCGGAGCGGTGGGTGGCATCTTCGCCATCCCGCCCGTCCCCCAGTACATCGGCGGCTACCACAACGGCTGCTTGTCGGTGAACCCGGATGCGACCGTGTTCGTGGAGTACGTGTCCGAGGACATCTCGGTCGCGTTCAACGACCCTGACACCGGCCGCCAGCTGGCCGACCAGATGGTCGCCCAGGACGCGGACGTCCTGTTCCAGGTGGCGGGTGGCAGCGGCCAGGGTGTCCTGTCGGCCGCCTGTGACAACGAGCTGTTCGCGATGGGCGTCGACACCGACCAGTTCAACTCGTCGCCGGACCACCAGCCCTGCCTGGTGACCAGCGCGGAGAAGAAGATCGTGGCCGCCATCCAGGCCGCCATCGAGCGAGTGGCCGACGGAAGTGCCGTCGGTGGCAACATCCTCGGCGATGCCACCAACGGCGGCATCGGCCTGGCCCCGTACCACAACTTCGAGGACCTGATCACGGACGACATCCAGGCCGCTATCGACGAGGCCCTGGCCGGGCTCGCTGACGGCTCGATCGATCCGTGTGCCGGCGAAGGGGTCTGCTTCTTCGATCCGGACTGACCGCAGCAGCGGATGGCCCTCGCGGGCTACCGATGCAACCTGACACCGAGAGCGGCCGGGACCACGTGGTCC
>JBKJVN010000169.1:0-16296 GCA_046717345.1 Candidatus Limnocylindria bacterium | reverse complement strand
CGCCGCGGCCCGGCCGGGGGGGGGGCGGAATGGACTAGTCGCCGGGCCTTCAGCGTCCAGTGGCGCCCGCCCCGCCCAGGCGGCCGGGGCTCTCCCGTTATTGGGGCCTGCGCATTCGCCTCAGGCGGTGAGAGGCAGGTTGTCGGCGGCGGCAACCGGCTCGGCGGCCGCCCGCAGCAGGTCATCGATGTCCCGCACCGAGGACAGGACCCGCTCGCGCAGGTCGTCCAGGAGGCTACCCACTTCCTGCGCGGCGGAGCTGATCGAGGTCAGCCGGCTCTTCATCTTGCGGACGTTGTCGACCGCGAACTGGATGTCCTGAAGCGCCTCACCGACCGCGGCCAGGTCGACCTGGCCCGTCGTGTCGCGCATGGTCAGGAGGGCCATCACCCGGGCCACGCGGAACGCGGCCTCCAGCCCCACCCCGTCATCGGCCTCCGGGTCGTAGACCGCATACACGTCTGACCCGACCAGGGCGAACGGGACGACGCCGGCCGGAGCGTGCTCGGGCGTGAAGACCGCCAGGGCAATGACCGCTCCCCGGTTGGCGCGGGCCGCGGTGAGCTCCTCGGCCAGGAGCCGGCGGCTCAACGAGCGATCCTTGGCCTCGATCACGACCCGCAGGTCGCGCCCATGGGTCCGGGTCGGGTCGATGGTCAGCACGAAGTCGCCCTTCTTCGAGCGGAGCGCATCACCGGCATCGGTCCCGGTGCGCTCGAGGAAGTCGCCAACTCCGCGCGCCAGCTCCGCCAGCCGATCCGCGACGAGATCCTCGAACTCGATCCCCTTGGCCGTGCCCCGCGCCCGCTCACCGGCGCGCACGCGGTTGGCGGCCTCCAGCGAGGCGATCCGCTCCCCGAGGCTGCGGAACTCACCGCTGACCTCGTTGCGGAACTGGTACAGCGGGCTGGCTTCGCGGGTTGGGTCCAGCAGCTGGGCCAACCGCGACCCATCGCCGTCGAAGTAACGACCCAGCACCTCGTTGAGCTGGCCGACGGCGCTGTCACGCCGATTTGGGTCGAAGAGGGCCGCGGTCAGCCGTTGGAGGCGCCCCGAATCGCCCAGGAATGATTCCAGCGTGCGTGGCAGCCGGCCTTCGCCGTCGGCGAAGTTCGCGCGCAGCGACGCCTCGAGCGCCTCGGCGGCGCGGGCGTGGGTGGCCGTCATGTGCTCGACCATGCGGTCGAACTCGGCACGCACGACGTCCACGTTGGCGCCGTTGCCGGCGTTGGCCAGCGCCTGGAGCCCGATCCGAACCGCATTGGCGGCGAGGGCGGGGCGCTCAGACTCCGGCACGCTGCTGACGAAGCCGGCGAGTCCCGGATCGGTCAGCTCGAGAAGATGGATGGTGACCCGATCGCCGAGCACGCTCAGGACGGGATCGCCGGCGGGTCGAGTGGCAGCGGTCTTGCTCATGCCCGCACTCTGAACGGCGGTTGTGACACCTCCGGTGTCGCTCTGGCGTGCTCAGAGACGCCCTTTTTTCATCGGTACCAAGGGGCTATGGAGGTCATGGATAGGTCCGGTTAGGGTCGGTTCGATGGCCATCCGAGAGGAAGCCGGCGCCGTCGCGCCGGTCGGGGAGAACACGCCGCCGGATGCGGCGGATCTGCCATACGCTCACCGCCTGCGCGCCGCCGCCGCGATCTGGCGTCCCAGCCTCCGCGTCTGGGTCACGCTCGGCGGCGTCGCGATCGTGGTCGCCACCGCCGTCGTGACCGCCAACCTGTTTGCGGATCGGCTCCGCGAGCTCGCGGTCCAGGCGGCCCTGGAGCATGCGGAGTCGGTGGTGCGCGCCAATCTCGACCCGGTGGTCGACGCCGACGCACTGGACATGGGGGTCGCGAGCGACCCGGAGCTCGACGAACAGCTCGCACGACTCGTCCAGGGCGGGGACATGAGTCGAATCGTGGTGTGGTCGCGCGATGGCCGGGCCGTGTACGCGTCGGATCCGGCACTCCGCGGACTGCGCTTCTCGATCGGGGACCACCTGGCCGAGGCCTTCGCCGGACGGTCGGTCTCTGAATACGGGACCAACGCCGCAGACGAAGCCGGAAGTGTCGAGGGCGCTGCGCCGCTGCCGGTTCCATTCCTCGAGCTCTACGTCCCCATCCGCGGCACCGTTGACGCCAACCCGATCGGCGTGTACGAGGTCTACCAGGATGCTCGTCCCATCGAGCTCCTCGTCAGCCAGACCCGCGGCGACGTGCTCGTCCTGGCCCTCGCCGCGTCCGGACTCCTGTTCGCCATCCTGTGGCTCGCCTTCGCGGGCGCGTCGCGCCTCCTCGCCCGCCAGAACCGGCTCCTCCGCGAGCGGTCCGTCCGCGATGCCCTGACCGGCCTGGCCAACCATGGCTTCCTGCTCGAGGAGCTGAACCGATACCTGGCCCGAAGCAACCCCACCGGCGCCGTCGCGCTTCTCGACGTCGACAACTTCCGCCTCCTGAACGCCGGCCATGGCCACCGGGCCGGCGACGAGGCGCTGCGTCGCGTGGCGGCCGTGCTGACCGCGGTGGCCCAGCCGGGCCAGCTCTACGGCCGATTCGGCCCCGACGAGTTCCTTCTGGCCTGTTTCGCCGATGACCAGGATTCGCTGATGCGCACCCTGGCGGCACTGACGGCGGCCCTGGCCGAGGTCGACCTGCGCTTCGCGGGCTCGGAGCGCCTCCCCCTCAGCGTCTCGACCGGCGTGGCCCGTGTGCCGCGCGACGGGCACCGCGCCCTGGAGCTGCTGTCGGTGGCCGAGGCGGCGCTCCGTGAGGCCAAGACGTCCGGCGGAAAGGTCACCAAGGTGGCCGACCAGGCCACCATCGGTTCCCTGGCTGCCCAGAACACCGTCTTCGGCGTGTTCGAGGGCCTCCTCGTCACGGTGGACACCAAGGACCATTACACCCGCGCCCACTCCGAGGACGTCACCGGCCACGCGCTCTTTCTGGCCGATGTGCTCGAGCTGACCGACGAGGAGCGCCGGCTGCTCCGCCTCGCGGGCCTGCTCCACGACATCGGCAAGATCGGCATCCCGGATGGGATCCTCCGCAAGCCGGCTCCGCTCACCGGCGAGGAGTACGACATCGTCAAGCAGCACGTGGCGCTGGGCGACGCGATCGTGGGCGCCGTCCCGCAGCTGGCCGAGGTCCGCGCCGGCGTCCGCCACCACCACGAGCGCTGGGACGGCACGGGCTACCTGGACGGGCTGCGGGGAGAAGCCATTCCGCGATTGGCCCGGATTCTGGCCGTCGCCGACGCCTATTCGGCCATGACCACGACCCGCCCCTACCGCAAGGCGCTGTCCCCCGACGAGGCTCTGGCCCGGGTCGCTCAGGCCGCCGGCAGCCAGCTGGATCCGGATTTAGCGATGGCCTTCGTGACCGCCATGCGACGGCGGCAGGTGGAGGCGGCTCGCGCGGGTCTGGACGCGGCTGGGATGACCGCCCATCGCCACTCCGCGGCCGGTCAATCCGGTACTCTCCATTGGTGATGCGCCGGCCATCGCGAACCGCCGCCACCCTCATCTGGATCGGCCTGGCCCTGGCCATCTCGGCGTGCGCCGGGCAGCAGGCCGCCGGCCGCACCGTCGAGCTTGCGACTCTCAACGACTCCGGGGTGACGGGGAGCGCCGTGCTCACCGATCTGGGGGATGGAACGACCCGAGTCGAGGTTGATGTCGACCCGGCCGGACACCCGGACATGCCGGCCCATATCCACCCGGGAACCTGTATTGACCTGGTCCCGCAACCGCGGTACCCGCTCCAGAACGTGGTGGCTGGCGTGTCCGAGACAGTGGTTCCGGCCAGCCTGGAGGAACTGTTCGCCGGCGGGCTGGCGCTCAACATCCACACGTCGACCGACGACTACGCCACCTACACCGCGTGCGCCGAACTCGACTGAGACACCGATAGAATCAGGGGACCGATGTCCCCTCCCAAAGCCTCGACGGCACGTCCCCAGCTCGACCCGGACGAGATCCTGGCTGCACTGAATCCTCCCCAGCGGGAGGCGGTCCGGCATGTCGACGGGCCACTTCTGATCCTGGCCGGGGCGGGGAGCGGGAAGACCCGCGTCCTCGCCCATCGAGTCGCGCACCTGGTGGCCAGTGGCGTGCCCCCGTACCGGATCGTGGCTGTCACCTTCACCAACAAGGCGGCCGGTGAGATGCGGGACCGGATCGCCGGGCTCATCGGGGCCCAGGCCACCCGGGAGGCGACCATCGGCACCTTCCACGCCATCTGCGCTCGCATCCTGCGGCGCGAGGGCGAGCGCATCGGTCTGACCCGGAACTTCACGATCTACGACCGCGCCGACCAGCTGGCGGTCATCAAGGAGTCCCTGCGCCAGCTGGACCTGGACGACAAGCGGTTCGCGCCCGCGGCCCTGCTGGTGTTCATCGGTCAACGCAAGGACGAGCTGTCGGACCCGGCAACCGCCATGCGGCAGGCATCCGGCTTCTGGGAGGAGACCGGCGCCCGGGTCTACGAGTCCTACCAGCGCCAGCTGGCGGAATCGGACGCGGTGGACTTCGACGACCTGCTGCTCCGGGTCGTGCTCCTGTTCGAGCAGCACCCCGACGTGCTGGCGCGCTACCAGCGGCGCTGGACCTACCTGCTGGTCGACGAGTACCAGGACACCAACCGGGCCCAGTACCGCCTGTGCCGGCTGCTCGCCGCGGTGCACCACAACCTGGCCGTGGTGGGCGACGACGACCAGAGCATCTACTCCTGGCGCGGCGCCGACCTGCGCAACATCCTGGACTTCGAGCGCGACTGGCCCGATGCCACGGTCGTCAAGCTGGAGCAGAACTACCGATCCACCCAGACCATCCTGGATGCGGCCCACGCGATCGTGTCTCGGCTCGCGGGCCGCAAGGACAAGCGGCTGTGGACCGATCGCGGGGCGGGGGCCGCGGTGAGCGTCTTCGACGCCTACAACGAATACGAGGAGGCCGAATTCGTGGCCCGCCAGGTGGAGCGCCTGGCGTCCTCCGCCGACCGACGGCGAGGCTGGGCCGGCCTCCTGACCCGACGCGCGGATGACGCTCCGGTGGGGGAGCGGGCGGACGGGGCGGACGGGGCGGACGGGGCGGACGGGGCGTCGGGACCGCTGCGCTTCGGTGACATCGCAGTCGCGTACCGGGTCAATGCCCAGAGCCGGGTGCTGGAGGAGGCGTTCATGCGCTTCGGTATCCCGTATCAGCTCGTGGGTGGGGTCCGTTTCTACGAGCGGCGCGAGGTAAAGGACGCGCTGGCCTACGCGCGGCTGGCGCGCAATCCGGCCGACCGGGTGGCCCTCGAGCGCGTCATCAACGTGCCAGCCCGCGGAATCGGGGACAAGACCGTTTCCGAGCTGCGGGCGTGGGCCGACGGGCGCGACGCGACCCTGTGGGCGGCGGTGGAGGCGGCCACGGAGAACGCGAACCTGGCCACGCGGTCACGCACCGCCCTGGCGGGCTTCGCGGAGCTGATTCGCGGGCTCGTGACCGTGGCTGCGGGGGAGCCGGCGTCATCGGTCCTCGAGGCGTGCCTGGAGCGAAGCGGCTTGCGGGCCGCGCTGGAGGACGGGACCGAAGAGGGGGAGGAGCGCTGGGCGAACCTGCTCGAGCTGCGAAACCACGCCGCCTAGTTCGACGAGGTGGCGGCGCCGGAGGGCCTTGCCCGCTTCCTCGAGGAGGTGGCCCTCGTCTCGGACCAGGACACGCTGGAGGAGCGGCCGGACCGGGTGACCCTCATCACCCTCCACGCGGCGAAGGGCCTGGAGTTCCCCATCGTGTTCATGGTAGGACTCGAGGAGGGGCTGCTCCCCTACGCGCGGGCCCTGGATGACGAGCGCGAGCTGGAGGAGGAGCGGCGGCTCACGTACGTCGGGATGACACGGGCCAAGGACCGGCTGTTCCTGGTCCACGCCCGCCACCGCTCGGCGTGGGGGAGTGGCGGGGTGGAGGTCGAGCCCTCCCGCTTCTTGGCCGATCTGCCCGAGGACCTGCTGGAGGTGGGCGGCGGCCGCCGCGGCCCGTCCGGGCTGGGCTGGGTCCGGGACGGCGGCATGGATGATGGTTCGGGCACGACCCCGACGGTATGGGGCCGGAATCGGCCGGGCCTGGAGCCGCTCCGTCCCGAGCGGTTGCCGGACCTCGACCTGGGGAGCGGGACGTTCGGGCGCACAGACCCGGTGGCCGCGGGCGAGGCGGCCGTGGAGGCGAAAAGGGAGGCGGCCGCGGCACAGGCAACCCCGCCAGAGCTGGCCTGGCGGGCAGGCGACAAGGTCCGGCATCGTCGTTTCGGAGACGGGATCGTGGTCAGCTCGCAGTTGGTCAGCGGCGACGAGGAGGTCACCGTCGCCTTCGCCGGCCACGGCGTCCGTCGCCTGGTCGGCTCATATGCCGGCTTGGAGCGCATCGGCCGATAACCGGGCCGTAAGCCGTTCGGAAGGCGTTGCCGCTACCGTCTGACGGCGGTGCCCAAGGATTACTCTGAGCCCAGGCTCATCAACCTGACTGTCCGGGTAGATGACTACGTGGTGCTCCATGCGCGATGGCGGGCTCTCCGTGAAGGGACATCGGTGAATGCGGCGATAGCCGAGTTTCTCTCCGCATACTCCGGGGTGGAGACGCGGATCCGTGCCACCCGTCCGCCTCGTGCTCCGCGACCTCGAGACATCTACGAAGAGGGTCTTCGCCGCAGCCGCGCGGGTTTCTAGCCGCCCAAGGGCCCGTTGCCGGGCTCCCACAGCGCGACCCCTGCTGTATCACAGCCATTCGTGCTATCGGGCTATCGGGCTATCGTGCTACGCGATATCACGAACCACTGTGAGACGGTGGGGTGCTCGCTGTCGGCTCCTCTGTCGGCTCCTCTGTTCTCCGCCAGCAGTCGGCATCAGGGCAGATCTGTCCCCCGAGAGCTTTCGGCTTCGGCCTCAGCCCAGCCGCCCACCCGGGCGCTACCATCGGGCCATGGCTGATGCCCCGGTGCGGAACCAGGCGCTCGTGGAGGACCTGGTCAAGGCCCGCCGAGAGTTTCTCGATGCCGTGGCCGACATTGATCCTGCGCTGCTGACCAGTCCGGGGCTGGTCGGGGTGTGGTCGGCCCGCGAGCTGGTGGCGCACATGGGCTACTGGGCGGGTCACGCGGCGGAGGCGGTGCACCATGCCGAACAGGGCCGGCTGGACGAGTTCGGCGTCGATGCCCCCAGCGTGGATGAGCGCAACGCGGTGGTGGCCCGGGTGGCGGGCGAGACGGACATGGCGACTGTGCGCTCGCGCGAGGAGTTGGCCTTCGACGCGTTCCGGAAGCGGGTGCTGAGCGCCGACCCTGAATGGCTCTCCGAGCGCGACGCGGACGGCGACACGCTGGAGGAGATCATCCTGTACGACGGGGCCGACCACTACCGCGAGCACACCCACGACATTCGGGCCTGGTTTGCCGGCGGAGCCGAAGCCGAAGGCGAAGCCGGAGCCGAAGCCGAACCGCTGGATGACTGAGCCGGCCGGGCGGCCTGCCAAGGGAGCCGCCAAGGCAGCCGCCAAGCGCGGGGCCAAGGCAGCCGCCAAGGGAGCCGCCAAGCGCGAAGCCAAGCGCGCCGCCGAGTTGCGCGCCGCCATCGAGGATGCCAACTACCGCTACTACGTCCTCGATGCGCCCACGATCGAGGACGCCGAATACGACCGCCTGCTGCGCGAGCTGGAGGAGCTCGAGAACGCACACCCGGAGCTCCGGACCCCGGACTCGCCCACTCAGCGGGTGGGCGCCGCTCCGGCGGCCGGATTTGCCGAGGTCCGCCACGGCGTGCCCATGCTGTCACTGGGCAACGCATTCGGAGCCGATGAGCTGCGCGAGTTCGACAAGCGCGTGCGCCGAGGCCTGGGACTGACCGATACGGACCCACCGGTGGGTTACGTCTGCGAGCTGAAGATCGACGGCCTGGCGGTGAGCGTGCGCTACGAGGGCCGCTCGTTCGTGCGGGGCGCGACGCGCGGCGACGGCTACACCGGCGAGGACGTCACCCCCAACCTGCGGACCGTCCGGGCCATCCCGCTGACCCTGCGCCGCGACCCACCCGGGTCCGAGCTGGAGGTGCGAGGTGAGGTGTACATGCCGCGCACCGCGTTCGAGGCGCTCAACCAGCAGCTCGAGCGCGAGGGCAAGCTGCGCTACGCAAACGCCCGGAACACCGCCGCCGGATCGGTGCGCCAGAAGGATCCCGCGGTCACGGCCGGCCGAAGGCTATCGGTATGGGGCTATTCGCTGGTCGGCGTGCCGGGGCTGGTCGGCGTGCCCGGGCTGGCCAGCCAAACCGCCTCGCTCGCGCTCCTGCGCGAGCTCGGCTTCCCCGTCAACCCGCACGTCCGGAGCGCCGCCGGAGTGGACGATGTGCTGGCGTTCGTGGCCGAGTGGGAGCACAAGCGGCACGAGCTCGAGTACGAGACCGACGGCGTGGTGGTCAAGGTGGACGCCGTGGCCGAGCAGGAGCGGCTGGGCTTCGTCTCGCGCTCCCCGCGGTGGGCGGTGGCGTACAAGTTCCCGGCCGAGCAGGTGACCACGCGGCTGGAGGCGATCAAGGTCTATGTCGGGCGCCACGGGGCGATGACGCCGGTCGCCCACGTCACGCCCGTGTCGGTGGGCGGGACCACCGTCCGCAACGCAACGCTCCACAACATCGACGAGATCCGGCGCAAGGACCTGCGGGTGGGGGACCTGGTCGTGCTCCAGCGGGCCGGCGACGTCATCCCCGAGGTCGTCCGCCCGGTGGTGGAAGCTCGCACCGGTTCCGAAACCGAGTGGTCCATGCCGGCGTCCTGTCCGGTGTGCGGGACCGAGGCGGTCCGTGATGAAGGCGAGGTCGTTGCCCGCTGCCCGAACCCGTTCTGTGCTGCGCAACGGATCGGCGGCCTGGAGCACTTCGCCGGGCGGGGCGGGATGGACATCGAAGGGGCCGGCTACAAGGTGATCGTCCAGCTGGCCGATCGCGGGCTGGTCAGCGAGCCGGCGGACCTGTATCGGCTCAGCGTGGAGACGATCGAGGGGCTGGACCGATTCGCCCGCAAGAGCGCCGAGAACCTGTTCGCGGCCATCCAGCGGTCCCGACGACGCCCGCTGTACCGCATCCTGAACGGGCTCGGCATCCGACACGTCGGGGAGCAGACCGCGATCGATCTCGCCCGCTGGCTGGCCCAGGAAATCCCGCCGGCCGAGGGCGAGTCCGACGCCGATTGGACGCGGCGGGTCGTCGAACGGCTCGCTTCCGCGTCGGCGGAGGAGCTGACGGCGGTGTTCGGGGTGGGGGCCGTGGTGGCGGAGAGCATCGCTCGCTTCTTCCGCGACGAGCACACCGCGAACGTCCTGCGCCACCTGGTCGAGGCCGGCGTGGTGGCCGAGGCACCCGAGCCGAGCGCGGTGGCCGCAGTCGTCGAAAGTCCCCTGGCCGGCAAGACGCTGGTCGTGACCGGGACGCTGCCCGGCTTCACGCGCGAGGATGCGGAGGCCGCGATTCGGGCCGCGGGCGGTCATCCGGCGGGATCGGTAAGCGCCAAGACCGACTACCTGGTCGCCGGGGAGAAGGCCGGATCCAAGCGGGCTCGCGCCGAAGCGCTGGGCGTGCCGGTCCTCGACGAGGACGGGTTCAGGCGCCTCCTGGAGCTCGGCGAGCCCCCATCGGTCTGACGCGCGGAGGGCTCGGCGGTCACCTCCGCAGGTCCGCCGGGATCGGTCCGTCAGTCCAGCCGCCGATACCCATCCAGCGTGTGCATCTTCACCTGACTCGCTTGTCACGCGTCACGCCACTCGCCGGGCATGTGGGGAGGCGCCGGCTGAGGCCCGCTGAGGCCCGCTGAGTGCCAAATATCGGCAACCGTTGACCGATACGCGCCCATGTACACGCACAGGGCGTATCTGAAGCCGTCGCTCCATCGCCCTCGAACGGACACTGACCAAGCGGACCGCCCCTGCTATCAGCGGCGGGCGTAGACCCCAACGAACCACACGAACTGGCGCCCGGTGTGGAGTGGTCGAAAACCGGCGGCCAGGACCTTGGCTTCGACATCGGCCCGCTCGTGGATGAAGCGCGGGTGGTCCTCGCCCTGCAGCCGCGCGACAAGGTCGAAGACGAACCAGCGGGCGCGGGCGATCAGGCCCCAGAAGCCGCGCGATTCGGGCACCGCGAAGGCGTACAGCCTCCCCGCCGCCGCGGTGGAGCTGGCGATCAAAGCGTCCGCATCCGGATAGCAGCAGATGACCTTGTCCAGGACGACCACGTCGTGCGGCTCAAGCGGCTCGATCGCCGCGTCGCCGACCCACAAGTCGACGCGATCCTCGAACCCCGCTTCGCGCATCTGGGTTGACGCCTGGGCGATGGCCTCGGACGACAGGTCCGCGCCGGTGGCGCGCGTCGCGCCCGCGTCCAGGGCCCGAACGATGAGTTCACCGGTCCCACACCCCACGTCCATGACGCTCGATCCCGCCAAGCCCTCCTGCTGGAGCCACCCGAAGAGCAGGTCGGTGGACGCGGGGCACACCGGCTGCCAGTCGCGCATCCGCTCGTCGAAGTGTTGCGCGATGCGCTCGACCTCGGTCGGTGATCGTTCGGGCGGACAGGCGCACGGCTCAGACATGTCGCGCAGTGTAGGACCGATGGGCTTTCCGCCTTAGAATCCCCGCCAATGGCTGCGCCACCGCCGACCGGATTATGGACGCGGCCCTTCCTCCTGCTCCTGCTCGCCTCGTTCGTCTACTTCACGGCCGACGGCATGACCTTCGCCGTCCTGTCCCGGTATGTCGACGGCCCCCTCGGTGGCAACGAAGTAGGAGCAGGGCTCGCGTTCGGCGCATTCAGCCTGACGGCGCTCGTCCTGCGCCCGTTCGCCGGTCGCCTTGCCGACCGCCGGGGCCGTCGCGCGCTAATGGTCGGCGGGGCGGCCCTGTTCGCCGTTGCGGCCCTCGGTCACCTGGCTGCCTCCTCCCTGCCCATCCTGATCGGTCTGCGGCTGACCATGGGCGTGGCCGAGGCATTCTTCTTCGTCGCCGCCTTCGCGGCCGTAGCCGACCTCGCTCCGGAGGGGCGGCAGGGGGAGGCCATCACGTATGACAGCCTCACCCTGTACCTGGGCATCGCTGTCGGCCCGGTGTTGGCGGAGATCGCCCTCGGCGAGGATCGCTACTGGGCCGTGTGGATTGCCGCAGCATCGGTGGCGGCGCTGGCTACCCTGATCTGCCTGCTGCTCCCCGAAACCCGACCGGCGCCCACGGAGGGTTCCGGTAGCGGGCGGCTGCTCCACCGTGCCGGGGTGCTTCCGGGCGTCGTTCTGCTGGCCGGTGTGTGGGGCATGGCCGGCTACTTTACTCTCGCCCCGCTGTTCGCGGTCCGTGACCTGGGCCTGGCCGGGGCATCGCCGTACCTGCTGGCGTTCGGGGGAGTCGTGATTCTGGCTCGCCTCATCGGAGCCAAGCTTCCCGATCGGGTGGGCGCGCGACGGCTGTCCGGCACCGCCATGGTCATCACCGCCGCCGGGCTCCTCATCATGGGCCTGTGGGCCGATCCGATCGGCCTCATGGTCGGGACGGTGGTGCTCGCCCTTGGCGTCGCCTTCACGACCCCGGCCCTGGCGCTCCTGGCCATCTCTGGCGTTCCGGCCGCCCAGCGCGGCGCCGCGCTGGGAACGTTCAGTGCGTTCATCGACCTCGCCTTCGGGATCGGTCCGGTGACGCTCGGCGCCATCGCAGCCGCGTCAACCATCCCACTGGCATTTGCGTCTTCCGCGGGAGTGGCGCTGCTCGGAACCTTCATGCTCTGGCTCGGCACGCGGGCACGGACACCGAAGGCCGAGCCCGCGCCTCAGGACTGAGGGTCGTCCTCGGCCAGGAACGCCTCGACCAGCGCGTCGTACCCACGGAACGACACCCGAACCGTGTGCCCGGAGTCGGGGTCGATCTCCAGGCGGGCACCGGGAATCCGGTCCGCCACCAGCTGCGAGGCGGCCAGCGGCACCACCTGGTCTCCGCCTCCGGCCAGGACGAGGGTGGGAACGTGGATCTCGGGCAGCCGATGGGTCACGAACGATGTCGGGTCCAGCGTGCCCCGCAGCTCGGCGATGAACCGCTCCGGGGTGGACGGTCGTGGGTGGAGGCTCGCCACCGCCGCGAACGAGGTAGCCGGGGGCGCGTTGCTGTCCTCGCCGCCCGGCTTGAGCTGCGCCGCCTGACGCGCGAACAGCTCCCCCCACGCGTCCTCCTCGGCCAGGGCGATCCATTCGCCCATCCGCGCGGTCATGGGCGAATCCGGCGGTGTCTCGGACGACGAGGCGGCGAGAACCAGCCGTCGGACGAGTTCCGGTCGCTCCACGCTCAGCCACATTGAGATTCGACCCCCTCCTGACTCCGCTTCAACCGCGAAGGGACCGGCCAGGCCCTCCAGGGCGATCGCCACCCCCATCGCCGATACCCGTGGATGGAGCAGGGCTGCCGCATCGGCCCGGTCATCCGGGATCGGCCGGCCGACCACCGTCACCGGACGCGCCCGCGCCCGGCCCTCCCATCGGCGCATCAGGAGCTGCTCGGTGCCGGCCATCAGCCGGAGCCCGGTCTCGACCCCGCCGACGACGACCAGCGGGGCTCCGGGGCCGCCGGGGATTCGCAGGCGTTCGATCCGACCGCCGGGCAGCGGCAGGACCTCGACCCGTGGCGCCTCCGTCATCGGCGCATTGTGGCCTGCTAGCATCGGCGCATGATCAGCCGAGCCGACGTGGAGCACGTCGCCGAGCTGGCACGCCTGCACTTGACCGATGAGGAGCTGGACCGCATGCAGGACCAGCTGTCGCGGATCCTGGAGGCGATCGCCGTGCTACGGGACGTGGACACCAGCCAGGTCGGTCCCACCGCCACCGTCCTGGCCCTCGAGAACGTCATGCGCGACGACGATCCCCGCGACGGAATCTCCCGGGAGGCGGCGCTGGCAAACGCGCCGCTGCGCGAGGGCGACCACCTCCGCGTCCCGCTGGTCCTCAAGGAGGGCCGCTAATGGCGGGTCCGACCGGGCACGGTTCGGGGAGGTCCGCATTGGCGCACTCCACTGTGTCACACCCATTCGTGGTATCGCGCTAACGTGCTACGCGATAGCACGGACGTCTGTGAGGCGCCCCTAGGCGGCGGGTTATTCGGCCGATGAGTGAGCCGGCGATGGGTGAGCTGCCGCTCGCCGATCGCACCATCGGCGAGGTCGTCCCGCTGCTGGACGCCGGGGAGCTCTCCAGCCGCGAGCTGGTCGAGGCCTGCCTGGGGCGGATCGAGCGCGATGGAATCCGGCTGAACACTTTCCTGGCGCTGAGCGCGGAGCGCGCCCTGGCCGCCGCCGATGCCGCTGATGCCGCCCGTCGCGCGGGAGACGACCGGCCGCTGCTCGGGATCCCGTATGCCCTGAAGGACATCTTCGTGACGCGGGCGCTCGACGCCGACGGGCAGCCGGACGGGGGACTGCCCACGACCGCGGGCTCGCGCATCCTGGCCGGCTACCTGTCGCCCTACGCCAGCGACGCCGAGGAGCGGCTCAGCGGGGCAGGGGCCGTGCTCCTGGGCAAGACGAACTGCGACGAGTTCGCCATGGGCAGCTCCAACGAGAACAGCGCGTATGGGCCGGTGCGCAACCCCTGGGACGAGACACTCGTCCCAGGCGGGTCGAGCGGCGGGTCGAGCGTCGCGGTGGCGGCGGGCCAGGCGTTCTTCGCCACCGGCACCGACACGGGCGGGAGCATCCGTCAGCCCGCCGCGCTGAGCGGGGTGGTCGGCATGAAACCGACCTACGGCCGCGTCAGCCGGTACGGGATGGTGGCCTTCGCCTCGTCGCTCGACCAGTGCGGTCCGTTCGGGCGTTCCGTGCGGGACGTGGCGGTGGTGCTCGGCGCGCTGGCCGGGCACGACCCTCGCGACGCCACCAGCGTCGAGGAGCCGGTGCCGGATTACGCGGCCGCGCTCAGCGGGGAGGTGCGCGGCCTGCGCCTGGGAGTGCCGCGCGAGTTTTTCGTCCCGGGCATGGAGCCCGGGGTCGAGCGAGCGGTCCGCGACGCGGTCGACGTGCTCGCCTCGGCCGGGGCGGACATCGTGGAGGTCTCGCTGCCGTCCACGGACAAGGGCCTGGCGACGTACTACATCATCACCCCGGCCGAGGCGAGCGCCAACCTGGCCCGCTACGACGGGATCCGGTACGGCCACACGGCCGGCGTCGACGACCTGCTCGAGAACTACCGTCTCACCCGGGGCCAGGGGTTCGGGCCGGAGGTCAAGCGCCGCATCATCCTGGGCACGTACGCCCTGTCGGCCGGCTACTACGACGCCTACTACCTGAAGGCGCAGCAGGTCCGGACCCTGATCAAGGCCGAGTTCGACGAGGTACTGGGCACCGTCGACGCCCTGCTGGCTCCCACCTCGCCTTCGGTCGCGTTCAAGATCGGGGCCAAGACCGAGGACCCGTTGCTGATGTACCTCAACGATGCCTGCACCCTGCCGGTCAACATCGCCGGGCTACCCGGGATCTCGCTGCCCTGCGGCCTGAGCGACGGGTTGCCGGTGGGGTTCCAGGTCATCGGCCGCGCCTTCGACGAGGCCACCGTGCTCCGCGTGGCCGATGCCTACGAGCGCCGGGCCGGGTTCGCGCAACTGCGACCCCCAACCGCCCGCGACTAGGTCGCGCTGTCAGTCACTGGTGAATCGCAGCCTGCATGAAGGGCCCCTCACCCGCGCTGTCAGTCACTGGTGAATCGCAGCCTGCATGAAGGGCCCCCTGCCCGCACTGTCATTCATTGGTGACTCAGACCGCGTCGACCCCGGCCAGGAAGTCCAGGACCAGCCGCGTGAATCGGTCCGGCTGCTCGAGGTTCAACATGTGGGCAGCTCCATCGAAGACCTCGAACCGGGAGCCCGGCACCGCATCGGCCAGGATGCGGCCGGAGGCGTTGGTATAGGCCTCGTCCAGCGCACCGATGACGACCAGGACCGGCATGGTCAGCTGATCCAGCCGCTCGTCGGCCGGTGGGTCAAGGCGTTGGGGAATTCCCTCCTCCTTTTCGGCGGAATAGGTGGTGAGGATCCAGTCGTGCATCGACGCCCGAGCCGACGCATTCAGCCGACCCTCGGGCTGATCCGGGCCGTCGCCCCAGAACGCAGTCTCGAGGTCCGCCAGCCGCGTCCAGTCCTTAGCCTCCAGCGCCTCTTCGGTCGCCTTGTCCAGGGCCTCGCCCGGTGCGAGAGCCTCTGCCGGCAGATCCGGCTCGCCGGCCCCGCTTGCGACCACGATCAGGCTGGTTACGCGCTCCGGGTGCGTCACGGTGAAGTTCAGGGCGATCGACCCCGAGCGCGAGGTGCCGACCAGATGGGTCTCCTGCACGCCAAGGTAGTCGAGCACCTGCTCCAGATCGCCGTGGTTCGAGAACTCGACGTGCTCGCTCTGGCTGCGGCCATATCCGCGGGTGTCGTAGCGGATGACGCGGTACCGCTCCGCGAATGCGGAGACGTGCGGGTCCCACTGGCGCAGGTTGGCCACGCCGGCGTGGAGCAACACCAGGGGCAGCCCCTCGCCGGTCACCTCGTAGTACAGCCGACCCCCAGCGACGGGCACGAATCCTCTGTCCTCCATGGTGGACATCCTAGGGCTAGACTGCGGAGCCGATGGTCGAGATCAGCCACGTCCACCTCCTGGTCGCCGACCTGCCAGGCCTCAGCCGGCTCTTCCGGGAAGGCGGCGCGCAGCTCTTCCCGCAATGGCTGTCGACCGACTATGCCGATGAGCCCCGAATCGCCTGGTGGGGCATGCGCGGAGTCCCCATGGAAGCGCTCGAACCGCCGGCCGACGCCGCCCGGCGCGGCCTCTGGCCACGGCCCTTCGATGACTGGACGGAGCCGCCGCGCGGGCTCGTGCTGGCAACGGTGGACGCGGAACGCGCCGAAACCGACGTGGCAGCCGTCATCGGTCCGAACGAGGGCTGGTGGGAGGTCGGGGAGGATCCGGAGCTGGGCGCTACCTGCCGCCGAGTGACGGTTGGCCGCAGTGTCCTGGTGCTGGCCGAGCCGTCCTCGGAGGGCTATGCCGCCGCCTGTCTGGCTCGATTCGGGGAGGGACCGATTGCGGTCGCCCTGGACGGCACCACGGCCGGAGGTCGACCCGTTCCGGCCAACCCGGTCACCGACAGCCCCGCCACCTACGTCCGCCTGGGGCCAGGCACCGCTCCCACCTTCATCTTCCTTCCCGCCGGAGGCTGACGAGCTGGACGCATCGGTCGCATACAAGGCCGATATCGAGCGGTGGCACGCGGAACGTGACGCGCGC
>JBKJVN010000168.1:0-2635 GCA_046717345.1 Candidatus Limnocylindria bacterium | reverse complement strand
TCCGTCCTCGCGGCCATGCGACAGCAGGTCCTCGACGGCGGCGGCAGCCTCCTCGGATCCTTCCGGGCTGGTGACCGGGGCGGCCTTGACCTTCGCCGGCTTCGCCTTGGCTGCGGTCGGTGCGGGGGCGGCCTTCGCAGCCGCGGGCTTCGCAGCCGCGGGCTTCGCTGCCGCGGGCTTCGCTGCCGCGGGGGCCGCCTTTGCCTTCGCAGTGGCCGATGCAGGCGCGGGCTTCGCGACAGTCGCCTTCGCAGCTGAGGTTCTCGCTGCCACCGGCTTCGCTGCCGGGGCTTTCACGGCGGTAGGCTTCGCTGCCGGGGCTTTCACGGCGGTGGGCTTCACGGCGGTCGCTTTCACGGCCACCGGCTTGGTTGCCAATGCCTTCGCAACGGGCCTCGCTGCTGTGGTCTTCGCCGGAGCCTTCGCTGTTATCGGCTTGGCCGGGGCCGTGGCTGCGATCGGCTTCGCCGGGGCAGCGCTGCCCTTCGTGGCCATCACGGGCTTCAGGACCGGCTTAGGCGCGGGCTTGACGGGAGCCGAGGCGGCCTTTGTCGGAGCCGATGCGGCCTTGGGCGCAGGCGCCGGCCTTGTGCTGGCCTTGGTGGTTTCGCGGGTTGGCGTCTTGGCCTGGGCCACTATCGGGGTCCTCCTAGCGCCGGGACTGCCGGCGTAGCTAACTGTCGGGTGACATCGGCCTTCTCCCGGCCGAGCTGGATGATGTGAGTCTCAATTTGCTCCAGGAGTTCGCGGTCGCCATCGCGCCCCGCGTCCTCTAGCAGGTGCCGGCCGTCTCCGATGGCCTCTTCGATCCGTGCCCGCCTCAGCCGGAGGCGGCTGACACGCAGCGCTTCGGCGGCGACCGCCGGCTCGTGGCGCGGTCCAGCACCGGCAGCGTGGATAACTACTCGCGCCAGGTCTGCGGAGATCGGATCGAGTTCACCGACGAAGGCTTCCAGGTCGCGCGACCCCTCCCCCATTTCGGCGGCGACCCACGCGGTCCATGCTTCGGCCAGGGCCGTGGCCTCCGGTCGCGCGAACGGGAGCGGATTGGAGGCGAGGTCCGCGGTGAGTCCGGGATGGAGGATCAGCAGGGCCAGGGTCTCGGTCTCCAGGGCATCCAGGATGGGCGTGCCAGGGCCGACCGGAGCGGAGGTGCTCGGCGTTCTGCGTCGGACCCGCGGCCGACGGAGCGCCTCGCGCAGGACCTTTTCGTTCACGCCTACCACTCGGGACAGTTTCTGGAGATACATGTCCTGCTCCAGCGGATCAGCAACACGCTGCAGGTCGTCCAGTACCTGTGCGGCGATCTCGCGGCGGCCGGCAACGGTGCCTGGATCTCCGTCGGCGACTACGCGATCCATGAAGTAATCCACCATCGGCTTGGCATCAGCAACGGCCTGGCGCCAGCCGTCGGGATCGGTCCGAATCAGCTCGTCGGGGTCTTTCCCCTCCGGAATGTGCACGACCCGAATCTTGGTCACGCTCTGATCGGGGCCGAGCTCTTCGAGGAGGCCGCGCCGAGTCGCTGTCTCACCTGCCAGGTCGACGTCATAGGCGAGTGCAATCGAGTCCGCGTAGCGGGTCGCCAGCTCCACCTGCCCGCGGGTGAGGGCGGTGCCCAACGAGGCGACGACATTCGTGAACCCGGCCTGGTGGGCGGCCATCACGTCGGTATAGCCCTCGACGATGACCGCCAGCTTCTCGCGGCGAATGGCGGTGCGGGCCCGATCGATCCCGTACAGCGTCTTGCTCTTATCGAACAGCGATGTGGCCGGCGAGTTCAGGTATTTGGGCCCGTCTCCGTCGGGCATGATCCGGCCCCCAAGGCCGACTGCTTTCCCGGCCGCATCCCGGATGGGAACGATGATCCGGCGTCGGAATCGGTCCACCGGCCGTCCCCGGCTGCCGGCGCTGGCGAGCCCCGCCGCGATCATGTCCTCCGACGAGAACCCGCGAGCGGCCAGGCGCTTGACCAGGGCATCCCAGCTGTCCGGTGCAAAGCCGATGGCGAATTGATCCAGGGTCTGCTCCGAAAAGCCACGTTCGGCCAGATATCGGCGGGCCGGCTCGGCCTGGCGGGCCTGGCGCAGGACCTCGCGGTACCACGCGATGGCGGCCTCGAGTGCGTCTCGGAGTCGCTTGCGGTGCCGATCTTCGCGCGCGCCCCGAGCCGATACTTCAACACCGGCGCGCTCCGCCAAGCGGTTGAGCGCCTCGCGGAAGTCGAGCCCGTCGCGCTTCATGACGAACGTGAAGATGTCCCCGTGCTCGCCGCAGCCGAAGCAGTGCCACGACTCGCGCTCGGGGCTGACGGTGAACGACGGGGTCCGCTCGGTGTGGAACGGGCACAGGCCCTTCCAGGTCGAGCCTGCCTTCTTGAGGGTGACCGTTTCGCCCACGATCTCCGTGACGGGCAGGCGCGACTTGATATCGGCGACGGTGCCGGCTGAGCTCATCGAAGCGTTCCCCACGCGCCTGGCGCGCGTGTCAAGTGATTTGTCAAGGGTTTTGTCAAGGGTCCAGACCCTATTTTAGCGCCCTGTCAAGTTCTGGGAAACTGCCACCCGCGCTCCATCAGCGGGAGAGGAAACGGGACGGCGGTCGGCTACCATCGGTCGCATGGAGGACCCGTCCC
>JBKJVN010000167.1:0-24750 GCA_046717345.1 Candidatus Limnocylindria bacterium | reverse complement strand
GCCCGACAGAGCGTGAGCGCCGGCCTGCGCCGGCTGAGAATTGAGGTAGACCGATGACCGAGCTTGAGCGCCGGCTAGCCCGTCCCGCCACGCCAGACATGGATCCCGCGCGGGTCACCGTCGAGCTGGCGCGCCGCGCCGATGCGGAGGGGCTGCTCGATGTCGCATGGTCGACCCTCGACACGCCCCTGGGCCCGATCGCGGTATTCGTGACGCCCCGCGGCCTGGTCCGGATTGCCTACGATCGCGAGAACTTTGGCGCGGTGGCGGACGAGGTCGCCGAACGCGTCTCGCCCCGCGTGCTGCTGGCCCCGCGGCGCACCGATGCGGTGCGAGCGCAGCTGGACGCCTATTTCGCAAAGGGGCGGCGGGTATTCGACCTGCCCATCGACTGGACGCTGGTCCGCGGCTTCAACCAGGGTGTGCTGCGCGCCACGGCGGCCATCCCGTACGGGGAGGTTGCGAGCTACGGTGACGTGGCCTCGGCCGCCGGTTCGCCGCGCGCTGCCCGGGCCGCCGGCAACGCCCTGGCCGGCAACCCGATTCCGATCGTGGTGCCCTGCCACCGGGTCATCCACGCCGATGGTGGCCTGGGCGGCTACACCGGCGGCCTGGAGACCAAGCGCTACCTGCTCAGGCTCGAAGGAGCGCGACCTAGCTGACGCGTTTCGAGCCGCGATCGGTCCATAATCGGGCGCATATGGCGCTGACCAAGAAGCCGGAGACCCGGCCCGCCCCTGCCTCGTGGGGAATGGCCGCCCGAGGCGTGCCGTGGGAGTACGCCGCCGCTCCGGAGTCCACCGACCACATCCGGATCGAGCGCGAGTACGGGCTGTTCATTGACAACGCCTTCTCGCCGGCCCGGCCGAAGGCCACCTTCGACGTCATCAACCCGGCCACCGAAGAGGTCCTGTCCAAGGTCGCGCGGGCCAGCAAGGCGGACGTCAACCGGGCCGTGACCGCCGCCCGTCGCGCCCACGACACGACCTGGTCGCGCCTGCCGGGCAGCGAGCGGGCCAAGTACCTGTACCGGATCGCCCGGATCATGCAGGAGCGCTCCCGCGAGTTCGCCGTGGTCGAGACCATGAACTCCGGCAAGCCGATCAAGGAGAGCCGCGACGTCGACGTCCCGTTGGCAGCGGCCCACTTCTTCTACTACGCCGGCTGGGCCGACAAGCTCGACTACGCCTTCCCCAACCGCCGCCCGACATCCCTGGGTGTGGCCGCCCAGATCATCCCGTGGAACTTCCCGCTCCTGATGCTGGCCTGGAAGATCGCCCCCGCGCTGGCCTGCGGCAACACGGTCATCCTCAAGCCCGCTTCCACCACCCCGCTTACCGCCTACTTATTCGCCGACGTCGTGCGCCAGGCGGAGCTGCCGCCGGGGGTGGTGAACATCATCACCGGGCCGGGCGAGATCGGGATGGAGCTGGTCCGCCACCCGCTGGTCGACAAGGTCGCGTTCACCGGCTCCACCGCGGTCGGCAAGCTCATCGCCCGCGCCATCGCCGGCACCCAGAAGAAGGCGACCCTGGAGCTGGGCGGCAAGGCGGCCAACATCGTGTTCGACGACGCGCCGCTGGACCAGGCGATCGAGGGCATCATCAACGGCATCTACTTCAACCAGGGCGAGGTGTGCTGCGCCGGTTCGCGCCTGTTCGTGCAGGAATCGGTCTATGAGCCGCTGCTGGACAAGCTGAAGGACCGATTGTCGACGCTACGGGTGGGCGATCCGCTCGACAAGAATACCGACGTCGGGGCCATCAACTCCGCCGGCCAGCTGGCCAAGATCGCCGAGCTGGTGGAATCAGGCATCGCGGAAGGTGCGGAGATCTTCCAGCCCGACTGCGTCCTGCCCGACAAGGGCTTCTTCTTCCGGCCCACCCTGTTCACCGGCGTGTCCCAGAGCCATCGGATCGCGCAGGAGGAGATCTTCGGGCCGGTCCTGTCGGTGCTGACCTTCCGGACCCCGGAAGAGGCGGTCGAAAAGGCCAACAACACCCCGTACGGCCTGTCGGCCGGCGTGTGGACCGAGAAGGGGAGTCGCATATTCAAGATGATCGGGGCCATGAAGGCCGGGGTGGTGTGGGCCAACACCTTCAACCGTTTCGACCCCTCCTCACCCTTCGGCGGGTACAAGGAGTCCGGCTACGGGCGTGAGGGCGGCCGCCACGGGCTGGCGGGCTACCTGCGCCTGGACGGCGCGGCCTAGGCCGATCCGAACCGATGGCCACCGTTCGCCGACCCGCGGCCCGGAAGCCCACCGCCACACGACGCCGCGCGGCCCGCGCCAGGGTTCTGGACGCGCGCGCACCCGCGCCGCTCGCCCTGCGGGACGGCACCGAGACCGCCGTGGAGCGGCTCGGCGTCCGCAAGACCTACAAGCTCTTCATCGACGGCGAGTTTCCGCGCACCGAGTCGGGGCGGTCGTACCTGGTCTACGGGGCGCGGGGCGAGCTGCTGGCCAACGCGTGCCGGGGGACGCGCAAGGACATCCGGGACGCGGTGCGCGCCGCGCGCAAGGCGCAGCCGGAATGGGCGGCCAAGACCGCCTTCAACCGGGGCCAGGTCCTGTACCGCATCGCCGAGCTCATGGAGGGGCGACGCGACCAGTTCGTGACCGATGTCATGGCCGCCGAGGGCGTGGGCCGCCGGCGCGCGACGCGCCTGGTGGACGCGGCCCTCGACCGCTGGGTGTGGTACGCCGGCTGGGCCGACAAGTTCCCGCAGATCCTGGGCAACGTGAACCCGGTCGGCGGGTCGTACTTCAACTTCAGCATTCCCGAGCCGACCGGGGTGGTGGGCATCATCGCGGCCGAGGACTCGTCGCTGCTCGGGCTGGTCAGCCGGCTGGCGCCGGTCATCGTGTCGGGGAACGCGGCGGTCGTCATCGCCAGCCAGACCCGCCCGCTGCCGGCCATCACCCTGGCCGAGGTGATGGCCACCTCTGACGTCCCGGGCGGCGTAGTGAACGTCATCACCGGCCTGCGCCGCGAGCTGGTCGGCCACCTTGCCAGCCATATGGACGTCAACGCCCTGGACGCCTTCGGCCTGGAAGCGGCGGCGGTGACCGCCGTGGAGGAGGCGGCAACCGACAACGTGAAGCGCTTCTCGCGCCCGCCGTCAGGCGGCCTGAACGGCTACGACTGGCTCGCCCCAGCCGCCCAGTCGCCCTACCTCATCGGCGAGTTCGTCGAGATCAAGACGGTCTGGCACCCCATCGGCGTCTGACCCAGCGCCGGCTCCAAAGCTGCCGTACCGCCTGTCATGGAGCGCAGTTACACATGACTGGCATCACGCGCAGGTGGCGCTTGGGGCACCAATTCAGTCACACGTGACTCCCGTTCCGCCGGTTCGGACCTTCGCCATCGTTGCCAGTCACCCGTAACTCGGATCCGCGGCCCGAACGTAACGGTCGGATCCACAGCAACCCATCCCGGTTCAGAGCCAGGCCGCCACGCAGCGCCGCCAGCACCTCCCGCGACGGCGCTGGTAGGGCCGCTCGAACGACGCTCGCCACGTTTCGGACAGCGGCACGGTTTCGTTCGGACTCGCGCAAAGCCATCACGAACGCCAGGTTGATGCCGGCCCTGCGTGCCAGCCAGTCCCGCTTCAGCTGGCCCTTCCGCAGCTGGGCCTGCAGATCAACGAGCGCCGATTCGACCTCGATGTGGATGCCAAACGAGCGCCCAAGCAACAGAACGTCGGCAGCCTGTCCGTTCTGATCGCCCACCGGTGCCTCGAGGCTCAGCCGCCAGCTGGGGTGCGCTTCGAGGTGGATCACCTCGGTCAGAGCGATCTGGCCGCTATCCCGAAGCCGCACCCCGGCGCCGGGAAAGGCGCGCAGCGACAGTTCCATCCCGAGAGCGGAGAACACGCTCCCAATGATCATGACCGAGAGACGGGCGTCGCCGGCTTCCAGTCGCCCCACGCTCGTCTGGGACACCTTTGCCCGGCTGGCCACGGCGGCCTGGGACATTCCTTCGGCCACCCGCGCCATCCGCGCATCGGTCCCGAGTCGTTGAATCTGACGCTGAATGCGGGTCCGTGTGGCGTTTGTCGACTCTGCCCGGACACCACCCATGCCGAAAGCCTACCGACCGGTCGGTACCGCGGACTTATCCGTCAGTCATCTGCGACTCGTATCTCGCGCGGTCAGTGCTCGCAGCACTGTTTCAGTCACTCAGGACTGACGGCCCGTCGGTTTGGGCGTCCGCTCTCGTTACAAGTCACTCCTGCCTCGGAATGCCGAAGGGCGTTAGAGGCCCAGCACCAGGCGGGCGATCTCGAAGTAGATGATCAGCCCCGTTCCATCCACCACGGTCGTGATCAGCGGCGCCGAGACGACCGCGGGATCGACCCGCAATCGACGCAGGACCAGCGGCAGGGCGGCGGCCACGGTGGCCGCCCACACGCAGATCGCGATGATCGTGAGGGCCACCACGACGCCGATTTCCGCGCTCACCCCCAGCAGCTCGGCCCGCACGAACGCGGCAACGGCCATGACCCCGCCCAGGACCAGTGCCACCCGCATCTCCTTGAAGACGATCCACGCGATGTCGCGCATCGCGACCTCGTTGAGGGCCATGGCCCGCACGATGAGCGTGACCGTCTGGCTGCCGATGTTGCCGCCGGTGCCGATGAGCAGGGGGATGAAGAAGCTCAGGGCCACCACATCGGTCAATTCACCCTGGAAGTTCTGGAGCACGGTGCCGGTGTATCCCGCCGCCACGAAGAGGAGCAGGAGCCAGATCACGCGCTTGCGCACCAGGAGCGGGACACTCGCCAGGCGGTAGGGCAGGTTCAACGGCTGCGAGCCACCCAGCCGCTCGATGTCCTCGGTGGCCTCGGCCTGGAGGACGTCGGCCACGTCGTCCTCGGTGATGATTCCCAGCAGGTGGTCCTCATCGTCGACGACCGGGATGGCCAGCAGGTTGCGGTCGGTCAGCAGCCGGGCCGCAGCCTCCTGGTCGGCGGATGCCCGAACCCGGACCGTGGTCGGGGCCATGAGCTCGCTCACGGGCGTCTCGCCGGGGCTCAGGAGGAGCCGATACAGGGACAGAACGCCAAGCAGGTGGCGTTCGGCGTCCACGACATAGACGTAGTTCACCGTCTCCGCCTCGTCCACCAGGCGACGAATGGCCGAGATGGCCTGGTCGCTGGTCGCGTCGGCGGCGACCGCCACGAAGGCGGGAGTCATGATCCCGCCGGCGCTGTCGGGTGGATACGCCGCCAGGCCGCGGATCTCGGCCGCATCCTCGGCGCGCATGCGGACCAGGATCTGGTCCATGGCCAGGGAGGGGAGGTTCTCCAGGACATCGGCCGCGTCGTCGGGGTCCATCTCCTCCAGGAGGGCGGCGGCCTCCGGCTCGGCCAGGGTCCGCAGGATCCGGGCAGCCTCGACCGGTGGCAGCTCCTCGAGCAGGGCCGGGATCTCCTCGTCCGGCAGCCATTGCAGGAGCACGGCCACTTCCCGAGGTTCCAACTGCGGGATCAGGTCGGCCCACTCAGGAGGACCGATGCGCTCGGCGAGGCCGCGCACGCCTTCCTGCTCGCGCTCGCGGATGAGTGCCTGCACCTCGGCGAGCAGCTCGCCGGTCTCCACGGAGCTCATCGGACCACCTCCTCGTCAGCGCCGCGGGAGGGCACGCAATGACCACCTCGTCGCGGCACCGTGATTGGGATGCGCGCCGGGTGGTCGTCGATCGCCGGGTCCGCCGGATCGGATCTCGCTAGGCGGTCACCTCGGCGTCGGCCGGCCGACGGCGCGCGGATATCGGGGTTTGGAACCAGCGTCCACTGGGGCGATTCGGCCTCAGATGCGGATTGATCCGATTCTAGTGTGCGGCACCGCCGCCGGGAAGTGCTGGGGGAACGTCGCCTCGCGGACTCGGGCGCGGTGACGGGCGGCCTTGGCCTGGTTGCCGCAGGTCCGCATGTCGCACCAGCGCCGCCGCCCGGTGGGGGAGCGGTCGATGAAGATCTCCAGGCACCCCTGGTTGTCGCAGATCCTCAGCTGTCGGGCCGCGCGCCCGGCCAAGAAGTCGGCCAGGGTTCCAGCGATCGTGGCCCGGGCCTGGTCCAGGCGGTCGCCAACCCGTGCCAACCCGTATTGGGTCCCATCGGTGCTGACCTCCAGCTGGTGATAGTGGAGGCCGTGGCGCAGAATGTGGTTCAGGGCCCGCACGTTCTCCCGGCCCACCTGGTCGGTATCGGTGACCTCGGTCGCGATGCCGCGGATGAGATCGCGCAGGTCGTGGAACCGCTCGATCCGGCGCGCGGCCTCGTCGGTATCGTCCCGCAGGTGCGCCCGCTCGGCGCTCGCCGCTCGATCCGACAGTAGGCGCGCCTTGCGCAGCCAGCCGATGAGCGCGTCCGCATCCGCGACCTCGTCCGCCGGCCGGCCGTGGGTGAAGGCCAGGGTGTTCACGAAGCGGACCCACAGATCGCTGGAGGGCGGTTCGGGCAGGAAGTCGCGCGTTCGATTCATGGCGGTAACCATTATAGGGCCCTTGACAAGTTACTGACACTCTCTTAGTATCAGTAACCGATAGTGACATTGTGAACAGTTACCGATGCCTCCGGTTCGCCCGGCGGGGAAATATCGGGGAAACACAGGAGGAACCAGGATGAGCCGCGGTCTGACCTACATGGCTTTGATCGCATCCATCCGCCAGCGCGAGCTGCTTGAGGAGGCGCATCGGGAGCGGTATCACACCGAGATCCCGCGTCGCCGCCGAAGCCGAATCTTCGGCCTGAGCCTGCCGCGCGCGCTGCGCCGGACGCGATAAGACCACCACAACCGAGGACGCCGGGCCGACGGGCCCGGCGTCTTTCGTTTTCCGATGAGTGTCGGTTCGTAGAATGACCGGATGCCGCGACCCCAGGCCGCTCGGCGTTCGGCGTCCACCGGGCTGTCCAACGCCGAGCTGGCCGCCACCTTTCGCGAAATCGGTGACCTCCTCGATCTCCTCGACGAGGTCCCGTATAAGGCGGTCGCCTACCGTCGGGTGGCCGATGCGGTCGAGCGCTATCCAGCCGACCTCGCCCCGCTGGTGGCTGCCGGCCGAACGCCGAAGATCCCGGGCGTAGGCCCGGCCATCGGCGCTCGACTGACCGAGCTGGCCACCACCGGGAAGCTGGAGTACCACCAGCGGCTGCGCGAGCAAGTCCCGCCTGGGCTGCTCGACGTGCTCCACATCAGCGGCGTCGGCCCGCGCACCGCGCGCCAGCTCCACATCGAGCTGGGCATCACCTCGGTCGACGAGCTGCGGGCGGCGGCCGAGACCGGTCGCGTGCGCGAGGTGTCGGGTCTCTCGGCGCGCACCGAGCAGAACATCCTGGAGGGCATCGCGCGCCTCGATCGCCAATCCGACCGGCTGCTCCTGCACGAGGCGGATCGGCTTGCCAACGAGATCCTCGACGGACTGCGGCGCGTGCCGGGTGTCCAACGCCTGGAGGCCGCCGGCTCGCTTCGCCGCCGCCAGGCGACGATCGGTGACCTGGACCTGCTGGCAGCCTGCGACGACCCCGCCGAGCTGGTGCGCGCCTTCGAGGGCCTGTCCACCATCGACCGTGTGATCGCCTCGGGAACTGACAAGGCGAGCGTCGTGCTCGCCGTCGACGGCGACCGGCAGGTGGATCTCATGCTGTGCCGGCCCGAGGCGTGGGGTTCGCACCTGGTCCACTTCACCGGCAGCAAGGAGCACAACGTCACCCTCCGGGCCCGGGCCCTGGATCGGGGCCTGTCCCTCAGCGAGAAGGGGTTCCGGGTCGTGGACACCGGGGAGCTGCTCCTGGCGGCCGACGAGGAGGAGGTCTACGCCCGACTGGACCTGCCGTGGATCGCCCCCGAGCTGCGCGAGGGTGAGGGTGAGATCAGCGCAGCGGCAGACGGGCGCCTCCCGCACCTGGTCGAACGCGCGGACATCCGCGGCGACACCCACACCCACTCGTCCTGGACCGATGGCGTGGATGACATCGCGACGATGGCCAACGCCGCTCGGGCGACGGGCCTGGAGTACATGGTCCTGACCGATCACTCCCCGTCGCTGGGCGTGACCCGTGGGCTGTCACCCGAACGAGTGGCCGAGCAGCGCGCCGAGATAGGGCGCCTGAACGCGGAGCTGGACCCGTTCCGCATCCTGCACGGCACGGAGATGGAGATCCACGCCGACGGACAGCTCGACTACCCCGACGAGCTGCTGGCCGGGTTCGATGTCGTGGTGGCCAGCATCCACACCGCCCGCAGCCAGCCCACCGAACAGCTGACCCGGCGCGCCCTGGCCGCCATCGAGAACCCGCACGTCGACATCCTGGCGCACCCGACCGGACGCATCGTGAACCGCCGCGACCCGGTGTCGTACGACTGGCCGCAGCTGTTCGAGGCTGCGGCTCGCACCGGGACCCTGCTCGAGATCAACGGCAGCCCCCGCCTGGACCTCGACGAGCGGCTGGCCCGGGATGCGGCCCGCGCCGGTGTCCGGCTGACGCTGGCCAGCGACGCCCACCGCACCGAGGAGCTGGGGTACCTCGACTACGCCGTTGGCGTTGCGCGCCGGGCGTGGCTGGAACCGGATCAGATCGCCACCACCCGTGGCGCTGAGGAACTGCTCGGATGAGCGCCGTGGCCGATGGACGCCGGATGCTGCGCGCAGGGCGGGTGCGCGGCGCCCGGGCGGTCAAGCGGGCCGGACCGCTCGCCCTGCCCCTCATGCTGGCCGCCCTCGTGGCCGCCGGCTGGGCCGTCGATCCGGTGGCCCTGGCCATCGTCCTTGCGCTCGAGCTGGCTCTTGCCGGCCTGGGGACTGCGGCCCTGCTGGGGGCCGTGCGCCCGTCGATCGGTTACGCGCGGTACGCCCTCCTGGCTGTGGTGGCGGTATCGGTCACCCTCGCCGGACGGCAGCTGCCGGACGGCATCGGCCCGTTGGCCGCCCCGGTCGCCTGGGCGTTCCTGTGGTGGACACTCAACACCGAGCGGAAGGGGGCGACCAAGCCAAGCGGCCGGCTGGCGTTGGACCTGTTCCTGGTGCTGACCGTGTTCGCCGCCGCGGTCGGCCTGGAGGGGCTGTTGCCGGAAGAGCTGTGGCTGCTGGATATCGTCCTGCTGGGCATCCTCACCTCCGTGGCGTGTCTGCGCGCGGCCGAGGCACGCGGCGCGCTCGGGGTACCGGCCGTCGGCCACGGGGCGCTGCACCTGCTCGTCGTCCTCCAAGTGGCCACAGCCCTCATGCTGCTGGAGCTTCCCCAGCCGGTAGGGCCCGCGCTGATTGCGCTGACCTTTCATTCGTGGAGTGGGGCCGCCGACGCCCTGGAGTCCGGAACCTCCGATCGCGCCGTGGTGCTGGAATACGGTTCGCTGGCCGCGATTGGCGCCATCGTGGCCCTCTTCCTGAGTGGCGCCTGACCAGCGCCGAAATCGCGTTGACACCATGAGGGGGCGGTGATACAAATTGGCGCCCTCCGACGGTCCCGCCTGCCGCACGCGGTGCCGTTCGCCCACTGATCACGCCGCGGGGAGAGTCGCGCGCCCATGACCGCCGGGGATCCGGACGCCACCATCCGGCAACGCCGCCAGCTCGCCGACATCGCGATTGGCCATGCCACGCGCGGCGAGTGGCCGGCTGCGGTCGAGACCAACCAGCAGATCATCGAGCTGGGCGGCGACGTCGATGCCTACAACCGGCTGGGCAAGGCGCTGAGCGAGCTCGACCGCCACGCGGAGGCGCTGGAGGCCTACCAGGCCGCCCTGGAGCGGGAGCGGACCAACCGGATCGCGGAGCGCAATATCGGGCGCCTCGAGGCATTGCTCACCGCCGCGGATGCCGCCCGCGGCGACCGGCACGCGGCCCGCGCCCCGGCTGCCCTGTTCATCGAGGAGATGGGTAAGACCGGCAGCGCGCGGCTCATCAACCTGGCGCCGGCCAAGCAGCTGGCCCCCCTATCCCCGGGCGACGCGATCGAGCTGCGCGCCGCGGACGAGGAGCTGGAGGCCCGCGTGCGCGGGCTGAAGGTGGGGCAGGTGGAGCCGCGGGTGGCGAATCGGCTCCTGAAGCTGATGGCCAAGGGAAATCGGTATGAGGCGGCCCTGACCACCATCCGCGACGACGACCTGCGCCTCATCATCCGCGAGGTCTTCGCCGACCCGGCGAATTTCGGGACCGTGTCCTTCCCGGGCGCGGCCGCCGCGCGCACGGGTGACGTCCGACCGTACATGAAGGGCACCGCCCTCCGGTACGATGACGACGAAGAGTCGGAGGAGCCCGAAGAGGAGCCGGAGGAGGTCGAGGAGCTCGACACCTCCCTTCCGGAGCTCTCGAGCGAGCCCGAAGAGGAAGAGGAACTGCTCGAAGAGACCTAGCGCCCATGACCGAGGCCGAACGGAAGAGACTCGACCACGTCGTCCTTCCTAGGCGGCTTCCCGGCCTCGCCCTGCTGGAGCGCTACTTCCCCTCGCCGGCCGATAACGTCCTCGATGCCGAGTTGGCGTCGTTCGCCGCCTCGGGCGACACGATCCTCGACCCGTGGTCCGGGACCGGCTGGACCGCTCGACGCGCCGTGGCACACGGGATGCGGGTGGTCGCGGCCGAGGCCAGCCCGTTCGCCCGGATGGCGGCGCAGGCCTTCCTGCTGGCGCCCGAAGTGGCCGCGGTGGATGCCGCCTTTGCCCAGCTGGCTTCCTCGCGGCGGGTGGACATCCCGCTCCGCCAGCACATCGAGGAGCTGTATGCCTCGCGCTGTCCGGTCTGCAACCGCCCGGTGGTGGCCGATGAGTTCATCTGGCCACGGGACGCGGATGCGCCGGGCCGCAAGGTCTACCGCTGCACGGCCTGTGACATCGCCCTCGGCGGAGCCGACGAGCGCGTGGCCCCGGTCGACGAGACGGACTACGCCAAGCTGGGGCTGGAACCGCCCCGGCGGCAGGCCGCCGAGCCGGCCGTGGAGCCGGCGGCCGATGCCGACGAGGACCTGCCCCCCGCCCCGGTGGGCCTGATTGGCGATCCGCTGCCGGTCGAGCCGCCCATCCTGGCCCCCCTCGGCGAACCGGGTGGGCCGCCACCTCCGCCGGCCCGGGCGCCGGACCCGCCGGTGTCGTTCCCATCCGGTGAGGGGCCGCGGTACGCCTCCACCGTGCGGCCGACCCCGGTGCCCGGGCCGGTCGGGACCGATATCCGCCAGGGGCTGGCCTACCAGCAGATGCACGATCGGTTCCCCGTGCTCGACGACCGGCGCGACGTCGTGGACGAGGTCCTCGACCTGTACACCGCGCGCAACCTGTACGCGCTGCAGGCGATCGCCAACAAGATCGACGCCGAGTTCCACGACCAGCCCCTCGCGGCCGTGTTCCGCCTCGCGCTGGCCGGCTGCCTGCTCCCCGCCAGCCGGCTGAACGGCTACCCCGGGCGTGTCGCGTCGCTTCGGATCAGCGGTGGCCACGTCCGCCAACCGGCGTCACGCCATCACCGCGAGGTCAACGTGTGGCGCCTGTTCGAGGTTGCCTACCAGGACGTACGGACCGCGCTGGCCGCGCTGGGCCGCGATCGGCGTCCGGTGCGATTCGCCGCCGATCTGGACGAGCTGGGCGGCATGAATGCCGCCAACCTGCTGTGGATTCGGTGCCGCCCCGCGGTGGTGGGCCAGTACCTGCCGCCGGACAGCGTGGACCTCGTGATCGGCGCCCCGCCGCCGCCGGAGAGCGTGGACGAGCTGAGCTTCGAATACCTGGCCACCGCCTGGCTGCTGGGGCGGGAGGCGGCCGAGACGCTCCGGCTGGAGCCGCTCTTCGGGGGCGGCTCGTCCCGCGCGGATGGCGCGGAGGTAACCGCCTTCCGCCACGCCATGGCCTCCGCGGCGGGGGCCCTCAAGCCCGGCGGCTGGTTCTGCGTCCTGCTGGAGGGCGACGACCCGGATCGGGTCCTCGCGGTGGCCATGGCCGCCGCGGCCGCCGAGCTGGAGCTGATGCATGCCATTCCCCGGGAGTCAGGCAGGGTCGGAGACGGTGTGGCGCTCCATTTCCGTCGCGCGTCGGCCGAGGATCGGCTCCGGGACGCGGTCCGACCCAAGCCGCTGCGACTGGGCGCGAAAGGCGGTCACCTGACGTATCCGGAGCTGGCGGGCGCCATCGAGCGAGCCACGGTGGGGCTGCTCCGCGACCGCGGCGAGCCGGCCGGCCTGGCGCGGATCGCATGCGCGGTGCTGATCGAGCTGGAGCGGACCGGCCTGCTGCGCCGCCTGGTGCAGGCCCGACCGCCGGACGAGGACGACGATGGATCCACCCCGCGCGAGGAGGAGCTCGTCGGCCGGGTGGAGCGCGGCGGCCCCGCGCTGCTGGCCGTCCTTCTCCGCGAGGAGCTGTGGCGCGACGACCACCCCAGCCTCGAGCGGGTCGCCGGTGCCCAGCGCCCCGCCTGGTGGCTGCGTGAGCCCGCCCTGGCTGACGGGACCCTGGCCGACCGCGTCGAATGGGCGACCTTCTCGCTCGTCACCACGGCTGGCCGCCTGGACGAAGCCGGGTTCCTGGACCGGATCTTCGCTCTGTTCCCGGGAACGGCGTCGCCTGACGAGGAGCTCGTCCGTGCGTGCCTGGGCGCGTATGCCGCGGTCGGGGATCACGGTCAGCTGCGGAGCGAGGAGGACCTCGCGACCCGAATCGCCGATCACACGCGGGTCTTGGCCACCATCGTCGAATTTGGCCATCGGCTCGGGCTGCGGACGTGGGTCAGCCGGCGCGAGCAGGAGCGTCCGTGGCGGGAGGCCACGCTCGGTGACCTGCTGCGAGAGGACGAGCGGCGAACGTACCTGCCGCTCGTGATCCGTGCGCCGGCCGATGTGCTGGGCGCCGTGGATGGGCTGTGGTACGTCCGCAATCGGTCCAGCTACCTGTTCGAGGTGGAATGGACGGCCATGATTGGCGAGGCCGTCCTGCGCCGCGGAAGCCAGATCCCGACGTCGGAGCAGCAGGCCCGATTCCTGGTCATTCCCGCCGAGCGGACCGACCTGCTGCGGCTGAAGCTCGATCGCTCACCGTGGCTGCGGGCCGAGGTCGAGCGCCAGAACTGGCACGTCCTGAAGTGGCCGCACCTGGAAGCCCTGGTGGCGCGCGACGGCGCTCGGATCGAGTGGCTGGAGCCCATCATCGGCCTGGACCCGATGGTCGAGCGCGGCGGCAAGCAGCTCACCATGTTCGGCGAGTGATCTCGAGCCAGGGCGGGTAGTTACCTAGGACTGACAGCGCGCTTCAAGCGTGGTTATTCCGGGGAGTCAGTCACAGGTGATTGGTTGACCGACGCTCACCGGTCCCCAGCGAGATGCGAGTCACACATGACTGGCCCATCCTCGGCGTCGAGTGATCGGCTTGACCGGCCCCCGTATAGTCGAATTCGGGAGTGCCGCGGTTCCCCCCTGCGGCACTCCCGTTGCGTGCCCCGGACCGCCTCAGTCCGTTCGACGCGCGCGACGCCCGGCGGGCCGGCGCATGGCGCGCCGGACGACCGTCATGACCTCGCGAACGTACGGCTCGCCCTGCCCGCTGTCGATGGCATGCGTCAGGCAGCCGTCGATGTGGTCTTCCAGGACCAGCATCGCGACCTGGTCGGCAGCGGCGGTCATGGCCTCGACCTGCTGGAGGATGTCGAGGCAGTAGGCCTCGTCCTCGACCAGGCGCTGGAGGCCACGGGCCTGGCCCTCGATCCGGCGCAGCCGGTTGATAAGCTCTCGGCGATCGCGGGTGTAGCTGTGGCGGAAGTGCTCGCTCCCGGTCGCGGCGTCGTGCGTTTCCATACTCGGGGGTAGTATGCGCATCGGCTCCGGAGGCGGTCAATTCGATCCGGCGAGGCTTCCGATACGATGCCTGCCATGAATCGGCTTGCGAGCGCGACCAGCCCGTACCTGCTCCAACACGCCGACAACCCGGTCGACTGGTATCCGTGGGGCGCCGAGGCCCTGGCCCGGGCGCGGAGCGAGGATCGGCCCATCTTCCTGTCCATCGGCTACTCGGCCTGCCATTGGTGCCACGTCATGGCCCATGAGTCATTCGAGGACCCCGTCACGGCCGAGCGGCTCAACCGCGACTTCGTGGCCATCAAGGTCGACCGCGAGGAGCGCCCGGACATCGACGACGTGTACATGGGCGCCGTGCAGGCCATGACCGGGTCGGGCGGCTGGCCGCTCAGCGTCTTTCTGACCCCGGACCTAGAGCCGTTCTTCGGCGGGACCTATTTCCCGCCCGATGACCGGCACGGCTTGCCCGCATTCACGACCGTGCTGGAGGGCGTGGCGGAGGCGTATCGGGAGCGGCGTGGCGAAGTGGCCGGAATCGGGGCCCAGCTGGCCGCCCACCTGCGGCACCAGATGGCCGTCGACGACAGCGCCGGCGCCGCCCCAGGGAGTGAGCAGCTGGACGCCGCGGTGCGCCGGCTGGGCGGGTCGTTCGACGCGGTCCGCGGCGGCTTTGGCCCGGCCCCCAAGTTCCCCGCTCCCATGACCCTGGAGTTCCTGCTCCGCCGCTGGCGGGACACGCGGGACGAGGCCACCCTGCGGATGGTGACGGTCACCCTGGATCGCATGGCCGACGGCGGCATCCATGACCAGCTGGCCGGCGGCTTCGCGCGCTACAGCACCGATGCCTCCTGGCTGGCACCCCACTTCGAGAAGATGCTCTACGACAACGCCCTGCTGGCTCATGCCTACCTGGATGCGTTTCGGGCCACCGGGATGGACCGATACGCCCGCGTCGCCTCCTCGACCCTGGACTTCATGCTGGCCGAGCTGCGGACCGATGAAGGTGGGTTTGCGGCCGCGCTGGACGCGGACAGCGAGGGCGAGGAGGGCCGGTTCTACGTTTGGGACGCCGACGAGGCGGCCGCGGTCCTGACCGATGCCGGGCTGGCCGCGGCGGACGCGGCGGCGGTGGCCACACACTGGGACGTCACGCGTGGCGGCAACTGGGAGGGCCACACCATCCTGCACGTCACCAGCGCTCCGCCGCCGGAGCCGCCGATCCTGGATCGCGCCCGTGCGGCCCTGCTGACCCGCCGGAGCGAGCGGGTCCGTCCGGGGCGCGACGACAAGCAACTGGCGGCCTGGAACGGCCTCGCGCTGCGGGCGTTCGCCCTCGCCGCGCTGGTGCTGGGGGATGAACGGTTCGTGGCGGCAACCCGGGACCTGGCGGCGTTCATCCGAAAGGTACTGGTCCACGATGGTGACCGGTTGTGGCGCACGGCCCGCGCGGGCGTGGCCCATACCCCCGGCTTCGCCGAGGACTACGCGGCGGTGGCCGAAGGGCTGCTGGGGGCATATGCCGCCCTCGGCGAGCCGCGGGATCTGGCATTGGCCGAGGCGCTCATGACGCGGCTGGGGTCGGACTTCTGGGACGAAGAGAGTGGCACCCTCTACGACACGGGGCCCGATCACGAGCAGACGGTGGCACGGCCACGGTCGCTGCTCGACGGCGCGACTCCTGGCGCGAACTCGATCGCCGCGGACGTCTGGCTCCGGCTGGCGCTTCTGGGCGGCTACCCGGAGCACGACCGACGCGCCCGTCGCATCCTGGCGGCTGTGGGTTCGGCCATCGAGCGCCAGCCGTCGGCCTTCGGGCGGATGCTGTGCGCCGCCGATCGGGCCCTGCGCCCGGCAGTCGACGTGGTGGTTGCCGGCGAGGCCGCGGACCCGCGCTCGGGCGCGCTCCGCCGTGCCGCCGCGGCTCCATACGCGCCGGACCTGGTGATCGCCGGCCTGCCTGCGGGCGATGAGCTCCGGAGCCGCCCGCTGTTTATCGAGAAGGTCGCGCGGGGGGGCGTGCCCACCGCGTACGTATGCCGTGGGTACGCGTGCGATGCCCCCACCGCGGACCCGTCCACCGTGACTGCGCAGGTGATGCGTCTCGCCGGGAGCGGGGCGTCAGCCGAGGCGCCGGCCTAGGCCGGCACGAACGACAGCCGGACTCGCCGCCGGATGTGATCCGCGTTCGGGTCCAGCAGGGCGATGGATTGCCAGGTCCCCAGCGCCATCTGGCCACCGATGACCGGCACACTGAGCGATGGGCTGACCAGCAACGGGACGACGTGGTCCGCACCGTGGCCCTGTGAGCCATGCTGGTGGCGCCAGCGATCGTCGCGCGGCAGGAGCCGGTCCAGGGCCTCGACCACGTCGGCGTCGGAGCCGCTGCCCAGCTCCATGACGATCAGCCCCGCCGTGGCGTGAGGCGCGAACAGGTGCAGAATTCCATCGCCGCCCGCAGCCGCCTCGGCCACGAATCGGGCGCAGGCATCGGTCAGGTCATGAACGCCGCGTCGCCCGGCCGTTTCGACGCTGATCTCTCGGGTCTCCACGCTCGGAGCCTAGCAGTGGACGGCCGCCATCTGGCGGCAGCCCTCGCGGGCGGCTACGATCCGCGGTCGATGCAGCCCACACCCCGCCTCGTCCGTCTGTTGACCGTCGCCCTCGTCATTTGGGTGGCTGGTTGCGCGCTCCTGTCGCCCAGCCCGAGCGCCAGCCCACCCGAGCCGACAGCCACGCCGTCACCGACCCCCCGGCCAACGCCCCAGCCGACCCCCACGCCAACGCCGGTGCCGACCCCGGTTCCCATCAACGCGGCGCTCCTGGATCGGCGCATCACTGTCCTGTTCGCGGGCACCGACTCCACCCCGGACCGGGTGGCAAACGGATACGGACCGCTCACCGATTCGATGGTCGTTGCCTCCGTCAGCGCCGACCACGGCCAGCTGACCATGGTCGCCCTCCCGCGCGACGCGACCGACATTCCGCTGGGCAACGGGGCGATCTGGCACTTGAAGGCCAACGCGATCCGATTCAGCTACGGCATGGACGGGCTGGCGGCGTCGTTGCAGCAGACCTACGGGGTTCCCATCGACTACTGGATCGAGCTGAACATGACCGACTTCCCTCAGTTGGTCGATGCTCTCGGAGGGTTGTGGATCGACGTCCCCTACGCGATCAACGACGGCGAGATCGGCTTCAGCATCGCGCCGGGCTGGCAGCGGATCAACGGCGCCACGGCCCTGGCCTACTCCCGATCCCGGTTTACGGACAGCGACTATGCCCGGGCCGGGCGCCAGATGCAGCTGATCGCCGCGCTGGCCCACCGGATCTCCCTGATGGACGACGAGTTCGACCTGGGCGCGATGCTGGCCCTCCTCACCACGCTCCGGACCAACGCGCCGCTCACCGACCTGCCGACACTCCTGCAGGTCGTGGGCGATGCGGCGGACGCCAGCGTGTCCGCGACCGTGCTGTCGCCACCCCGCTTCGCGCTGTATACCGGCATCGAGCCGGGAACCAGCCGCGGCTGGGTGATGATCGCCAACGTGGCCGAGATGCGCGCCTACGTGCGCGCCGTGATGGGGGACTGAGCCGGCGCTACTGGCGAGCCCCGCAACTGAAGCAGACGGCGTCGCTGGCCCGGATGGTCGTCCCGCAGGTGGCGCAGTCTCGAGCCAGGTCGGCCTCGCAGCGCGCGCAGTACACGGCGCCGGGCGGATGCACGAGTCCGTCGACCGGGCAATACGGCGCCCCCGCCGGCAGGCGGACCGACGCCCCCGGCTCGGGTGCGATCGCCTCCCCCACCACCGCCTCGGCCTCGATCCCGGTCTGCGAGGCGCGGAGGTACCCGATCAGCAGCCAGGCCACGTACAGTCCCAGCGCCCCGATCAGGGCCAGCGGAACGAGGATCGTCAGGCGCTCGGCCCATCCGGTGGCGAGCGACTCGATCAGGCCCTTGAGATCCATCGGGCGCCGATTCTAGCGCGGTTCGGCAACGCAGGACCGCCTGATAAACTCCCGCAAAGTCCGCAGCCGGTGGCACATGGCCCGACCCCGGATCGATCCCCGTACGCCGCTCAGCGAGCTCCATGTGCACCTGGGAGGGGCCGTCACCCCGGCCATCATGTGGGGCATCGCGCACGCTCAGGGCATCCGGCTGCCGACCAAGGACTACTGGGCCTTCCGCGCGCTGATCACCCTCGGGCGCCGCCGGCGGCGGACATTTGACGGGTACCTCGACCTGTTCCACTGGACCGAGCTCATCCAGTCCAGCCCGATCGCCGTCGAGCGCAGCGTGTATGAGGTCATCGGGGGTGCGTATCGGCGCAGCAACATTACCCGTCTGGAGCTGCGCTTCAACCCGATGAAGCGCAACCGGGGCGGGGAGCAGGACCTGGACCACATCATCGCGGCCGCTGTGCGGGGGATGGATCGGGCCATCCTCGAGTACCCCCAGGTGCAGGCCGGCCTGATCTTCTGCCTGGACCGCGCATTCAGCCGTGAGCTCAATGAGATCCTGGCCGCCAAGGCCATCAGCTGGCGCGCGCGGGGGGTCGTGGGAATCGACATCGCGGGCCCGGTGGTCGCCGGATTTCGATTCGCGGACTACCGCGAGATCATGGCCGAGTGCCGCCGTGCCGGGCTGGGGATCACGGTCCATGCCGGAGAGACCGGAGGCGCCGACGAGGTGGAGGAAGCGGTCGAGGCGCTGGATCCTGCACGCATTGGTCATGGGATCCGGAGCGCCACCGATCCGCGGGTCATGGGCATCCTCCGCGAGCGGGGGATCGTGCTCGAGGTCTGCCCCTCTTCGAACCTGAGCACCGGTGTGGTGGGCAGCCTGGCCGAGCTCCGCGCGCACCTGCGCAACCTGGTCGCGCACGAGGTCGCCTTCACACTGTCCACCGATGGGCCGGAGATCCTCCAGCGCTACCTGCGCGATGAGTTCGCGCTGCTCCTGCGTCATGGGATCCTGAGCCTGGACGAGATTGAGCAGGCCATCGAGGCCGGCCACCGGGCAAGCTTCGTGGAGCGCGTTCCGGCCGCCGAGCGGGTCCCCGCCGTGCGGGATCGGGGCCGCGATCCGTCGGCGAGGGTGGCCCTCGAGCTCGAGGTCTAGGCTGATAGACTCGCCGCCGTGTCGTCGATCTGGCGGCCCATCCGTGAGAGGAATCCGGCCCGCAGCCTGATGGTGATCGTCGCCCATCCGGGTGACGAGGCGTTCGGTTTCGCGGGCGCCATCGCGAGTGCCGCTGCCGAGGGCGCGTACGTGGTGGTCGTGTGCGCCACGCGCGGCTATTTCGACGCCCGCATCACGACCAAGCCGCCTGCGCCCGGCGGCCGCAACCGGGACCTCCTCGATTCCCTGGGCTGGCGGAACCTGGACACCGTCCGCGAGGATGAGATGCGCCGTTCCGCGGCCCTGCTCGGGGTGCGAGTCCTCCGCATGCTGGACTACGCCGAGGGCGACCTGGTGTCGGTCGACTTCCATCACCTGGTCGGGCGCCTGGTGGAGCCGATCCGGATGCACCAGCCGGAGGTGGTCCTGACCTTCGGGCCGGATGGCGTGACCGGCGATTCGGACCACGCGACCCTGTCAAAGGCCGTCGGGGAAGCGGTGGACAACGCCGCTCTGCCATTGGCCTACGAGGACAACATGGAAGAGGACCAGGTGGCGTGGCGCATCGCGAAGCTGTTCCACCTGGTCGTGCCGCCGGAGGCCCTCGCGATCCTGGGTGACCTGGCGCCGCGTGCGGGATACCACACCCCGTCGGCCGGGCCGACAGTGGCCGTCCCGCTTGGGGAGCTGGTCCCGCTCAAGCTGGCGGCCATTCAACGCCACGTGTCGCAGACCGGCTCGGATGGACCGTTCGCGGGCTGGGATCCCGCCGTCCGCGACAACTGGCTTTCGGCCGAGCACTACCGCCTGGCCGTGTCCAACCTGGCCGCCTCCCAGCCGTCCGCCGGGGTCGGGTGCGGACTGTTCGACGGCCTGGCCTGAGGCCCGCGGGCGCTCGGCCCGCACAACTGATACCCTCGAACGGTGACCACCGTATTGACCGACGACGCGATCATGGCTGCCCTGGCTCGGGTCAAGGACCCTGAGATCGGGCGCGATCTGGTCTCTCTGAACATGGTCCGCTCGGTGGACATCTCCGGATCGCTGGTCACGGTCACCGTTGAGCTCACCACTCCGGCCTGTCCGCTCAAGGCCAAGATCGAATCGGACATCGCCGATGAGCTTTCCGGCGTGGGTGCCGGCGCGGTGAAGATCGAATGGGCCGCCAACGTCAAGCGCAGCTTCGGCGGGCCGATGGCGGACCTCATCCCCGGCGTCCGCAACACGATCGCGGTGGCCTCCGGCAAGGGGGGCGTGGGCAAGACCACGGTCGCCGTCAACCTGGCGGTCAGCTTGGCTCGGGACGGGGCCCGGGTCGGGCTCTTGGATGCCGATATCACCGGCCCCAACGTGCCGCTCATGATGGGCACCCAGGAGGGGCATGTGACCGGTGTGGGCGGTCGGGTCAACCCCGTTGTCAGCCACGGCGTGAAGATGATCAGCATCCAGTACTTCCTGACCGGGGACGCCCCGGTCATCTGGCGCGGGCCGCTCATCCACTCCGCCATCCAGCAGTTCCTGCGCGACGTGGAGTGGGGGGACCTGGACTATCTGGTCATCGACCTGCCGCCCGGTACGGGGGATGCCTCGCTGTCACTGGCCCAGCTCATCCCGCTGTCGGGGGCGGTCATCGTGACGACACCTCAGGAGGTGGCGCTCCTCGACGCCCGTAAAGCGATCGGCATGTTCACCAAGGTCAACGTCCGGACCCTGGGCGTGGTGGAGAACATGAGCGGCTTCATCTGTCCCCACTGCGGCACCGAGCACGATCTGTTCGGTTCGGGCGGCGGGGATAGCATGGCCCGCGAGCTCGGGCTGGAGGTCCTGGGCCGCATCCCGCTCGAGCCGGCCGTGCGGGCCGGCGGGGACGCGGGCGTGCCGATCACCTCGGCGCAGCATCCGGACGCCGATCGCTCCGCGGCCGCGGCGGCCCTGCGCGAGGTGTCCCGGATCGTCGCCGGCCGGATTTCGGTCCTGGCCGCGCCCATGGCCATGGCCGCCGCCAGCTGAAACCCTAGGCCGCCTGCCCTTCCTTCTCGTACGGCCGGCCGTCCGCCGCCGGCGGGATGCTCCGTCCGACCACGCCGGCCAGGATGATGATCGTCACGACATAGGGAAGCACGCCGTAGAACTGCTGGGGGATGGAGGAAAGGAAGTCCCCCAGGGGAGCGAGGTTTCCCGTCGGAGGGGTGATGTTCACCGCGCGACCAAAGACTTCGGTCCCCGCAAACAGGAGCGCCGCGCCGAACGCACCGATCGGAGTCCAGCGTCCGAAGATGACGCACGCTAGAGCGATGAATCCGCGGCCGACCGTCATCCCGTTCTGGAATGCGCCGACCTGCTCGAGGGTCAGATAGGCTCCCGCCAATCCGGCGAAGACTCCGCCCAAGATCACGTTCCGATAGCGAAGGCGGATGACGTCGATCCCGAGCGTGTCTGCCGCCCGCGGATGCTCGCCGACGGCCCGGGTGCGCAGCCCCCAGCGGGACCGGAAGAGGAGGACCTGGAGCGCGATGACGAACACGATCAGGGTCATGGAAATCGGCCCGTGCTCGAGGAACATGTTGAAGAGCCATCCCACCAGCGGGATGTCGACCAGCCATGACGGCGGATGAAACGAGGAGAACGTTCCGCCGCCGAGGCCGGGATTGGGGCTGATGAAGATCCGGTTCAGATAGCCGGTCAGCCCGAATGCCAGCAGATTGATGATCACCCCGCTGATGATCTGATCCGCGCGGACCGAGATGCACAGCCATGCGTGGAGGACCGATAGCAGCACCGCCGTGGCCAGCGCTGCCACCACGCCGAGCAAGAGGGGCACCGTCGCGCTGAATGGACCGATCACCTGCTCGCCGAGGATTTCAGCGGTGAAGCCCGCGGTGATGAAGCCGAAGAAGGCCGACATCAGCATCATTCCCTCGATGCCGATGTTCACGACCCCCGACCGTTCGTTCATCACCCCGCACAGGGCTCCGAACGCAATCGGCACCGAAATGCCCAGGATGATCGGAGCCAGGCCGGGCATGACCTGGACGAGGTAGGCGACGAACTGGAGGAGGAGCCCAATGACCGGTATCTCGAACAGCACTTCCATCAGCGCGTCGCCTGTCCGTAGGTCTTGGTGATGGTCTTCAGCTCCTCAAGGCCCGCTCGTTCAGCGCGAATTCGGAAGATCCATCGAACCAGGATCTCCGCCGTGAGGAAAAAGAGGATCACAGCCTGGATGACGTCGATGATCTCGACCGGGACCCGGACCTGGATCTGCATGAGGGCTGAGCCGGCGCGCATCACGCCAAAGAGCAGCGCCGCAAACAGGACTCCTACCGGATGGACACGGCCGAGGAGCGCGATCGTGATCGCGTCGAACCCGGCGGCGGTCGAGAAGGATGCGGACACGAAATGCGTGATTCCGAGGACCTGTCCCGCCCCCGCCATCCCGGCCAGCATCCCGGCCAGCGACATGGTGAGGATGACCAGGCGGCCGGGATTGATGCCGGCGTATCGGGCCGCGCTCGGGTTGGCTCCCACCGTCCTGATCTCGAATCCGAGCACGCTCCGGTTCAGGAGCCAGTAGATGATGGGCACCGCCGCGAACGCGACCAGGATGCCGATGTGTCCCGACGCGGCCGCATTCCCGATGGCCGGAAACGCCGCGTTGCCCACGTCGCCGGTTCGCGCAAACGAGAAACCCGGCGCCAGAAGCGGCCCGGTGACGAGGAACGCCACCAGGGCGGCGGCGATGAAATTCAGCATGATCGTGGTCACGACTTCGTGCGCGCCGGTCCACGCTTTGAGCGCTCCGGGGATGAAGCCATACAGCGCTCCGAAGAACATCCCGCCGATCAGGGCGATGGGAATCGCCAGCCAGGGTGTCCAGCCGGCGACTGCGGCACCGACCGCGCCCGCACCCAGGGCCCCCATCAGGAACTGGCCGTTGGCTCCGATATTGAACAAACCGGCCTTGAAGCCGACGGCCACCGACAGGCCCGCCAGGATGAGGGGAGTGGCCTCGCTCAGCGTCCGGACGAGCTCATCGGCACCGCTGACGGCCCCGGTGAGCATGCTCGCGTATGCCCTCAAGGGCAGCAACAAGTCGAAACCCCGGCCGGATGCGGCGTTCGAGATCACGATGACGATGGCCCCCCCTGCCAGGCCCAGCAACACCGCGAGGGCCGGCACCAGGCTGGTGGACACGGCGCGTTGGATCAGCGACCGAACCCGACTTGACCGCGGTGCCATCGCTGCCGCCGGTGCGGTCGTTCGATCACTCACTGGTCATCACCCGGGTTTCGGGCAGCACATCTCGGCGCCCGGTCGCCATCAAGAGGCCGACCTCCTCGCGGTTGGCCGTGCGTCCATCAACGATGGCAACCACCTCGCCGCGGTACATGACGGCGATCCGGTCCGATAGCTCCATGACTTCGTCCAGCTCCGCCGAGACGAGGAGGATGGCCGTTCCCTGGTCGCGCTTGACGACCGCCTGGCGGTGAATGAACTCAATACTGCCAACGTCCAGACCGCGGGTCGGTTGGTCGAGAATCAGGGCCTTCAGGTCACGGCTGAATTCGCGAGCGACGACCGCCTTCTGCTGGTTCCCGCCCGAAAGCGTGCTCGCCGCCACCGCGCCCGAGTGGGTGCGGATGTCATAGGTGCCGATCAGCTTGTCCGCCCACGCATCGACTGCCTGATCGTCACGGACGAACCCGCGACGGAACGGGGGACGGTGGTATCCGGTGAGGACCAGGTTGTCCTTGATCGGAAATGAAAGGACAAGGCCGTATTCCTGGCGGTCTCCGGGGACGTGGGCCAGGCCCGCGTCGTACAACGCGCGCGGGCTGTCACCGGTCACATCCTTCCCGCCCAGCATCACCTGGCCGGCGGCTGGTCGCCGAAGACCGGTGAGGGCCTGGACCAGCTCGTTCTGCCCATTGCCGGCAACGCCGGCGATGCCCAGGATCTCTCCGGCCCGAACCTCGAGGCTGAGGCCGCGCACCGCTTCGTGACCGCGGTCGTCGTTGACCCGGAGATCCTGGATCACGAGAGCTGGCTCGGTCGGGTGGGACTCGCCACGGTCGACTGTCAGTTCGACCTCACGGCCCACCATCAGTTCCGCGAGATCGTCCTCATTGGTCTCCGCTGGGAGGCGCGTGCCCACCACCCGACCGCGACGGATCACGGTGATGCGATCGGCGATCTCCATCACCTCGTACAGCTTGTGGCTGATGAAGATGATGCTGTGGCCCTCGGACGCGAGACGGCGGAGGACGCCAAAGATCTCCTTCGTTTCCTGGGGAGTCAGCACTGCAGTCGGCTCGTCCAGGACCAGGACGTCCGCCTTGCGATCGAGGGCCTTGAGTATCTCCACTCGTTGCTGCCAGCCAACGGACAGGGTCTCAACCTTGGCATCGGGGTCGATCTCGAAGCCGAATGCGTTGCCAAGCGCGCGGATTCGTTCGTAGGCGGCCCGGCGATCCAAAAAGACCCGATTGGCCATTGGCTCTTGACCAAGCTGGATGTTGTCGGCCACTGAGAAGACCGGCACCAGCATGAAGTGCTGATGCACCATGCTGATCCCGCGCGCGATGGCATCTGACGGCTCACGGATCTGGATCGGCTCCCCGTTGAGGAGAATCTCGCCCTCGTCGGGAGTCACCAGCCCGTACAGGATGTTCATCAGCGTCGACTTGCCGGCGCCGTTCTCGCCGAGCAGGGCATGGATCTCCCCATCCCGGAGCTCGAAATCGATGTGATCGTTGGCAAGCACGCCTGGATAGCGCTTGGTGATGCCACGCATCTCGAGAACGACGCGCAGCTCGGGCGCGGTAGTGGAAGCGGCCGGGACCACGTGGTCC
>JBKJVN010000166.1:0-17944 GCA_046717345.1 Candidatus Limnocylindria bacterium | reverse complement strand
CGCGCCTACATCGATCGGGTCACCCACCTGGTGCGTAACCACCTCAACCACAACCCGTCCGACTGGCCCGATCCCGCCGGGCGGCGCTTCCTGCGCCGCAGCGGCGCCGGCCAGCCGTTGGACGATCTGCTGGCGTTACGCCGTGCCGATACGTCCGCGTCGGCCGGCCCCCGGGCCGGTGACCCCGCCGCGGACGAGCTGGAGCGACGCCTGGCCGGACTCCGGGGAGCAGCGGTCCTGTCGGTCCACGAGCTGGCCGTTGGCGGAGACGACCTCATCGGGGAGCTGGGCCTCGCGCCCGGCCCCGAAATCGGGCGCCTGCTGGATGGACTGCTGCAGGCCGTCCTCGACGACCCGGCCCTCAACAACCGGGACACGCTCTTGCGACTGGCCCGCGACGCCGTTCGCCGAGCGTTGCCCTGACGTGCCGGCCCGGCGCCCTGAGCAGCCGCCCTCCAGAGCAGCCGGCCCGGCCGTCCTACTCCTCCTGCGTGTACATCCGCGCTTCCGGAGCCGATCTAGGCTTGAATGGGCCGGAAACCGCTGCCCATCGGTGTTCATCCGCGCCTTCCCACGCCTGGGATGAGTGAATCGATCCTGTCCGGGCGTTCGATGCCGGGTCCCCGGGTACTGAGGTGAAGATGTACACGCCCGGTGAGTACGGCGCGGGCCACTGGACCGGGTGGTGCGTCAAAAGCACCACCAGACCGGGCCGGGCGCTTCGGAATCGGCCTAGGCCACTGCTACAATCGGCGACCCGGACCCATGGGAGGAGCCCTTCCCCGCATGAGCGTCAGTGCCCGACGGGCTGCCCTGCCCGTTTATCGGTCTGTCAGCTAGGTTGACCGCGTGCGGATCCTGGTTGTCGGTGGCGCCGGCTACGTGGGCTCGACCAGCGTCGAGACCTTCATCGAGGCCGGCCACGACGTCACCGTCTACGACAACCTGAAGACCGGCCACCGCGACGCGGTCATCCGCGGCGTGCGCCTGGTGGTGGGCAGCCTGAGCGACCAGAACCGGCTCGAGCGCGTGCTGCGCGAGCTGCGAATCCAGGCCGTCCTTCACTGCGCCGCCCGGTCCCTGGTCAGCGAGTCGATGGAGAAGCCGGAGCTGTACTACCGCGAGAACGTGTCGAACGGGGTGAAGCTGCTGGAGGCGCTGCGCGAGCGGCGCGTGAACCGGGTCGTGTTCTCGTCGACGGCGGCGGTGTACGGCGAGCCCAAGCGGGTTCCGATCGCGGAGGCGGACCGGACCGAGCCGATCAACCCCTACGGCGAGACGAAGCTGGCCTTCGAAGGCGCCATGCGCTGGTACGCCGCCTGCCACGGCTTCCGCGCCATCAGCCTGCGCTACTTCAACTGCGCCGGCGCCACCGAGCGCAACGGGGAGGACCATGACCCGGAGACGCACCTCATCCCGTTGGTGCTCAAGGTGGCCGCCGGGGAGCTGCCCGACGTGCGGATCTTCGGTCAGGACTACAACACCCCCGACGGGACCTGCATCCGCGACTTCATCCACGTCCGTGACCTGGGCTCCGCCCACCTGCTGGCCTTGGAGGCGACCGGCGAGGCGGAGCCGTCGTTCGAGGTCTACAACCTCGGCTCGGCGGCCGGGTTCTCGGTCCGCGAGGTGATCGAGGCCGCCCGCAAGGTGACCGGTCGAGCCATCCCGGCCCGCGTCGTCAAGCGCCGCCTCGGCGACCCGCCACGGCTGGTGGCCTCATCCCGTCGCGCTCGCCGCGACCTGGGCTGGCAACCGCGGGAGTCGTCGCTGGAGCAGATGCTGGCCGACGCCTGGGCCTGGAAGCTGTCCCATCCGACCGGGTACGCCAAGCGCAAGCCGCGCGCCCCGCGCCATCGCGGGCGGGGAGGTGCGGACCAGTCGTCCGATGGTGTGGCGGCCGCCGACGCCGGACCGACCGCTTCCGTCGAGAAGGTTTCGACCCGGGTCAGCTACTAGGCGGAGCCGTCTCGGCCACCTCAGCGGCCGCGGATGCATCGGCCGCAGCCTCAGCCTCCGCCGCCTCCGCGGCGCATCGGCGGCACACGCCGTAGAAGTCCATCCGAGCGTCCTCGATCTCGAACCCCAGCTCGCGTCGTGCGCGCCGGCTGATCTCGGCCACCAGCTCCTCCCCGACCTCCTCCACCGTGCCGCAGATGCGGCACGCCAGGTGGTGGTGATGGGCCGGCCGACAGGCGACGTAGGCGTAAATGTGGCCGTCGCGCTCCAACCGCCGGGCCAGGCCGGCCTCCGTCAGCGCTTCCAGGGTCCGGAATACGGTCGCGCGGCCCAGGTTGCGGTGACGGGGGCGTATCCGCTCCCACAGCTCCTGGGCCGTGACCTGGTGGCGCGCAGAGGACAGGGCGGCGGCCACGGCCAACCGTTGGGTGGTGACGCGCTGGCCCGCCAGCCGCAGCCGGCGCGCGGTCGCTGCGCTCACAGTTGCGCTTCCAGCCCCCAGGTCATGGCCATGATCGCCGCCACTCCGACCAGGGTGGCCACGATCACCCAGCGCGAGCCTTCATTGCGGTGCGCTTCGGGTAAGAGCTCGGCAGCGCCGACGTACAGGAAGAAGCCCGCGAAGGTGGCCAGCAGGGCCCCCAGAACCGGATCAGGGATCGGGATGATCGCGGTCACCGCAGCCCCGAGCACCGGTGCCAGGCTCACGACGAAGACCCAGCGCATGGTCGATGACTGCGGTACGCGGCTGGCGAGCAGCAGGCTCACGATGCCGATCCCGTCGCTGAACCGATGGATGACCACGACCAGGCTGACGACGAGGCCGAGCTCCGGGCTGGCCTGGAATGCGGCCGCCATGGCCACCCCGTCGAGGAGGCTGTGGACCGACATCGCGCCGGCCCCGATCAGCCCCACGTGGCGGTGGGCCGCGTCGTCGTGGTCGAGCTCGGTCGCTGTCTCATGGCCGACGTGCAGGAGCGTCACCTTCTCGATCACGTAGAAGGCGAGGAAGCCCACCGCCGCGAACAGCATGGCCAGGTCCGTGGCCCCGGCCATCAGTTCCACCGATTCGGGCAGCAGGTCGAAGAACGCGGCTCCGATCCGGATCCCGGCCCCGACCGCGATGACGTAGCCCACCTGCCGGACGAGGCGCAACGCCATCACCCCGCCGCCCAAAGCAGACAGGACTGCGGTGGCCGACATGGCGACCAGGAGGGGTGTCATATCTGAGACGCAGTATCAACGCGTGGCGGGCCGCTGTCAAGGCGCGGAGAGTCCCCGTGCTACGATCCGAGCAACCGATCAACAACCTGCTGGAGCCACTGCTTGCCGCCAACCCCGACCACGCCCCGTCGCCGAACGCGTCGCCGCGCGCCGGTCCCGCCGCCGCACACCGACGGCCGCCAGCCCACCGCCGAACCGACTGCCGAACCCCTCTCCGCGCTGACTGCGGCCGTGATGGCCGCTGCGGCCGGGTATCGGTTCGGGGACATCGAGGTCCCGGTCACCATCGCCCGCGCACTGGAGCAGATGGGCTACGTCACCCCCACCGAGGTCCAGGCCCGGGCCATTCCGCCTCTCCGGGCGGGCCACGATCTCATTGGTCAGGCGCAGACCGGCACGGGCAAGACAGCCGCGTTCGGGATCCCCATCGTCGAGAAGGTGGACCCCGGCTCGAAATCGGTCCAGGCCCTGATCCTGACCCCCACCCGGGAGCTGTGCCAGCAGGTCACCGCCGAGATCGCCCGCATCGGGCGCTTCCGGAACGTCAAGACGGTGGCCATCTACGGCGGAGCGGCCATGGACCGCCAGATCAGCGCCCTCCAGCGCGGAGCGCAGGTCGTGATCGGCACCCCGGGACGCGTTCTCGACCTCATCCGCCGCGGGGAGCTGCGCCTGGAATCGGTGCGGACCGTGATCCTCGACGAGGCCGACCGGATGCTGGACATGGGCTTCATCGTGGACGTGGAGACGATCCTGGCCCGCTGCCCGCGCCAGCGCCAGACGGCGCTGTTCAGCGCCACCATGCCGTACGCCATCCTCCGCATCTGCGATCGGTTCATGCGCCGCGACGCGGACCACATCGCAGTCCGGCCAGAGCTGAAGATGGTCGAAACGGTCCGCCAGATGGTCTACTTCGTGGCCGAGCAGGACAAGGTGGCGGCCCTGGTTGAGCTGGCCGACGGGTTCGGGTTCGATCGGCTCCTCATCTTCCGCCATACCCAGATCGGCGTCGATCGGCTCACCGCCTCGCTCAAGCGGCGGGGCAGGAACGCGGCCGCCCTCCACGGCGGCCTGTCCCAGCGAGAGCGGGAGAAGACGCTGGCCGCCTTCAAGGCGGGCGAGATCCAGTTCCTGGTGGCCACCAACGTCGCCAGCCGCGGGCTGGACATTACCGACCTGCCGTACGTCCTGAGCTACGACATCCCCGAGGACGCGGACACCTACGTCCACCGGGTGGGTCGCACAGCGCGGATGGGACGCACCGGGACCGCCATCACGTTCGTGGCCGAGTGGGATCTCGACGCGTGGCAGGCCATCCGGTCCGAGGTGGGCATGGAGGTCGAAGAGGGGGAGCTCGGCCTGTACCGATGACCGATCAGCGCCTGGGCGATGAGCCGATCCGTCCCCAGCTCGCCACCGAGGCGAGCGTGGGGATCAACAGCCCGCATTGGTCGTTCGAGCCGTATTGGATCGGGGAACGGCTGCTCGCGCACGTGGCGGACGGGGAAATTCGCCTGACCGATGCCGGTGGACACGCCGTCGACGAGTTCTACACCGACCTGGCCGAGGTGCTGCGGACCTCGGTCGACGCCGACCAGGCGGTGCTTGACGGGATCTGGACCGCACAGCCCTTCCTGGGTCGTGGATCGGCGGCCGAACGCTGGTCGGAAGCGCTGGCCGACGAGGCCGGCGATCTCCCCGAGGACGGACCCGATCCCGCCGAGCTGGAGAAGCGGCGCGCATTCGTGGTCGTCGACCTCATCGAGCTGGACGGGCAGTTCCTGGGCGAGCACCCGTACCAGGAGCGCCGCCGCCTCCTGTCGGGGGTCGTCAGCGAGAGTGTTCGGCTGCGGGTCACGCCCTCGATCAAGATGCCGCTCCGGTCGTGGTTCCACGCCTGGCAGGAGAACGGATTCAGCCGCGCAGTGGCCAAGCATGCCAACTCGCGCTACCGGCCCGGGACGTCGAACGAGGACTGGATCATCATCGCCATCGACCCAGACCGGCACCCCGGCGTGACCGGCCTGTTCTGGAAGGGACGCAAGAAGCGCGAGATCACCCGGTGAGCGTCGCCTCCGCCCTCGATGCGCGCGGTCGAGCCGCGGTGCGGGGGGTCGGCCAGGCGGACCTCATGGTCGGGATCCCCAGCTTTGGCAACGCCGACACCATCGGCTACGTCGTCCGGGCCGCCATGGCCGGCATGGTCCAGTACTTCCCGGAGCTGAAGCCGGTCCTGGTCAACGCCGACGGCGGATCGCCCGACGACACGCCACGGGTGGCGGTCAGCACCGAGAGCCCCGCCTACCTCGAAAAGATGATCCTGGTCCGGCCACCGCATCGGCTGCGGCGGGTCGCGGTCACCTACCGCGGGCCGAGCGGCAAGGGGTCCGCCGTTCGGGCGCTGCTGGAGGTCGCCCGCGAGCTGAAGGTCGAGGCCCTGGTCCTGGTCGACTCGGACCTGCGGAGCATCGTGCCCGAATGGATCGAGCTGCTGGCGGGTCCGATCCTGAAGGGCGGCTATGACTACGTGGCGCCGCTGTACGCGCGCCACAAGTTCGACGGCACCATCACCAACCAGATCGCCTACCCCCTGACGCGGACCCTGTACGGCCGGCGGATGCGCCAGCCGATCGGGGGCGAATTCGCCTTCAGCCGCGACCTGGTCAACGCCCTGCTGGAACTCGACGATTGGGACGAGGCCACGGCGAAGTTCGGGATCGACATCTGGATGACTCACCACGCCCTGGCGGCCGGGTTTGCGGTGTGTCAGACCAGGCTGGGGGCCAAGATCCACGATCCCAAGGATCCCGCCTCCGACCTGGGACCCATGTTCCGGCAGGTGGTCGGCACCCTGTTCCGGCTGGCGGGCTCCATGTCCGAAGCGTGGCGCCCCGTCCGCGGCTCGCAGCCGGTTCCCGAGTACGGCTTCGAGCGGGTGGTGCTGCCGGAGCCGATATCGGTCAACCAGGCCAAGCTGGTCGACGCCTTCGAGACCGCGCGCCTGGCCCAGCGCCAGGTGTGGAAGCGGACCCTGGCCGGGGAGCAGCTGGAACGGGTGCTGGCGCTGCCTGCCGAGGACCCTGCGGCCTTTACCTTCCCCTCCGAGCTGTGGATCCGCTGCCTCTACGACGCGTTGCTCGCCTTCCAACGGCCGGGCATCGACCGCGAAGCGCTGCTGGCGGGGCTGACCGGGCTGTACTTCGGGCGTACGGCGGGCTTCTTCAACGAGGCGCGTGAGATGACCGATGAGCAGGCCGAGCGGCTGGTCGAGAGCCAGGCCCGCGAGTTCGAGGACCTCAAGCCCTGGCTGGTCCGCGCCTGGCAGGCGCAGTCGGCCGGGGGGATGGTCGGGGGGCCGGGCTGATGGCCCGCCGGCGCGGCCCATATCGGGTCCTCATGCCGCTCGCCAACCCGCGCACCGCGCGCGACCTGATCCGCATCGGTTCCCACCTCGCCCACCGGCGGCCGACCGAGATCACCGCCCTGGGCATCGTCGAGGTCCCCGAGGGCGTGTCGCTGGCGGAGGGCGCCAGCCGCGCGCGCCAGGCCCGCCGCCTGCTCCAGCGGGTGCCTGACTTCCGGGACGACGCGTCGGTCGAGGTCCATACCGCGGTCCGCATCGGCCGTCAGGCGTCGGAGGGGATCGTGGAGGCGGTCGCCGAGATCGGGGCCGACCTGGTGGTCTTCGGCTGGGGCGGCCCGCAACCGACCGGCCTGCGGCACGCGGTCTTCTCGACCACCATTGACCAGGTCGTCCGTGAGGCCCCATGCGATATCGCCGTCGTCAAGCAGCGCTCGCTGGGAACCGTCCGCTCCATCCTGGTCCCCGTTCGGGGCGGCCCGAATGCCGAGCTGGCGCTCTCGCTGGCCACCGACCTGGCGCGCGGCTTCGGCGCGGAGCTGGTCGTCCTGCACGTGGTCCCGCCCGAAGGGGGCTCGGCTGCGCTCGAAGACGAGCGGGCGGCTCTTGGCCGCCTGGTCAGGCGCAATACCCGAGGTGTCAAGGTCCGCCAGCTGCTGGTCGAGGCGCCGACCGTGCGGGGCGCCATCCTGCAGGAGGCCGCGAACCACGACCTGGTGGTGGTCGGGGCCTCGGCCCAGCCGACCGGAGCCGGATCGGGCCGGCGCCTGTTCGGGCGGCTGGCGGAGACGGTCGCCAGCCGTGCCAAGCCAACGGTGATGGTGGTCAAGACCCGACAACCGTTCACCGCAGTCACCTTCGAACATCTGCGGGCCGAGACCGGAAGCCTGCCCGCCGCGGACGCAGCCATCGAGCAGAGCCGCAGCCTGCCGAGCGTGGTCGACCGCTGGTTTGCCGAGAATACGTTCGATACCAGCGAATTTCGAGACCTCAAGCGCCTGGTGGACCTCAAGGAGCGCCAGGGCCTGACCATCAGCGTGGGACTGCCGACCCTCAACGAGGAGAAGACCATCGGGCTGGTCATCCGTCGCATTCGCAATGCGCTCATGGACCGCGTGCCGTTGGTGGACGAGCTGCTCGTCATCGACTCGGCTTCCACCGACCGGACGGTGGAGATTGCCCGCGAGCTGGGAGCCCCCGTCCGCCAACACGACTCGATCCTCCCTGAGCTGGGGAGCCACGTCGGCAAGGGCGAGGCGCTATGGAAGAGCCTGTACGAGCTGCGCGGGGACATCGTGGTGTGGGTCGACACCGACATCCGCAACATCCAGCCACGCTTCGTGTACGGCCTGCTGGGCCCGCTCCTGCGCGAGTCGCGGATCCACTACGTGAAGGCCTTCTACCAACGGCCCCTGACGGCCGGCGGGCGGCGCCAGCCCGACGAGGGCGGACGGGTCACCGAGCTCACCGCGCGGCCGCTCATCAACCTGTTCTTCCCCGAGCTGTCCGGGATCATCCAGCCCCTGGCCGGCGAGTACGCGGGGCGGCGCGCGCTGCTCGAGTCTGTGCCGTTCTTCACCGGCTACGCGGTCGAGATCGGGCTGCTCATCGACATCCTGGACCGCGTCGGCCTGTCCGGGATCGGGCAGGTGGACCTCGAGCGCCGCATTCACCGCAACCAGTCGCTGGTGGATCTGTCGCGGATGGCCTTCGTCATCCTCAAGGCCGGCATCACCAAGCTGGAGGAGCGTCAGCGGATTGAGCTGCTGACCGATATGGGCGAGCGCATGAAGCAGATCCGCCAGGAAGGTGACAAATTCAGCCTGGAGGTCCGCGAGGTGGGCGACGAGATTCGACCCCCGATGAACACGATCCCCGCCTACCTCGCGAGGCGCAAGGAGCTTTCCCGATGAGCCCGCCGCTGCGCGTGGTCGTGGCTCCCGACTCGTTCGGGGGTGCGCTGGACTCGGTGGCGGTCGCCGAGGCCATGGCCCGCGGCTGGGCCTCGGCGCGCCCCGACGATGTGGTGGTACAGATCCCGATGGCGGACGGGGGCGAGGGGACCCTGGCCGCGATCGCCGCAGCCCAGGGAAGCGCGGCCACCCGGAACGCGGTGATGACGACGGATCCCCTGGGCCGGCCGATCACCGCGGACTGGCTGGCGCTCGACGGCGGCGCAACGGGGTTCGTGGAGATGGCGGCGGCCAGCGGGCTGGCCCGGCTGGCCTTCGCGGAGCGGACGCCGGCCAGTGCTCGGGTGGCCACGACCCGGGGCTCGGGACGGCTCATCGCGGCGGCGCTGGATGCCGGCGCGGGGCGGATCGTGGTTGGTCTCGGCGGATCGGCCACCACCGATGGCGGGGCGGGGCTGCTGGTCGAGATGGGGCTCCGCCTGCTCGACGCCCGCGGGGACGAGGTGCCGGACGGCGGCGCGGCCCTGGCGACGTTGGACCACGTCGACGCCGACGGGCTTGATCCGCGACTGGCCGAGGTCGAGATCCTGATCGCTTCGGACGTCACTAACCCCCTGACCGGGCCGAACGGGGCGGCCGCGAGCTACGGGCCGCAGAAGGGCGCGGACGCCGACGCCGTCGCCGAGCTGGACGCGGCACTGGTGCGCTGGGGAGCCGAGATCCGACGAGCGACGGGCCGCGACGTGGCGGAGGTCCGAGGCGCCGGCGCTGCCGGCGGAACAACGGCCGGGCTGCTGGGCTTCACCTCCGCCGAGCTGCGCTCCGGCGTGGAGGTCGTGGCCGAGCTGGTGGGCCTGGCGGCGGCCTGCGAAGGGGCGGACCTGGTCATCACCGGGGAGGGGCGGGCAGACGAGCAGACCCTGGCCGGCAAGGCGGCGCTGGGTGTGGCCCATCATGCCGGCAACGCCCCGGTCGTCCTGCTGTGCGGCGGCCTGGGCCCGGGCGCCGAGATCGTCGAGGAATCGGGGGCGTTCGCCGTGGTGCAGCCCATCATCGATCGACCGCTTGGCCTGGAAACCGCGATGGCCGACACGGAGCGTCTGCTGGCCAACGCGGCCGCCCGGCTGGCGCGCAGCATCGGCATCGGCCAGGGATTGGGGGTACGAGGCTAACGTGCGAGATGTCGACGAGATCGTGCGGCGCACCGCATTCGCGCTCCCGGTACCGATCGAGGCCGACGCCGAGCGGCCCGAGCGCCTGTGGCTGGCCGCCGGCGGCGCAGACCCGCGAGCCGAGTCCTGCACCCCGACCGTCCTCCTCTGCTCATCCGACCACGCCGAGGCGTGGGCGACGCGACCGGATGGTCGAGGGCGGATCCTGGACCTCGGCCAGGCCTGGCGACTGGGCGCCCGGGCCTGGGCCTTGTATGCCCGTGAGGCGGGACGGCTGGGAGTCGCGTGACCGGCGCCGAACGACGGGCCGCGAGATCCCGCGTCAATCGCCGCCGCTTGGCCGCGCTGCGCCGCGTCCGGCGCGCGCGCATCGGTCCCATCCTGGAGCGACTGGCGGAGCGGTACGGAATGCCGGTCTGGGTCGGCCCGAGGCTGGACCCGGTGGCCGAGCTGGTCCTTACCGTGCTGGCCCAGAACACGGCCGATACGAACTCGCACCGCGCCTTCGTGGCCCTGCGGGCTGCCTACCCGTCGTGGGACGCGGTGCTGGCCGCGCCGACCGACGAGCTGGCGGATGTCATCCGGCCGGGCGGCCTGGCCCCGACCAAGTCACGCCGCATCCAGCTCGTGCTGGCCGAGGTGCACGACGCCACGAACGGGACGTGGAACCTCGGGTACCTGCGGGAGTGGCCGCTGGAGCAGGCGCGCGAGTGGCTGGTGGGGTTGCCCGGGATCGGGCGCAAGACGGCTTCGATCGTGCTCCTGTTCGCCTTCGGCCGGCCCGCGCTGCCGGTCGACACCCACGTCTATCGCGTCGCCTCCCGGCTGGGCCTGCTCCCGGCCCGGACGGACCTGACCCGGGCCCACGACCTGCTGGAGGAGGTCGTGCCGCCCGACGCCATGTACGCCGGGCACGTGCTGCTCATCCGGCACGGTCGGGAGGTATGCCGCGCCCCGCGGCCCATCTGCGGCCTGTGCCCGCTCACCGACCTGTGCCCGTACTTCGCCCTGGTCCAACGCGGGAAGGCGCGGATGGCCCCCATCCCGCGCTCGCTGGAGCGCGGGCCCCGCTACCACGACGAGCTGCTCCACGGCTGGGCGCCGCCCGAGGCGACCGCGGGGAGGACCGGGGGAGAGGCGCTAGAATCGCGCGGCGATCGGGCCGAAGTAGCTCAGGGGTAGAGCAACGGTTTCGTAAACCGTCGGTCGTGGGTTCGAATCCCACCTTCGGCTCCAGTCTACTGAGCACGAAGTTGCCCCGCTCACGAATCGGAGGCGCGATCGTCTGTTCGGTTTGACGCCCCGGCTGCGGCCTGAACGCCGACTCGCCGCGAATGCGGCGATTTGACCCGCGGCCACCGCCGGCGATACCATCGGGTGCTACCACGAGGCCCCGCGACGGGGCCCGCTCAAGTTGCGCAGCTCCATGAGCACGTGCAGCCGCGACGCGTGTTCGCAGATCCGGACCCCGCTGCTCAGGTCCACGATCTCTGCCGATGCACGTGGTCGTCGCAGCCATCAGGGCCGGGCATGGTGTCGCTCCATCCGCGACACCTGCTGTGCCCGCGCCGGGAGGTGAGGATGACCGCGACGTGGCAGGACCTTCCGGCCCTGGCCTTGGTAGGGACCTATCCGCCTCGGCGTTGCGGGATCGCCACCTTCACGCGTGACCTGCGCGACGCACTGGTAGATCTCACACCGCCGGGCGCGCGCACACCGCTGGTGGTCGCGATAGACCGCGGCCGCCGGGACCCGCCCCAGTATCCGCCCGAGGTCACCTTCCGCCTGAAGCGCTCCGACGCCGAGGCGTATCGCGTCGTCGCCGCCCAGCTGGCCGTCGCTGGTATCGAGGTCGTCTCGCTCCAGCACGAGTACGGCATATTCGGTGGCCCATCCGGCCGTCACGTCCTCGAGCTCGCAGCGGCCTTGCGGGTGCCCCTCGTCACCACCCTGCACACGGTCCGCGCCCATCCCACACCGCTCCAGCGCGCCATCCTCGTCGAGCTGGTGCGGCGATCCGCGCGTGTCGTGGTAATGAGCGAACGTGCGCGGCACCTGCTCAGCACCGAATACGAGGCCCCGTCCGATGCGTTGCAGGTCATTCCCCACGGCGTACCGCAGATCGAGATAGTCGACCCAGCCGAGGCACGGGCCCGCCTCGGCTTGCCAGAAGGGCCTCTCATCCTTTCGTTCGGCCTGCTTGGTCCAGCCAAGCGCCTCGAATTGGTGATAGATGCCCTCGCCAGAATCAGCGATCGTGTCCCACAGACTCGATTCGCGATCGTCGGTGCCACGCACCCAGAGGTGCGGCTCCGAAACGGGGAACGCTATCGCGCTGCCCTCGCTGCGCGAGCGCAGGCGCTCGGCCTCGAGCGTCACCTCCTGTTCGTGGATCGCTACGTCGATGACGACGAGCTGGTGGCCTGGCTGCAGGCCGCGGACCTCTTCGTCACCCCGTACGGGAATGCCGAGCAGGCTGCCTCGGGGACGCTGGCATATGCCGTGGCCGCCGGTCGAGCGTGCATCTCGACACCCTACGAGTACGCGCGGGAGCTCCTCGCCGGCGGCCGCGGGGTCCTGTTTCCATTCGACGACGTCGAGGCGCTCGCCGACCGGCTGTTTGCGCTCCTCACCCATCCCGTTGAGCGGCAGAAAATCGGGAACCGCGCACGCGCGCTGGCCGCCGACATGAGTTGGGACGCCGTCGGCGACGGCTACCGGGCAATCTTCTCTCAGGTGGCCGGCGAAGCGCGCCATGCGCTGCGACCGGTCCAGATGATCGGGCCAGAGGCCGCCGGGTCTGACGGTCGCGTCACCGTCAAGACTCTGCCGGCGCGGGTCCTCCCGCGGATCGAACGGCATCATCTTTCCCGCCTGGGGACCGGGCGCGGGATCTGGCAGCATGCGATTGGCGAAACTGCCGATCCGCGCCACGGCACCTGCACCGATGACGTGGCGCGTGGCGTGGTGGTGGATCTGCTCCACGCGGAGCAGGCTCCAGGGCCGGCGGTGACGGCCTCGATTCACCGATCGCTGCGCTTCCTGGATGACGCCTATGACCCAGCGGCGGGACGCTTCCGGAACCTCCGGAGTGCCGATGGTGTGTGGCTTGAACGGATCGGCTCCGAGGACTGCCACGGCCGAGCGTTGCAGGCGCTCGGGGAGTTCCTGGCCCGCTCCGACGACCATGTGGCGCGTCGCCTGGCGTGGAAGCTCTTCACCACCGCCCTGCCGGCTGCGCTGGCCTTCGCTCACCTCCGGCCACGCTGCTACGCGATCCTAGGCTGCGCGGCCGCCCTGCGTTCTGCGGGGAGCCCAGCGCTGCGGCAATCGCTCGCGAGCCTCACCACAACGCTGGCGGCATCCATCCCGCCTGCAACTGCCGATTGGCCATGGCCAGAGGCGACGGTGACCTACGACAACGGGACCCTGCCGCAGGCGCTCATCAGCGCCGGCGACTTGCTGAACCAGGACCGCTGGGTCGAGCTCGGCGCCCGCCTGCTGGACTGGCTGCTCGCCGCGCAGACGGACGCCGACGGACACCTGGTCCCCATCGGGAACCGCGGCTGGTGGCCCCGTGGTGGGCGCCCGGCGTCCTTCGACCAGCAGCCGATCGAAGCGACGTCGCTGCTGGAGGCCGCTCGCGCTGCCCTTATCGTGACCGGTGATGCCCGCTGGCTGGACGACATGGAGCGCGCCTACGCGTGGTTCCTCGGCGAGAATCATCTCGGGCTGGCGTTGGCCGTCCCGCAGACCGGAGCCTGCCACGACGGGCTGGGTCCGTATGGGGTGAACGCGAACTGCGGCGCCGAGTCGACGCTCGCGTGGCTGCTGGCCGTGGAACGGATCCGCGAGGTTCGGCAGGCACCCGCCAGCCTGCATGGCCTGCAGGCGGCCGTGAAGGTCGCCCGCTAGAGGCGCACCCGGCGCCTCTGCGGCGTCGGCCGGGGGGAGCTGCGCAGGTACTCGAGCACATCGTCCAGGCGCGCGGTGGCGAGCGCGACGGACGTATCGGCTGCGCCGTAGTACACGCGGAGCTCGTTGGTCGCCCGATGCAGCACCCAGCCGCACGGGAAGACGACGCCGCCCACGTCGCCGACCCGCTCATAGGGCTCAGTCGGCCCGATCACCCATTCGTCGCTGCGTCGCAGGACGGTCCTGGGGTCCTCGAGATCGAGCAGGGCGAGCCCAGTCCGGTACAGGGCGCCGCTGGCCGTGAGATGACTACCGTGGTACATGACCAACCAGCCCTCGGGGGTCTCCAGCGGCGGGGGTCCCAGCCCGATCTTGGCCGAGTCCCACCACGCGCCCTCGCGTGGCTCGAGGAGCAGGCTGAAATCGCCCCAGTGGCGTAGGTCGGGCGAATAGGAGATCCACATGCTCGCGTTCCCGTGCACCGGCGTCGGACGGTGGATGATCGCCCATCGGCCGCCGAATCGCCGCGGAAACAGGGCGGCGTCCTTGTCCTCCGGCAGAAGCGCCGCGCCAAACCTCCGGAAGGATCGGAAGTCGGCCGTGCGTGCAAAGGAGACGAGCGGGCCGCGCCGGCTGTAGGCGGTGTAGGCGATCACCCAGGCCTGCATCTCCTCAAGCCACGTCAGCCGCGGATCCTCGATGCCCCACACCTCCTCCGGGTACCGCACCGGGGCGGAGCGCAAGCTCGGCTCACTGTTGATTCGCCAGTCGCTCACCCCGTCCCGGCTGCGGGCAACGGTGAGGTGGCTGATACCGCGGAGGTCCTCCACGCGAAGGAGAAGGACGGTCTCCCCGTTGACCTCGGCTGCGCCCGGGTTGAAGACCGCGTTCGCGTCGTAGGGAAGGTCGGCTGCACGAATGATCGGATTACCGGGAAAGCGCGTGAAGAGGGCGCGGCCGGAGGACATTGGCAGGAGTCTAGACCGGCTCGATCGGCGGGTTCAGCGAAGACGGGAAACTTCGCCGGCTGCTAACCACTACCCCCTCAGCCGCGTCCCTACTTCTTGGCTGACTGGTAGTAGGGATTGGTGCCCGCCGCGTGGTCGGTGGTGTCGACGATGGCGACGATCTCGGGAACGGACCGCTTGATCGCGACCTCGACGCCCTGACGGAGGGTGACGTCCACCTGGGCACAGCCGACACATCCGCCCCCCATCGAGATGTAGGCCGTCCCGTCCCGGACCTCGAGGAGGTCGATATAGCCGCCGTGGGCGGCGACGCCGGGATTGACCTGCGTGTCGAGGACCTCCTGGACCCGCACGGCGAGTGGATCGGTCCAGCCGACGTTCGGGTTGTCGATCGCGATCGCCCCGCCGGATACGGTGGCGTCCAGGCCGATCGTGGCGCCGCGCAGTCGCTCGGCGTCGGCAGCCGCGACATAGACGACGCCGAGCGGGGTCTCGACGACGAGGTCCGCCGGGTCGACCCGGTCCGGCCGAACCAGAGTGAGGTCATATGCGAAGCTCGCTCCGCGCCGACCGGCAATCGCTACGCGAAGCCGGGCGTCGGGGTAGCCGGCGCTCCTGGCGGCCGCCGCGACCTTGGCCTGCGCCTCGGGTGTGATGAGCAGGAGCGGGGCGTCCATTTCGCTGAATCGTACAACTGGCGCAGAATTCGGCCATGACCCGGATCCTCCTGCTCCTCCCGACGCGGACCTACCGGACGGCCGACTTCCTCGCCGCGGCGGATCGGCTCGGGGTGGACGTGGTGGTCGGGGCGGAGCGACGGAACGTGCTCGAGTCGGTGGCCGGGGCTGGGACGATCCGTGTCCAGCTCGACGATCCCGAGCGGGGCGCCGCGACGATCGAGCGGTACGCCCGCGAACGTCGGCTCGATGCCGTCGTCGGCGTCGACGACGGGTCGACCCTAGTGGCCGCCGCGGCAGCCGAACGACTCGGCCTGCCGCACAACTCGGTGGCCGCGGTCGAGCGGAGCCGCGACAAGGCGCACGCCCGCACGGCGTTCGCGGCCGCCGGTCTGCCGACCCCACGATTTGCAACGTATCCGGCCACGTCCGGCCCGGCCGCCCTCGCTGCGCTCGCGGCCGATACCCGCTACCCGTGCGTCGTGAAGCCACTCGATCGGTCGGGGAGCCAGGGCGTCATCCGGGCGAACGACCCGGCCGAGCTGGTTGCCGCCTTCCGGCGGGTTGCCCGAATCCTCGGTTGCGATGAGCCTTCCGCCACCGCCGCCACGGTCGGCAAGCCCGCGGCGCCCGCCGAACCTGCGCGCGTCCCCGGGATCCTGGTCGAGGACTTCATTCCCGGTGTCGAGGTGGCGATCGAAGGCCTGCTCCGCGCCGGTGAGCTCGAGGTCCTCGCGGTCTTCGACAAGCCCGACCCGCTCGACGGACCGTTCTTCGAGGAGACCTTGTTCGTGACCCCGTCGCGGCTCGCACCGAACCGCCGCCGCGAGGTCGAGGCGGCCCTCCCCCAGGGCGGCGCGCCGGGGGGCCCGGGGCGACGGCCGCCTCGACCTGGCGTCGGCGGTTCGGAGCGAGCCGCGACGGGGTCACGAACAGGGTCTCCTCGAAGAACGGTCCGTCGAGCGGGTCGGGCTTGTCGAAGACCGCGAGGACCTCGAGCTCGCCGGCGCGGAGCAGGCCTTCGACCGCCACCTCGACACCGGCAATGAAGTCCTCGACGAGGATCCCGGGGACGTCCCCCGCTTCAGCGGGCGTGACGGCGCTGGCGGGAGTCCCGTCGCAACCGAGGATCCGGCCAACCCGCCGGAACGCGGCAACCAGCTCAGCCGGGTCGTTCGTCCGGATGACGCCCTGGCTGCCCGACCGGTCGAGCGGCTTCACGACGCACGGGTAGCGGGTCGCGGCCGCGAGTGCCGCGAGGGCAGCCGGGCCGGACGTGGCCGCATACGTTGCAAAGCGTGGGTTCGGCAGGGCGGCAGCGGCGAACGCGGCGCGGGCGAGCGCCTTGTCACGGCTCCGCTCGACCGCAGCCAGCGAGTTGTGCGGCAGGCCAAGTCGTTCGGCTGCCGCAGCGGCGACCAGGGTCGACCCGTCGTCGACGCCGACGACGGCATCGAGGCGACGTTCGCGGGCATAGCGCTCGATCGTCGCAGCGCCCCGTTCGGGATCGTCGAGCTGGACCCGGATCGTTCCGGCACCAGCCACTGACTCGAGTGCGTTCCGTCGCTCCGCCCCGACCACGACCTCCAGCCCGAGCCGATTCGCGGCGGCGAGAAAGTCGGCCGTCCGGTACGTTCGCGTCGGGAGCAACAGGAGGATCCGCGTCATGGTCTGATTCTGCGCCACGGTTGTACGATGCCCCCGATGGACGCCCCACTCCTCCTCATCACGCCCGAGGCGCAGGCCAAGGTCGCGGCGGCCGCCAGGAGCGCCGGCCACCCCGACGCCCGGCTTCGCGTGGCGATCGCCGGTCGGCGCGGTGCGGGCTTCGCGTATGACCTCTCGCTCGTTCGCCCAGACCGGGTCGACCCGGCGGACCTCGTGGTCGAGACGCCGCTCGGCGTCGTGTATGTCGCGGCTGCCGATGCTGAGCGACTGCGCGGCGCCACGATTGGCCTGGACCCGACCGTATCGGGCGGGGCGATCGCGATCAACAACCCGAATGTCGGCTGGACCGATCCACTCGCCCTGCGGGTCCAGGACGTCCTCGACACGCAGGTCAATCCTGGCGTCGCCGCCCACGGCGGCTACATCGACCTCCTCGAGGTCCGGGACGGGACGGCCTATATCTCGATGGGCGGCGGATGTGTCGGCTGTGCCCAGGTGGACGTCACCCTCCGTCAGGGCGTCGAGGTCGCGATCAAGCGGTCGGTGCCCGAGATCGTGGCCATCGTTGACACCACCGACCACGCTTCGGGCACCAACCCGTACTACCAGTCCGCCAAGAAGTAGGGATCAGCATCACGTCCTTCCTCGATGATGCCTAGCCGATTCGTGCGGGTGGTCCGTGCCTCACAGTATGCGAACCAGCTAGCAGGCGCCGTGCAGCGACGCGCGCATTGGCCGACGCCGTAGCGGCTTCCCGGCATGGGCAACATCACATTCTGATTGACGCGGAAGCGTACGCTCGGCACACCGTGACGACAGGAAGGGCGTCCAGGCGAGCTGCGGGACCGCATCAGCCAGCAGGAGCTGGGTGATGCGGTCGGGACAGTGCGCGAAGTGGTCGTGCGCGTCCTCCGCGAGCTCCGCGAGGAGGGGACGGTGCAGACCGGACGGGACGGGATCGTCATCCGCGATCCCGAGCGCCTCTCCAGAATCGGCTCACCATCCTGGAACGAAAGTTCCTGACGCAGGGCCGCGATGATGGGATTCTCCTGCCATGAATACGCAGATCGAGAGAACAGTGGAGGCA
>JBKJVN010000165.1:0-4935 GCA_046717345.1 Candidatus Limnocylindria bacterium | reverse complement strand
CGCCGCGTCCATGCCGTCGCCATAGGGGAGTGGCTGGTCGAGGGTGTAGAACAGGTCGAAGCTGTTGGTCCGATCAAGCAGGTCTAGGACGACTTTCCTCCGCCCCGGTACTTGTGGCCCCGATCACAAGACGCGCCTCGGCTGCTAGCGTCGGGTAATGGACTTCCTCGCCAACGATCTGGTCAAGCTTCTGCCCGTCGCTGCAGTCATTGCGCTGGTCGCCGCTATGGCCGTGGTCATGCGTGGCAGGCCGCGCGGCGGTCGCGTCATTCGGGTGGTTGGCATCGGCGGCGGCGGCGCGAATACGGTCGAGGCCATGATCCGGTCCGGGATGCGTGGCGTTGACTACGTCGTGGTGAACACCGATCTCCGCGCCCTGCGTCGATCATCGGCCCGCACAAAGATTGCGATTGGGAAAGCGATGACCAACGGTCTGGGGACCGGCGGTGACGCAGCGGTCGGCGAGACGGCGGCTCGTGACGGGGCCGAACTGATTGGCCGCGCCCTGGCGGGTTCCGACCTGGTCGTCATCACCGCTGGGCTTGGCGGCGGGACCGGAACGGGAGCCGCCCCGGTGGTGGCGGACATCGCCCGCCAGCATGGCGCCCTGACGATGGCCGTCGTGACCAAGCCGTTCAGATTCGAGGGCGCTCGCCGTCAACAGGTCGCGCAGAACGCCGCAGGAATCCTGGAAGACAAGGCCGACGCAGTGGCGACCGTTCCCAACGACCGAGTGCGCGACGTCATGCCCGCCGGCGTGACGGTGGAAGATGCGTTCCGGTCCATCGATGACGTCCTGCGCCGCAGCCTTGGCGAGATCGTCGCTCTCATCGCGGTTCCCGGCCGAATCAACATTGACTTCGCGGATGTGCGGGCCGTCCTGCAGGGTGGGGGGGCGGCCGTGGTAGGCCTCGGTCGCGCAGGGGGCGAAAACCGAGCCGCCGAGGCTACTCGCAGTGCGATGGCGGCAACCCTGCTCGAGGCTCGGATGGAAGGAGCGACGTCGATCCTTCTGAACGTGAGCGGCTCGCGCAAGCTCAAGCTGGCGGAGCTCGACGAGGTGGCGAAGACCGTGCTCGCCACGGCCGGCCAGGACGCGAACGTCGTGTTCGGGATGAGCCTTGACAGCCGCCTGCGGGACGAGGTTCAGGTCACCCTCATTGCAACCGGCTTCGAGGCTGCGCCACCTGCCGAGGAGTCAACGGCCACGTCCGCGGGCGCGGCGCCGGCGGAATGGCGTCCCGTCTGGCTACGCCGGTCCGGCGCGGACCCCGATCCCGGGCCGACGCCCAGCACGCCAGGCCCTCGCGCACGGCGCAGGAAGCGGACAGCCTCGCGGCAGCATCAACCGGCCGACGGCAACCCTGACCCGGGGTTGGTTACCGAGGGCTGATACAGCCCTCGGTGGGCTACTTCTTCTTGGCGCGGTTACTTCTTCTTCGCGGCCGGCTTCTTCTTGGCCGCTGGCTTCTTGGCCGCTGGCTTCTTGGCCGCAGGCTTCTTGGCCGCAGGCTTCTTTGGGGCCACGCTCATTCCTCCATTGGGCGTCCCGATCCTGGCGTCGGGATCTCGGGACGGATTGTAGGGCCGAGGTCATGTCACCCGGGGAGCTCTATGCGCAGCTCCGCCGCGCCGCGGAGGTCGATCCGCGCTCCGGACGGGGCGAGCACGTAGCGCATCACGATCCCGTGGCACGTCGAGCAGCGCAGCACGGTGCCTGGGCCGTGAACGTAGGCGAGCAGGGTGGCCATCGGCCCCCGATGACCGCAATGTGCGCAGCGGTGCACGACCACCGTCAGGTCGATCCCGAACAGCTCCTCAAGGTCGCCCGCGACCGCGTTCGCGTCCAGGACCAGGCGTTCGTCGATCATCGCAGCACCTCAGCTCGTGGGCCCGAAGCGCTCGGTCCGGATCCGGCCCGGATCTACTCCAAGCTCCACGAGGCCGTTGGCGGCCGCCTCTACCAGGAGTGTCGGTCCGCAGATATAGGTCAGCGGCTGGGGGCCGAGGCCGTCCAGCGCCGCCTCCAGCATCGGTCTATCGATGCGCCGTGCGAATCCGGTCCAACCGGGAGGCTGGGCACGGGTCAGGGTGTGGAGGATCCGGAGCCGGGCGTCGGTCGTCGCCAAGCGGTCGAGCCTCTCGCGATAGATGACGTCGTCCCAGGTTCGTGAGCTGTACACGAGCGTCGCGGAAACCGGCGCATCGACCCCCGCTCGTTCCCGCAGGATGGCCATCAGGGGCACGACCCCCGACCCGCCCGCGATCAGCAAGAGTGGACCCCCGAACGCAGGCTCCCAGACGAAATAGCCCCCGATCGGCCCGCGCACCTCGACCTCGTCCCCGGGCACGAGAACGTCGTGAAAGTACGGAGAGACCTCACCGTCGGCGATGCGCTCGACCGTCAGGTCGACGCGGCCATCGGGTCCTGGGGCGGAGGCAATTGAGTAGCTGCGCTGGGCTTGGTAGCCGTCCGGGGCGGTGAGTCGGACGTCGACGTGCTGCCCCGGGCGATGGGCCCGCCACTCCGGCACGAGCAGCGACAAGGACTTCACCTCGGAGGTCTCATCGCGGATCTGGGCGACCGTGGCGATCTTCCATTCCAGCACTTGGGACGGCATCGGTACGGATCGGGTTCAGTCGCCCGAGTAGCGCTCTTCGCGCCACGGGTCGCCCCGGTTGTGCTAGCCAAGGGACTCCCAGAAGCCCGGTTCGTCCTCTTCGATCAGCCGCAGTCCGCGGACCCATTTCGCGCTCTTCCAGAAGTACAGGTGCGGCACGACGAGCCGGGCCGGGCCCCCGTGCGCCGGCTCGAGCGGGGCGCCGTCGTACTGATACGCGACGAAGGCCTGGTTGTTGACGACATCGGTAAGCGGCAGGTTGGTGGTGTAGCCCCCGAACGAATGAGCGGTGACGAATTGCGCCCGCGGGTCGAGCTCCACGGACGCCAGCAGATCGTCGACGCTCACGCCGTGCCAGCGCGTGTCGAGCTTTGTCCATTTCGTGACGCAGCTGATGTCGACCGTCCAGTCGCGGGCGGGAAGGCCCTGGAACTGCTCCCAGCTCCAGCGAACCGGCGCCCGCACCAGGCCCTCGATCGTGAACTCCCATTGGTCGAGCGGGATCTGCGGGGTGGGACCTGCTGAAAGGACCGGGAACCCGTCGGTCAGGTACTGGCCAGGCGGGATGCGCCCAGCGCGGTCGCTCGTGTCCCGTCGGCGGCCGAGAAATCCGCGGGACACGAAGCGGTCCGTCACGCGCCGAGTCTAGCCCCCGGCGCTACCGGGCCGCGGCCGCCTCGATCTCGTTTACCGCCTCCCGAAGGCGGTCCGCCATGTCGGCCGAGCCGATGTGCCCGTCCTGCTCAAACTCGTCGATCGCGCGGCGAAGGTCGCGGAATGCCTTGTTCACGTCGCCCTGGCTGCCCTCATCCACGGCGCTGGCAATCTCGTCGACGCGGTCGCGGAGCTCCTCGGCGGCGTCGGATTCGATCAGACCGTCTTCCTCTCCGCGATCCACCAAGTCCTTGAACGCATCGATCGCCTCGGAGAACGTGAGCGGGGCGGGCGTCGGGGTTGGACTTGCCGTTGCGGATGGGGATGGAGATGGCGATGGAGATGGGGTAGCGGACGCGGTTTGGGAAGGGCTGGACCCCGGGCCATCCGGAACCGTGACGGTCGCCAGCAGCAGCACCAGCGCGACGAAGATCCCCAGCGCGGCGAGCACGACCGCCGTCGTCGGTGGCACGCTGCGTGGCCGCCTCGCTTCCCGGGCACCAGGTCCCGAACCGGCGGGCGCGGACGGGACCTGGGTTGCCTCGGGGGCGGCCGGAACAGGCAGGACGGGAGGTATGACCGGAAGGGGGATAGCCGGAAGGGTCGGCTCGTCGCGTGCGCTGTCGACGGCCCCTGGGGCCGCATCGGTCTCCAGCCAACTTCGCAATTGGGCGGCCAGCGCTCCCGCGGACGACGGACGACCATCCGGATCCGGGTCGAGGGTGGGGCGCACGATCGCCGAAAGCGACGGCGGGGCGCCCTCGATCACCATCGGAGGCGTGCGCTGCGCCTCTGCCAGGGCGACCGGCGAGCTCACTTGATAGGGAGGCTGTCCGGTCAGCATCTCGGTCAGCAGGACGCCGACCGCATAGACGTCGGCCGGCGGTCCGGCCGGCTCGCCCCGCAGCTGCTCGGGGGCCAGATATCGCAGCGTGCCGGCAATCGTGCCGATATCGGTCAGCCGTTGGGCCTCGTCCGCCAGCAGGCGAGCGATGCCGAAATCCGCCAGGCGCGCCTCGCCATGCGCGCCGAGCAGCACGTTCGCGGCCTTGACGTCCCTGTGCACCACGCCGCGTTCGTGCGCGTGGGCCAGTGCTTCAGCGACCTCGGCCGCAATCCGCACCGCGGCCCGCGCCGGCAACGCGCCCTCACGCTTGAGCCGATCGGCCAATGACTCGCCCTCGACCAGCTCGAGGATCACGGCCGCCGACGCCTCTTCGTCGATCGCCACGTCGTAGACGGCCACGATGCCGGGATGCGAAAGGGACGCCGCGGCCCGCGCCTCCTGGATGAGGCGAGTGCGGGTGGTGGGATCGGCCAGCAGGTGGTGGTGGAGCACCTTGACGGCCACCGGACGCTCCAGAACCGTATCCCGTGCCCGCCAAACCTCTGCACTGCCGCCAGTCGCGAGCCGCTGTTCGAGGACGTATCGCTCAGCGAGGGATTCCGGGAGGCGTGGCGGCTCGGGCGCGGTCACGCGCACATGCTACGAGACCGGGGCACTATGCCCGGTAAAAGGGGAGATGTCGCTGGTACTCTCACGCCATGAAGGGTGATCGGGTCGAGGCCGTGGTCGACACCGGCCAGGGCACGCAGACCTTCGTGATCGAGGCCACTCGCGCCGGCCGTCGCCTGGAAGTGGCCACCAGCCGGGGCGTGG
>JBKJVN010000164.1:0-4827 GCA_046717345.1 Candidatus Limnocylindria bacterium | reverse complement strand
GCCGAGGCCAGTGGGCCGCTGGCGCTGCCGCCGCCCGCAACCAGCACCCTGCCATCGAGCAGCCGCGTGGCGGTGTGACCGCCGTGGAACACGACCATGCTCCCGGTGGCGGTCCAAGTCCCGCTGCCCGGGTCGTACAGCTCGGCAGAGGTCAGTGGGCTGTCGGGGATGGGGCCGTAGCCGCCCGTCACCAGCACCGTGCCATCGAGCAGCAGGGTGAACGTCTCGCCGCTGGCCTCGATCATGTCGCCGGTGGCGGTCCAGGCCGGCTCCCTAGCTTGGTCGGGGGTCGAGGATGGAGCCGCTGAAGGATTCGAGGACGCACTCGGTGAGGGCTCGGGAGGGACCGGGACCGGCAACTTGACAATGCCCGACCCGACGAGTGCCGCGCCACCGATGACCAGGGCCAGCAAGAGCGTGACGGTAATCAGGACCCATGGACGGCGCCGCTGTGTGGGCTGCATGGCGAGAGCTCTCTCCTCGATGTCATACCAGAGGTTCGGCGCCGACAGGTTGTCGAGCGTCCGCAAACGAGCGTGCAGATCATTCATCGGTCATCACCAAGCAACACGCGCAAGCGCTTCCGGCCTCGGCTGAGGTGAGCGCGAACGGCAAGCGGATTGATGCCCGTGCGGCGCGCAATCTCGCGCACCGGGCAGTCGACGTAGTAGTGCAGGACGATGACCGCCCGCTGCTGTGGCGTGAGCTCCTGGAGGGCAGCAAGCAGTTGCTCATCCGGGTGGGCGTCATGAAAGGCGCCTTCCGGCATCGGTCCCCGCAGAAGGTTGGACCCGCGCTTGAGATCCCCCGCGGCGAGACGAAAGGCTGAGCGCCAGACCCAGTTGCGCACGTCTCGGATCGCCGAGCCCCGGCGCAGCGCTTGGGCAAAGGCCTCGGCAACCGCGTCAGAGGCTACATCTTGATCACCGGCGAAGGCGTACAGCGCCCGCCACAGTCGATCACCGTCCTGCCGATAGACGGACTCAACCTCGTCCGGTGCCGCGACGCGAGCCAATACGGTGGCCACTATGCCCTTACAGGGACGGATCTGCCCCAATAGGTGACAGCCGAGGCGCAGAACTGGGCGCTGGTAGGATGTCCACCATTCCGCTCGTGCGAGCGTGAAACGGGCGCCGGTAGCTCAGTGGATAGAGCGGGTGGCTTCGGACTATCCCGGCCGATGCGCTGTGGCACCGAGAGTGGGCGGCGGGGGAGCGTAGAGCGCCGAGTTATCTGCTCTCCTGATTCGGCGGCATCTTCCGTTGAAGGATGAGGGGGTCGGTCCTCGCGCTGCGGCGTGGCTGGACGAAACCTTCAGCAGTCGCCGGTTGCAACACCCCGAGTCAGGCCCGCTCCCGTAGATTAAAGCCTCGAGCATCTGCGCCCAGTCGATGAAGATGATCGCGTGGCCTTCGCCCGGGAACATCATCTTCGCCGCGGCCGCGCCGAGCATCGAGGTCACAACGCGCAGGTGGCTGATCGGAACGGCAGACCCGCGACCGACCGCAAGATGTCGCGTTCGACGAATTCTTCGGCGCTGTAGCCAACGCCAGCCCATCGGCGGTCGTCCTTATGGTGTGGACATGACGGAGCGCATCGGGATGGTGGCCGTTCGCGACGAGGATCTGGTCGAGCGGGCCGCAGCCGGCGATGTTGACGCCTTCGAGGCGTTGGTTGCGGCTCGGCTCAACAGATCCTTTCGAACTGCCTCGGCGATCCTCGGCAGCGAGGCCGATGCGCACGACGTCGTCCAGGAAGCGTTCGTGGCGACTTGGCGTCACCTTCCCAAGCTCCGTGACCGCACCAGGTTCGACGCATGGCTGAACAAGATGATCGTGAACCGATGCCGCGATGCTCTCCGCCGCCGCCGCCGCTCGCGAGAGGTTGCCCTCGATGACGCCCTGGATCATCAGAGCGAGGACTCGACCGGCGCGGCTGCCGAGATGGCGGCGCTCACAACCGCATTTGAGCGGCTCAGAGTTGACCATCGGCATCTCCTGGTGATGCATCACCTGCATCGGGTTCCGGTGGCGGATCTGGCGAGGGAGCTCGGCATCCCCGAAGGCACGACAAAGTGGCGGCTGCATGCTGCGCGAGCGGCGCTCGCGCGCGAGCTGGAGGCGGACCGATGAGCCATCGCACTGACCACCCGACGGACGACGTGATCACACAGTTCCTGCGAACGCGCAGCGCAGATCCGGATCTCGGTCTGCTGGACGACATCATGCGCACGGCTGGCGCAGCGCCCCAGGATCGTCCCTGGCTTGGGCTTCGGCCGATCGCGCTCCCGCGAAGGACGCTCTTGATTGTCGCTGTCGCGTTGCTGGTCGCGGCGATGGGAGCCGTGGCCGTTGGTTCCGGACTCCTGCTGCCGGTCATGCCGGAAGGCCCGTTCGAGGGCACGTGGGTCTCCACCAGCGACGCCGACGGGGGCACGCAGACGATGACCGTCCAGGTCTCGGCCGACGGCGCCGTCGAGATCGTGGTGCGCGAAGACGTCGCCACGGTGTGTTCGGGCACCCCCTCAACGATGACGGGGGCCGGGCGGATCGAGGGCGGCACGCAGCTCGTCATCCCCGCGCCGGTGTACACGTGCGACGACGGGAGCGAGGCCGAGACCCTGAGCGGCCCTCCGCTGGAGGAGCGGCTCCGCGATTGGACCTTGGTCCTCGACCCCCAGACCGACACCCTCACGGACAACTTCGGCGGCCTGTGGCTGCGGGAGGGTGCGGAGCTTCCCAGTCCCGACCCGACGGTGACGATCTCGGACACCATGTGGCCGCAGTCGAGCCTCGAGGAGGTGCAAGAAGCCCAACGGCTCGCCGACGCCGGTGACCCGGACTACACGTGGCAGGTCGACGCGCAGCTCGCGGGTGACGATTACGTCAAGTGGGAGCGCCTCTACAACGGTCAGGTCGAACTCGTCGACCGGTTCCTCCGTGAGGTGTTGGGCTGGGAGGCATACATGCAGAACGTCTTCGTCGGTGGCGCTGACTACTCCCTCACCGACCAACGGTTCCTGCGTTGTGCGCCGGGCCGCACGAACCCGCTCTACCCGCCTCAGCCTGACTCGCAACAGGGTGGCGAGTCGTGCGCGCCGACGCTCGACGAACTTACCTACGAGTCGGTGAGCCTCGACCTTGTCCAGCCGGACCGCCAGGGCCCGGGCGGGATATGGGTGGTGAGCAACTGGCGCCCGACGACGTTCGCGCAAGCCGACCCGGCGGTTGCCGAGGCAAAGGCAACACAACGCCTGGAGGAGTTCCTCGCCGCACGGATCGCTGGTCGAGGCGCCGAGGGGCACGTGGATGTCTACGCCGACTGGCTCGGGCGAGAGGTTCCGCTCCTGTACGCCACCACCTCCGGTGCCCCGTACGAGCGATTCGAGTTCGAGCGCGTGGACGGACCAAGGTGGCCATACGGGGGCTACATCACCTTCTCGGTCCGGCTGTTCGCGGACGACGGTGCAACCGTGGTCGAGCAGGAGATCAATTCGCATTGGGACGGAGGCGTGTCGGTGGGGATCGAGGGCGCGTTGGGGATGGCCAGCACGACGACCGAGAACGGCCAGCCGGTCCCCATGCTCTTTGCGCAGTTCGACGGCGAAGTCACCTACTCGTCGCCGAGCCCTTACTCGATGGACGTTGGAGACGACGGTCTTATCGACTTCACCGATCCAGTCGTCTTCTGGTCGGAGTGTGCACAAGGCCCGGTGCCGGCCGATGCTGCTGCGTTCGCGCAGGCGGTCATCGCGGACCCCAACTTCGAAACTACTGCGCCCGTCGCCGCGCGCGTCGGTGGTGTCGAGGCCGTGGCAATAGATGTTGCGTTGTCCCCCGCCGGCCGCGTTTGCTGGGCATACCGCACGGACGGTCACCGCTGGATCCACGCGCTGGAACCAGGAAAGCGCCTACGCCTGTTCCTCGTCGACCTCCCGGAGGGCATGTCGATGCGGACCCTGGCGATCGCCGTCATGGCGCCCGACGAGCGCTTCGAGGAAGTGATCGAAGAGGCCACGCCGATCATCGACTCGATCGAGTTCCACCCCGGCTGATGGCACCCAAGAGCGGCCGATGGAGCTGACCACCAAGAAGAAGGGCGGCATGATCACCAGGACTGGAAGCGTCATCGTTGTGACGCTGGCGCTCGCGCTTCCGCTGTGGGTCTGATGCCGGCCAGGCATCGACCGCGTCCACAGCAGCGACCTCGACGCCGAGCAGCACGGAGCTTACGGCCCCGGTCGAATCGACGGTGGCTTCCCCTGCATCGGCGGACACCGAGCAACCGGCGGCCTTCCCCATCTCGACGTTTGCTGCCATCCGCGAGGATCCAGTGACCGCGGAGTTGGCGGCCAACTTTCAGGCGGCCCTGGACAACTTGGCGAGGGAAGGCGGGATGTCAGCGACGGTGATGACCGCCGAGGGCACCTGGAGTGGGACGGCGGGCAAGGCGGACGGTGTCCGAGACCTACGGGTCGAGGATCAGTTCTCTATTGGGAGCGTCACCAAGTCGTTGACGGCAGCCCAGGTGATGCTGATGGTCGAGGCCGGCGAACTGGCTCTCGACGACCTGGCCGCTGATCACCTTCCTCGGGATCTCCAGTTCGACAGCAACGGGGCGAGGATCCGTGATCTGCTGCGCCAGCCCTCGAAGGGAGAAGTTCGGTTCACTGCGGGGTAGGATTGCCACTATTCCGCTCTGTTTGAGCGTGAAACGGGCGCCGGTAGCTCAGTGGATAGAGCGGGTGGCTTCGGACCACCAGGCCGCGGGTTCGAATCCTGCTCGGCGCGCCATCTCGAGGCCCCCCATGACCGCCTCCCGTCCCCG
>JBKJVN010000163.1:0-15194 GCA_046717345.1 Candidatus Limnocylindria bacterium | reverse complement strand
TGGTACCGCATACCGGATTCGAACCGGTGATCTCCGCCTTGAGAGGGCGGTGTCCTAGGCCTCTAGACGAATGCGGCGTGGCGCTCCCGAGCCCCCGAACGCGGGCGGCGGCGAGTATAGCAATCGCCCTTCGCCGGCCCTCAACGGAGGCGAGAGGAGCAGCGCCCCTAGCGGCGAACGGCCCCCACCAGGTCGGCGTTGGCGGCCATCATCCCGTGGCGCCGCTCCTCCAGCCAGCCGAGGATGGACGCGGCCACCGCCGGCCAGGTCTCGGAACCCATGACCAGCCCGAAATGGCTGGCCCCGGGGATGTATTCGTAGGTCGCGCCCAGCAGGTCGGCCGTGCGGCGCGCCTCCGACGGATGGATGACGTCGTCCAGGCCGGCACCGATGACCAGGGTGGGCATCCGGATCAGGCTCGGGTCGATGGCCACCCCCAACATCCGCTCCTGGCGGGCGCGTCCCGACTCGCGCGCGCCGACCAGCAGCTCCTGCATCTTGGACAGCTCCTCATCGGTCATGTCCGGCATCCACGCCCGCAGCTCGTCCAGCGGGGCCAGCCAGCCCCACCACGCGGCGTCGTACACGCCCGGGACGGATTTCAGCTCATGGTCGGCCGGGCGTCGGGGGAGTGCGGCGGCCGGCGGGGAGGGCGCCAGCAGGACGAGGCCCAACACGGGGCGCGACTGCGCGTACAGCATTGCGGCCAGGGCCCCCATCCCCCACCCGATCAGCACCGGTGGGCGCCCCAGCTGGCGGGCCGCGATCCCGATGTCATCGGCGTAATCCCGCATCCGGGTGTCCTCCAGATCGGCCAGGTCGGAGGTGAAGTGGCCGCGCAGGTTCAGGGCATGCGCCTCCCAGCCACGCTCGGCGAAATAGGACGCGAAGCTCGACCACAGCCACGACCCGGTGAGCACGCCATGCACCAGGAGAAGCGGGGGTTTGCGGCTGCGACGTTCCGGCTGATGAGTCTCGACGTGGATGCCTTCGGGCTCGATGAAGACCTCGTCGCGCTTGATGGCCTGGACCACGGTGTGCTCAACCCTCCAGCGGATAGAAGACCATCCCGGTAAGCAGCTTCGGATAGAAGTAGGTCGACTTCTGCGGCATGACGTCCCCGGCAGCCGCCACCGCGGTCAATTCCTCCAGCCGGGTGGGGCGCACCAGGATCGCCGCCGCCACCTCGCCGCGGGCAACGCGGGCGCGGGCATCGGCCTCGCTCCTAGTGTAGAGGAGCGTCTCCCCGCCGGCCACGTCCGCCTCGGTGATGCCCAGCCGGTCGCCGAGCAACGCGGCATGCAGCAGCGCCAGGTCGAGCCGGCGGGCCGGTGCGCTGACCGGCTCGCGTCGCATCCGGTCGGCCGCGGCATCCACGTCCCCGATCAGCAGCCACCCCTCCCCGTCGGGCAGGACCAGGCCGAACACCGCTTCGGTGGCATCGCGCAGGTCCGCCAACCGCTGGGCCAGCTGCTCGGGTGCCACCCGTACGGCCTGGAACAGTGGATCGGGGCCCTGGACCAGGGCCCGCAGCCGATCGGCATCGGCTCGGCGCAGGAGCCGATGGGTGGGCCGAATCTCGAGCTGCTCCTGGGCGGCATTGACCAGGACCGCCATCACCCAGTCCGCCGCCAGGGCGCCCGGCGCAGCCTCGCCGGATATCGGTCTGGATCGGACTTCGGCCTGGTAGGCCAGCGCGGTCTCATACCGATGGTGCCCGTCGGCGACCACCAGTCGCCTCCGGGACAGGTACGCGGCCAGGCCCTGGTCGGACTCGATCACCCCGGTGCGATGCAAGAGCCCGTCCCCGTCACGGGCCCGCCACTCGTCGAAGACCGCCCGTTCGATGAGCGGCGCATAGCGCGCCGAGCGGTCCGCGTACAGGACCAGGATCGGGCTGAGCTGGGTACGGGTCGCCTGGAGCAGTCCCAGCCGATCTTCCTTGGGACCGGGCAGGGTGTGCTCATGGGGCCGGATCCCGGGCCCCCACGGCTCCAGGCGGATGCGGGCCAGGATCCCGCGCACCTCCGCCGACTCCGCGGAGTCGGCCGCCTGATAGCGGTACGCGTACAACGCGGCCCGCGATCGAATGCTCAACGTCCCGTCCGCCTGCCAGGCAGCCAATGCCTCGGCGGCCGCCCGGTGCGGGGCCGCCTCCGCGCTGAGCTCCAGGCGGACCGCGTTGCGCGGGTGGCGCGCCAGTAACGCCGCGCGCTGGGAGTCGTTGATGACGTCATACGGCGGGCAGACCAGATCGGTCAGGTCCGCAACGCGTCCGGGGGACGCTGCTCCCTCGCCCGGTCGTCGAACCCGGGCCGGGATGTCGCCGCTGCCGAACCGATCCAGCGCATAGCCGAGCCCGCGCAGCGGGCGCACCAGGGGCATGGCCCGAGTCTAGCCGCCGATCTCCTCGAAGGTGGCTCCGTCGTCCGGGGTCCGCCGGCTGGGCCCCGTGTCGGGCCGGCGCAGGAAGAGGACGGCGGCCGCCGCGATGGTCAAAAGCACGGCCATGGGCACGAACGGCAGCCGCCGGTAGTCCAGCGGCCAGACCACGCTGACTACCCGTTCAGACCGGTTGCCGACCGGGTCCAGGGCCACCACTCGCACGTCGGTGGGCAGGAGGCCCGCCTCCACCGATGCCTCGAACGACCCGTTCTCCGCCACCTTGACGGGTTGGCCGTCGACCGTGACGGTGGCGCCGGGGACCGTCCGTCCTGACACGGTGGGGCTGAAGTCCACCAGGACATCGTCCGCGGTGAAGGTCAGCGAGGGGGCCTGGCGGTACACGCGGATCCGCCACGTGCCGTAGTACGCGTGACCGGCGGGGGTCACCAGCCAGATGCTGGCAGTGGCGCCCGAGCCGTCGGGCGCGTTGGGACCGGCCGCCTGGAGCAGTTGGATCCGGCCGACTCCGTCTGCCCCGATGGTCAGCTCGCCGGAGTCGCGGCGCGTCGACCACCACACGGTCGTGCCGGGCGGACCGCTGATCTCGGCGTAGGCCGCTTCGCTGCCCACGATCAGCCCAGGCGGAAGATCCGGGTCGGTGGCCACGCCGAGGAACGTGGGTGCCAGGTGTCCCCCGTTGGCCTCGGGTTCGACGATCGATGAGGTCGCGACCAGCCGAAGCGTGGAAGGCGACCGGGGGGTCTGCAGTGCAACGGCCGGCGGGTCAACGTCGAGGCCGGTGAATTCGGATTCGCTCAGGAGCGCGACCCAGGCGCCGCCAGGGCCGACCGTGCCGACCGGCTCGAGTCCGGGCAGGAGTGCGATGGAGGCCGCCTCCGCCAGGACGTCCGGATCAGATACGGGGCGGACCAACCTCCCGCCGAACACGTACACGTCGCTGTCTCCGGGCAGGCCGCCAGGGATCGCGCCGAAGAAGGTCGTCAGCGAGCCGCTGAAGTCGTTCTGCGTCGCGACAAATGCGCCGGCGCGTGTGTCGCGCCCGAACGCCAGGGACGGGCCCGCCCCGCCGGACAAATCGCCGGGAAGCACCAGTACCGACCCCGGACCCTGGAAGGCGGCGCTCGCCACGATCCGCGTTTCGGCACCCGTGCCGAAAACCGCGGACGGCACTCCGCTACCGGTCCGGGCGGCTAACTGTTCGGCCTGCCCGCCTCGGGGCCATGACCACAGGAAGAGAATCGAGCCGTCGGCTGTCAGTACCGCCGGACCGGTTTCCAGGCTGAGCGCCTGGGCGGCGACCACCTCGCCCATGTCGGCGCGCTCGACGAAAGGCACGCCCGCGCGTCGCAGGCTCACTCGGTGAAGACCGGTCGGCTGGCTCCGCCCAGGCCCGACGAGCGGCCCGGCCAGCAGGACCTCATCGCCCGGAGTGCCGTCGCTGTCTCCGGCGTCCAGAAGCGTCGCGCAGCAAGCGGAGACGTCCGGAATCGTGAACGCCGTCGGTTCGAATCTGATCCCGCTCCAAAGCAGCAGGTTGAGGTCGAGCACCTCAGTCGCCGAGTTGATCGGGCCCTCGATGACCAGGAGCTCATCAGTGCCGTCAGCATCCATGTCGGCGGCGATCAGCTGGTCGGCGTAGCGGTGGGTGGCGGCCACGAGCCGGAGCTCCAGGGTGCGGTCATTGTCCACGGCCTGCCAGATGGTCAGGCAGCACGGGCCGTCGAGCTGGGCGTTGGTGCCGATGGTGGCGACCAGGAGGATCTCGCGCCCGTCCCGATGGGCACGGAAAAGCTTGGCGGGATCGTCCAGTTCGACCGCGATCATCCCTTCATCGTCGATTCGGGCGCGGCCCACCCCACTCAGCAGCTCTTCACCGCTCGCCGAGCGCCGCAGCGGGACGACGTTCCCGGGGGCTGCGGCCGACGCGCCCAACGCCAGGCCATCGACATACCAGGCCTGAACCGCTGCCAGCCCCGGATCGGTGTCGGAAGCGGTGACCACCACCAGCTCGCGTGTCCCGTCGCCATCGAGATCGAACGCGATGGCGTCCGTGACGAATGGCACCACGACGGCTTCGGGCTCGGCCGGAAGTGGCGTGCCGGGGATTGGGTCCACGGCGGCCGCGGGTGCCGGCGCGACCAGGAGGCCGGCCAGCAGTGCGAGGCACATGGCCCTCCGGGCGACTTGTCGACGCGGGCGCATCGGTCCGTCAGCCGCGCAGGGCGCGGATCGGCTCCAGGGTGGCGGGGTCCTCGAGCGCCGACACGTCTCCCGGATCCAGGCCCAGGTACGCGGCGCGCGCCACGCGCCGCAGGATCTTCCCGTTGCGGGTCTTAGGGAGCGCCGGAACGAGGTGCACGGCGGCGGGACGGAAGGACTTCCCCAGCCGATCGACGACGGTCTCTCCCACGGCGTTCGCCAGTGGCTCCCCCAACTCCGCGCTGGCTCGCACCACGGCGAACAGCACGATTGCCTCGCCCTTCACTTCGTCCGGCACGCCCACCGCCAGGGCCTCCACCACCACCGGGTGCGCCACCGCCGCCGATTCCACTTCGGCCGGACCGATCCGCTTGCCGGCCACCTTGATCGTGTCGTCCGAGCGGCCGCTGATGTACCAGAAGCCGTCGGGGTCGATGCGCGCCCAGTCGCCGTGGACCCAGACTCCCGGCAGGCGCCGCCAGTAGGCCTCCAGGTACCGATCCGGGTCGCGCCAGAAGCCCTGGGTCATCCCTGGCCACGGTTGGCGGATCACCAGCTCCCCCACCTCGCCGCGAACCGGATGCCCCGCGGCGTCCACGACGTCAGCCGCCATGCCGGGGCACGGACCGGCGAACGAGCACGGAGCGATGGGAGTCATCGTGGTGCAGCCCACGATCCCGCCGCTGATCTCCGTCCCACCCGAGTAGTTGATGATTGGCAGACGCTCCCCGCCCACGGCGCGATGGAGCCACCACCACGGGTCGGGGTTCCACGGCTCCCCGGTGGAGCCCAGCACGAACAGCGACGACCGGTCGTGGGCGCGCACCGGCTCCGACCCGTGGGTCATCAGGGCCCGGATCGCGGTGGGGCTGATCCCCAGGTGGGTGACCCGATGCCGCTCGACCAGCGCCCACAGCCGATCCGGGCCGGGGTAGTCCGGCGTTCCCTCGTAGATGACCAGGGTTGCGCCCAGCAGCAACGCCCCGCAGACCGCCCATGGGCCCATCATCCAGCCCATGTCGGTAAACCAGAACAGGACGTCCCCGGCCTGGAGGTCGAAGCAGTGCGCGAGGTCCACGGCACTCTTGAGCGGGAACCCGCCGTGGACGTGGATCGCCCCCTTGGGCCGTCCGGTGGTGCCCGAGGTGTAGATCACCAGGAACGGATCGTTCGCATCGGTCTTGACCGATGCCAGCGGCTCGCCGCCGGCCGCCGCCAGTGCCTCGTCCCAGGCCACGTCACGACCAGCCGTCCAGGCCACCTCCCCGGCCGCGTCACCCAGCCGACGCACGACCAGGCACCGCTCCACCGATGGCGCCTCGGCCAGCGCCGCGTCCGCCACCGCCTTCATGGCCACGGGCTTCCCGCGCCGCCAGAACCCGTCGGCGGTGACCAGCAGCCGCGCCTCGCAGTCCGCCAGCCGGCTGGCGACGGCGGGCGCGCCGTACCCCGAGAAGATGGGCGCGTAGACGGCCCCCAGCTTCCCGACGGCCAGGACCGCGATCACCGCCTCGAGAATCATGGGCAGGAAGATCCCCACCCGGTCACCGCGGCCCACCCCCAGGGCCTCCATTGCCCGTGCCGCGCGGTCCACCTCGGCCCGCAGCCCCCCGCGGGAGAGGCCCCGGACCGCGCCGTCCTCCCCCTCCCATACCAGCGCCACCTCGTCCGGCCGCGCGGCCGCCGAATCGTCCACCGCCGCGGCCACGTAGTTGAACCCGGCGCCCACCCACCAGCGGGCCCACTCCGGCCCGCGCGACACGTCGAGCACCGTCTCGGGCTCGGGATCGAAACGGATCCCCAGGTCGGCCACTGCCGCCGACCAGAACCAGGCCGGATCGGACTCGGCCCGGGTTTGAAGGTCCTCCAGGTCGGCGCAGCCGACATCGGTCAGAAACCGGCGCAGCCGGCTGCGGTCCAGGTAGTCGGGTGAGGGTCGCCAGGCCGCCGCAGGTGAATCGGTCCCGAACACCGCCTACATGGCCCGGATGCCGAGCAGATTGCGGGCGATGACGAGACGCTGAATCTCGCTCGTCCCCTCCCCGATCTCGGTCAGCTTCGCGTCGCGCAGGTAGCGCTCCACGCGGTACTCGCGCACGTACCCATACCCGCCGTGGACCTGGATGGCCGCGTTCGTCGCCCGCGCCGCCACCTCCGAGGCATACAGCTTGGCCATGGCGGCCTCGGTGCTGAACGGCTTCCCTGCATCCTTGAGCCACGCCGCGCGGTACACCAACAGACGCGCGGCATCGATCTCGGTCGCCATGTCGGCGATCTGGAACGCCACGCCCTGGAAGGAGGCGATGGGCCGGCCGAATTGCTCGCGCTCCTTGGCATAGGCCGATGCGGCCTCGAGGGCCGCCTGGGCCAGGCCGAGGGCCATGGCGCCGATCCCGATCCGGCCACCGTCCAGGATCTTCAGGAATAGCTTGTCGCCCTCGCCCTCGGGGCCCAGCAGGTTGGTGGCCGGGATCCGGCAGCCGTCGAACAGGAGCTCCCCGGTAGCCGAGGCGTGGAGGCCCAGCTTCTCCAGGAGCCGGCCGAACGTGAATCCGGGCGTGCCCTTCTCCACGATGAAGGCGCTGATCCGGCCCGCCTCCGCTCCCCCCTTGGCCCCGCCCTTCGCGGCGCCCTGGGTCACCGCCGCCACGATGTAGATGTCCGCCACCCCGGCGTTGGTGATGAACTGCTTGGCCCCGTCGATGATCCACTCGTCGCCGTCGCGGCGGGCCCGCGTCTTCGTCCCCCGGGAGTCGCTGCCAGCCCCCGGCTCGGTCAGCCCATAGGCGCCCAGCTTGGCCCCGCTGGCCAGCGGACGGAGGAACTTCTCCTGCTGCTCGGGGGTGCCGGCCATCGCCACCGGGCCGGCACCCAGCGACGTGTGCGCCGACACGATGATCGCCACGCTCCCCGACACCCTGGCCAGCTCCTCGATGGTGATGGCGTAGGCCAGGTTGTCCAGGCCGGTGCCGCCGATATCGGTCGGGTACGGGACGCCCAACAGCCCCAGGTCGGCCGCCTCGCGGATGAGCTGCGCGGGGAACTCGCCGCGGACCTCCATCTCGTCCGCCTGCGGACCGATTCGCCGCTCGGCGAAGTCCCGAACGGTGCGCCGGATGTCCTCGTGGGCAGGCGAGATGGCGAAGTCCATCGGTCCGGCGAGTCTATCAGCGCCCACTCGGCGTGCCTTCCGGGAATGTTGCCCTGCGACCTATACTGCCCGGACGTTGGAGGGTGCCCGGTTGCCCGAGGTTGACGTCCGCCTGGAGCGGGTCACCAAGCAGTTCAACGAGACGGTCGCGGTTGACGACCTCTCGCTCGACATCTGGCGCGGAGAGTTCTTCTCCCTGCTCGGCCCCTCGGGCTGCGGCAAGACGACCACCCTGCGCATGATCGGTGGCTTCGAGGAACCGACCAGCGGGACCGTCTATCTCGGCGACCAGGACGTCACCGGCCTCCCGCCGTTCAAGCGCAACGTCAACACCGTCTTTCAGAACTACGCCCTCTTCCCGCACCTGAACATCTACGAGAACGTGGCCTTCGGGCTGCGCCGCCGCAAGGTGTCGGACGCGGAGATCAAGACCCAGGTGGGCAAGATGCTGGAGCTGGTGGAGCTGCCCGGCTTTGAGCAGCGCAAGCCGACCATGCTGTCCGGCGGCCAGCAGCAGCGGGTCGCCCTGGCCCGGGCCCTGATCAACCACCCGCAGGTCCTGCTTCTTGACGAGCCGCTCGGCGCGCTGGACCTGAAGCTGCGCAAGCAGATGCAGATCGAGCTGAAGTCGATCCAGACCGAGGTCGGGATCACGTTCATCTATGTGACCCATGACCAGGACGAGGCGATGACCATGTCCGACCGGATCGCGGTCATGCGCGCCGGGCACATCGAGCAGCTGGGCGACCCGGAGAGCCTGTACGAGCGGCCCGAGACCGCGTTCGTGGCCGGCTTCCTGGGCGTGTCCAACCTGCTGGAGGGTGAGGTCGCCGGCCACGAGGGCGGGATGATCGCCATTCGGCTCACCGACGGGACGGTGATCCGGGCCCCGGCCGGCAAGGACGGCCAGCGCCAGGTCCGACTAGGTATCCGCCCCGAGAAGCTGCGGGTGGTGAAGTCTGGCGACGGCCAGGCCGCCGCCGCGGACCTCAACGCCGTGGAGGGGACCGTCCTGGACGCCAGCTACATCGGGGTCAGCACCCAGTACCTGGTCCAGACCCACGATGGCCACCGCATGACTGCGTATGCCCAGAACCTGGAAACGGCCGGCGTGGCCGAGGCCCTGGCCGATGGCCAGAAGGTCCGGCTCACCTGGCAGCCGCGTCACACCTTTGTGATTGCCGGTCCGGCGGAGCACGTCGGCGGCGACCCCCATGCCCCGGAGGAAGAAGGAGACCTCGATGTCTGACGAGCAGCGCAGCCGGATCGAGATGGCCATTCTGCAGGCCATGCGCCATGACCGGATCAGCCGGCGGGCCTTCCTGGGCCGGGCCGGTCGGGGTGGCATTGCCCTGGGCGCTGCGCTGTCGTTGCCGGCGCTGATCGCCGCCTGCACGCCCAGCGGCGAGGGGGTCACGCTGGAATGGGCCAACTGGCCGGCGTACATCGATATCGACGAGGAGAGCAGCCCGAACCCGACCCCATACCCGACCCTCAACGCCTTCATCGAGCAGACCGGGATCAACGTCAACTACGTGGAGGCCATCAACGACAACGAGGAGTTCTTCGGGACGATCTTCCCGGATTTGGAGGCCGGCAACCCGACCGGGTGGGACATCGTTACGCCCACCGACTGGATGGTCGAAAAGCTCATCCGCCTCGGCTACATCCAGGAGCTGGATCATTCGAAGCTGCCCAACCTCGCCGCCAACGCGGCCGGCTTCGCGGTCGATCAATGGTTCGACCCGGGGAATGCGTACAGCGTGTACTGGCAGGGCGGGGTCACAGGCATCGGCTACAACCCGACCATTACCGGGCGTGAGATCACCAGCTTCGACGACCTGTTCGACCCGGCATTCAGGGACCTGGGCGTCGGGCTCTTCAGCGACACCCGGGACATGCTGAGCCTGAGCTTGCTTTCGTTGGGCATTGTGCCCGCGAACGCGACGATGGACGACGTGACGCGCGCCCAGGAGAAGCTGCTGACCGCGGCCGAAGCCGGACAGTTCCGCGGCTTCTACGGCAACGAGTACTACGACGAGCTGGCGGCCGGCAACCTGGCCCTGACCGTGGCCTGGTCAGGCGACGTGACCCAGATGAAGCTCTACGACAACGCCGACGTCGAGTTCGTAGTCCCGGCCGAGGGAGGGATACGCTGGAACGACAACCTGGTCATCCCCAACGGTTCCACCAACGTCGACGCCGTCCATCAGCTGATGAACTACTGGTACGACCCGGTCCCCGCCACAACCCTGGCCGAGTACATCGGCTACTTCTCGCCGGTCGCAGCGGTACCCGAGCGGATCCAAGCCGATGCAGACGCGGCCAGGGCGGACGGGGACGATGCCGGGGCAGACGAGCTCGAGGTCTTCGCGGCTACCGTGGCTCCGACCGAGGATCAAATCGCGAACACCTACCCCTACAAGCAGCTCACCGAAGACGAGGAGACCGAATGGAACGACCTGTGGCTCCAGGTCATGTCCTGACGTCCACCTTCTGATCGCCTAGTCGACGGCGCGAGCCGTGCCATGAGCCGCGGACGCGGCCTGATCCCCTACCTCTTCCTGCTGCCCGGCGGGGCGTGGCTGATCATCTTCTTCGCGATCCCAATGGCGTTCATGCTGCTCGTCTCCCTCCAGGAAGGCTCGCTCTCATCCGGGTACGAGCTGACCTGGAATTTCGGCATCTACCCGGAGGTGATCGCCGAGTCGTCGGACCAGATCATCCGATCGGTGACGTACGCCTTCGCGACGACCCTTCTGACCCTCCTCATCGGCTATCCCATGGCGTACACCATCGCCTTCCGTGGCGGACGCCTGAAGAACGCGCTGCTCCTGATCGTCATCCTGCCGTTCTTCGTCAGCTTCATCATCCGGACCCTCAACTGGAAGATGATCCTGGCCGACAACGGGATCCTGCTGGGCACCCTGAAGGAATGGGGCCTGCTGGACCAGGGGTTCCACTTGATCGCCACCCCCGCTGGGGTGATCGGCGGGCTGACGTACAACTTCCTGCCATTCATGGTCCTGCCGCTGTACGTGGCGCTCGAGAAGATCGACCCGCGCCTCATTGAGGCTGGCATGGACCTGTTCGCCAGTCGTTTCCAGGCCTTCTGGCGCGTCACGTTCCCGCTCTCGCTGCCGGGGGTAGTGGCCGGATCGCTGCTGACGTTCATCCCGGCCGTCGGTGACTTCATCAACGCCGAGCTCATCGGCGCCGCCAACCGGGACGTGACGATGATCGGCAACATCATTCAGTTCAAGTACCTGAACGCCAACGACTTCCCCGCCGCGTCAGCGCTCGGCTTCGTCCTGCTGGTGGGGGTAACACTGCTGATCGCGATCTACACCCGCGTGGTCGGGACCGAGCGGCTGACGACCTGATGGTGACGACCTGATGGTGACGAGCTGATGACCGCGGCCGCCCCGCCCATCCGGTCCACCCCCATCGGTCAGCGCCTGTCCGGCCTCGTGCTGCCGGTCATCACCGCCCTGGTCGTGGTGTTCCTGTTCGCCCCGCTGGTGGTGATGGTCATCTTCAGCTTCAACGACCCGGGCGGGCGCCAGAACATCACCTGGCAAGGCTTCACGCTCGACAACTATCTGACCCTATGGGGCCGGCCCGACATCACGGGGCCCATGCTGACGAGCCTCACCATCGCCGCCATCTCGACCCTGGTGGCCACCATCTTCGGGACCCTGATCGCGCTGGCGCTGACCCGATACGACTTCCGGGGCCGCGGCTCAACCAACATCTTGATCTTCCTGCCCATGACCGCGCCGGAGATCATCCTCGGGGCTTCGCTGCTGACTCTGTGGGTCTCCATGGGCGTGGGCCGGGGCTTCATCACCATCCTGGTGGCGCACATCATGTTCAACATCAGCTTCGTCGTGGTCACGGTCCGGGCGCGGTTGATCGGCTTCAACCGATCGCTCGAAGAGGCCGGCATGGACCTGTACGCCGATGCCTGGACCACCTTCTGGAAGGTGACCTTCCCCCTCATCTTCCCCGGCATCCTGGCCGCGGCACTGCTCGCCTTTTCGCTGTCGATCGACGACTACGTGATCACCGTCTTCAACGCCGGACGCACCTTGACGTTCCCCTTGTGGGTGTTCGGCGTCAGCCGGCTGGGTATCCCGCCTGAAGTTAATGTGCTCGGGTCGCTGATCCTGCTGCTGGCGGCTGCATTCATCGCGGTGCAGCTGTGGCAGGCCCGCCGCCAGGCGGAGGCCGGCCAGACGGTTACCATCCGCGGCAGGTAACCGCGTAGCGACAGGGAGTTCCGCGGATGGAGCCAGACCGATGACGACCAAAGCCCCCGCCGGACCGATGCTGGACGAGCGCGCCGACGACTCGGCCGTGTGGCTGGCGCGCCGCGCCGGAGTCCCCGCCGTGTGGGCGCGCTACACGGAGCTCGTCGTGGACCGCGGGGAGGGGTCGTGGATCGTCACCCACGATGGAGATCGGTACCTGGACTACACCTGCGGGATCGGGGTCACCAATACCGGTCATGCCCATCCCCGGGTGGCGGCGGCGATTGCCGAGCAGGCCGGGAAGATCATCCACGCCCAGCAGAACATCCTGTACCACAAGCCCGGGCTGGAGCTCCACGAGCGGCTGCCGCGCTACTTTCCGAACCCTAAGGCCGATGACGACATCGGTCTGTTCCTCTCGAACTCCGGGGCGGAAGCCATCGAAGCGGCCATCAAGCTGGCCAAGATCGCGACCCATCGGCCGGCGATCGTGGCGTTCCGGGGCGGCTTCCACGGGCGGACCCACGGGACGATGTCGCTGACCTCGTCCGCGATCAAGAACCGCGGCCATTACGAGCCGCTTCTGGCCAGCGCCTACTTCGCGCCGTACCCGTATCTGTTGCGCAACCCGACTGGGCGGTCTGAGGAGGCCGCCCTGGCCTGGACGATGTCGCAGCTGGACGAGCTGTTCGCCACGCTGGTGTATCCGGAGGACGTGGCCGCGTTCCTGGTGGAGCCGGTGCTCGGGGAGGGCGGGTACGTGGTCCCACCCGACGGCTTCCTCCCCGCCCTGCGGGAGCTGGCCGACCGCCACGGGATCCTGCTCATCGTCGACGAGGTGCAGGCCGGCTACGGGCGCACGGGCCGATTCTTCGCCACCGAGTGGAGTGGCGTCCGGCCCGACATCGCGGTCATGGCCAAGGGCATTGCGTCGGGCATGCCACTGTCGGGGATCCTCGCTCCCCGCGACCTGCTGGCCAAGTTCCCGCCAGGTGGCCACGGCGGCACGTACGGTGGCAACGCGGTGTCCTGCGCGGCGGCCGTCGCGACCCTCGACGTGTTCGAGGACGAGGGCCTGGTCGCCCGCGCCGAGACGCTCGGTAATCGGCTCCTCAGCGGCCTGCGCGCCGCCGCCGCCGGCCACCCGTCTTTGGCGGAGGTTCGCGGCCGCGGCCTGATGATCGGCCTCGAGTTCGCCGATCCCGACACCCTGGCCCCGCGCCCCGACCTGGCCAAGGCGGTCATCACCGAAGCCCTCATGCATCGGCTCCTGCTCCTGTCCTGCGGCACCTGGGGCCAGGTCGTCCGGATCATTCCGCCCCTCGTCACCACCGAACAGGAAATCGACCAGTCCCTGTCGATCCTCGCCGAGGCCCTTAGCACGGCCCTCGCCGCCCCTTAGCGTTCCAACGGCGCTGCGCCGGGCAGATGTACATGATGTGTACACATCGGCCAAGAAATCGGAGCGCTGCCCCGTTTCGAGCCCTGAAGGCGTCTTTTTGTACACAGGGTGACCGGAATCGCCCAAAACTGGCCTCCCGGGACCGATTTTGAATAGATCCGCGAGGAAACGAGGGCCGATCGGTACATGTGATGAACAACGGGGCGGTCACCAACAGTTAAGCCGGCCGAACCACCATCGGCCGGTGGCAAACCGGGAGCAACGGATGGCACGCGCGACTTGGTGGATGGGCCGCGACCTGGATGATGCTGCTAGCGAGCTTCGCCAGGCGAGACGACGTGCGGGCCTGACCGCGCAGGCCGTGGCATCGGTGCTGGGGGTGTCACACCCGACGGTTCTTCGCAACGAGCGCGGATATCGGGGAATGCCGCCGATCCTCTTAGCCAGACATGCGGCGGTGGTAGGCCTGCGGGCGCGGATCAGGCTTTACCCCGAGGGCGAGGCGATACGGGATGCCGGGCAGGTGGCGTTGATTCGGCGTTTCCGCGAGAAGGTGGGTGAGCCGGGGAGCTGGGCCTTCGAAGTCCCGATCCCGCGCGCTGGCGATCAGCGGGCACTGGACGCGGTGCTGACCGTGGCCGGCGGGCGAATTGGTTTGGAGTTCTACACCCGACTCGCCGATGTCCAGGCTCAACTCCGGGCGGCCAACTTGAAGAAGCGCGACGCGGAGCTGGACCGGCTGGTCGTGGTCGTCCAAGCGACCCGAGCTAACCGGCGCGCGCTACGGGAAGCGGGGACGGTCCTGGTGGACTTTCCGAGGAGCGGCCGGCGTCTCCTCACAGCTATGGCCGCCGGGGAGCTGCCGCCGGCCAACGGCGTGATCCTGTTCTAGGGTGCCCGGCGCGTCCCTAGCGGTAGCGCTCGAGGCGCTCGAGGATGGCGTTGGCCCGTGCCCAGTCCGCCTCGGTGGGCTGCTCCCCGGGGTGCAGGTGGAGGATCGGCACCACGTTCCAGGCGGGGCCGTCCCGATGCGGGATATGGATCCCCAGGTCGCCCCGATCGAGGAGCGCCACGACGCTGGCCCCGCCCGCCCCGCCGTCGGTCACGGCCCGCTCGAGGCTGTCGACGAAGGCCTCGGGCCCACCGAACTCGAGACCGATGCGCATGGCCATCAGCCCGGACTCCGGCAGTTGAATGGTCATGCCGCCAACAGAATCAAGCCGCTCGCCTACGCCGCGACCAGGTCCAGCAGCCAGCTGAACACGACCGCGCTGCCGATGACCATCAGCACGATGCCCAGGATGACGACCACGAACCCCAGACCGCTGGCCCAGACTGGGATGCGCCCCTCCCCGGCGGCCACCGGCACGTCATACGGAGCCGCGATCCAGGTCGCCAGCGCGTCGCCGTCGACCCGGGTCTCAACGTCCTCATCAAACGGCATGACCACGACCCGCTCCCGGCCGGTGCTCTCCACCAAACCCGGCTCGGCCAGGAGGAGGACGCGGGGCATATCGGCCTGGCTGAGGAGGATGGCGTGGTCGCCCGACGCGCTGGTCAACGCTTGGGCTTCGATCACGCCGCGACCTACGGGGAACCTCTCCGCCTGCCCGCCCTCGACCGTCAGACCGCCCACGCAGCCGAGCATACCCGCACGGACTAGTACGACAGGACCGATACGCCCTGCCGCTCGAAATCGGCCCGATTGCGTGTGACCACGGTCGCACCCAGGCTGACGGCTACCGCCGCGATCAATGCATCCCCGAGCCCCAACTTGCCCCCC
>JBKJVN010000162.1:0-24036 GCA_046717345.1 Candidatus Limnocylindria bacterium | reverse complement strand
GCAGGGCCTCGTACATGGAAAGCACCATCTCCTCGACCAGGGCCGGACCACGCTCCGGCGGCTGACCCAGGCGCTCGGCGAAGTACCGGGCCGTGGTGTCGAATGCGGTCCCGATCACGGCCATCTTATCCTCGCGCGTGAACACGGCGCCGTGAGCGGCGAAAAGCTGCTCCTCGGCCGCCTGCCACACGACCTCGGTGTCCAGCAGCAGCCCGTCCATGTCAAAGACCACCGCCCGATACCGATGCTGAGGCTCGGCCCCCATCAGGCGGCGTCGAAGAAGGACCCGCCACTCCCCGCCAGGGAGCGCAGGAGCGGCACCACGGCGTAGCGGGCATCGGGGGCAGTGCCCGCCAGCGCTTCGAGGGTCCCAGTCACACGCCCCAGGCCCAGACGCTCGCCCCAGGCCAGGGGTCCCTCGGGCCAGTTGGTCCCGAGGCGCATGGCGGTGTCGATGGCCGCCGGGCTGGCGGTCCGATCCTCCACCGCGGAAGCGGCCTCGTTGACGACCGTGGCCAGGACCCGGTCGCGGATGGCATCCGCGTGGAGTGGCTCCGTGCCACGAGGCGCCGAATCCGGAGCGAGGCCCGCCCAGGGAGCACCCCGTTCCCCATCGGTCCCATAGTCGTAGAAGCCCGCGCCGGCCTTGCGGCCCAATCGCCCTGCCTCCACCAGGACCCGCTGCAAGGCGTGGGGCATGTAACGCGGCGCCCGCCCGAACGCCTCCCACACGCTCTCGCTGACGGCCAGGTTGACGTCCAGGCCGATGGTGTCGATGAGCTCGAAGGGGCCCATCCGGAACCCGGCCGCTCGCATGGCGGCGTCAATGGCCGGGGCCTCGGCCGCGCCCTCACCCAGGATGCGGAGCGCCTCGAGGTAAAAGGGGCGCGCCACCCGGTTGACGATGAACCCGGGCGTGTCCGCCGCCTCGACCGGCGTCTTGCCCAGCTGGCGCGCCAGTGCCGCCGCGGCCTCCACGACGTCCCGATCGGTACCCGAGGCGCCGATGACCTCGACCAACGCCATCAGCGGGACGGGGTTGAAGAAGTGCATCCCCACCACTCGCCCCGGGCGGGTCGTGGCCTCCGCGATGCGCCCCACGGACAGCGCCGAGGTGTTGGTGGCCAGGATGGTCGAAGGGGCGGCCGCCGCATCCAGCTGTCGGAACGCGTCGCGCTTGAGGTCCAGCTCCTCGGGGATGGCCTCGATCACGAACTCCGCGGCCGCCAGATCGGCCACCGACTCGGCCTCGTGGATGCGGCCCATGGCGGCCTCGGCCAGGCCTGCGTGCAGCTCGCCCTTGGCCACCCGTCGCTCGAGGAAGCCGCCGATCCGGTCACGCGCCCGCTCGTACGCCCCGGACACCGGATCGAGCAGCGCCACCTCCAGGCCGGCCTCGGCCGCGACCTGGGCAATCCCCGCCCCCATCGTCCCGGCGCCCAGGACCCCGATGCGCTGGATGTCCCTCAACGGCCGGTGAAGCGCGGGTCGCGCTTCTCGGCGAATGCGGTCACGCCCTCGGCATGGTCCTCGGTCCGTCCGGCCAGCTCCTGGAGCTCGGCTTCCAGCTTCAGGCTGGCGGCCAGGTCAGCCTGCTCGGCCTGGTTGATGGACCGCTTGGCCAGTCCGATGGCCGCGGTGGGGGCCGCCGCCAGGCGACGCGCCACCTCACGCACCCCATCCGCAAAATCGGTCGCCGGAAAGACGCGGTTGACGAGCCCCGCCTCGGCCGCGTCGGCGGCCGACATCGGTTCACCGCTGAAGATCGTTTCTGCAGCCCGATGGCGACCGAGGGTCCGAACCAGGGATCGGGTCGAGCCCGAGTCGGGCACCAGGCCGATGCGGACGAAGGCCTGGATGAAGCGCGCGTCCTCCGAGGCGTAGACCAGGTCGCAGGCCAGAGCGATGCTGGCCCCGGCCCCGGCGGCGACCCCGTTCACGGCCGCGACCACCGGTTTGGGCAGCTCGCGGAGGGCGGTGATGAGTGGGTTGTACTCGTCGGTCAGGACGCGGCGGAACTGGCGTTCGCCGCTGCCGGCGCGCAGGTCTGCACCCGAGCAGAAGCCACGACCCTCACCCGTGATGACCAGGCAGCGCACCGCGACGTCGCGCCCGGCGGCCTTGACCGCCGACAGCAGCTCGCGGCGCATGATCGCGTTCAGCGCATTGAGCGAGTCGGGGCGGTTGAGGGTGATGGTGCCGACGCCGTCGGCGAGGGTCCAGCGGATGGTCTCGTACGCAGGCTCGGCCACGAGACCGATTCTAGCCAGCCGCGCCGGTTAGCCTGCCGCGCTCCCCGCGTGGCGCTGGCGGAAGGTGCGGCCCTTGATCCGGTTGCCGCATACGGCCATGGTGCACCACGCCCCCGAATGGTTCCGGGAGTGATCGTAGAACGCCCACTGGCAATCGTCGTTGCGGCATACCTTGAGCCGCTCCCAGGTGCCCAGGGTCATGGCGTCGTAGATCGACGCCAGCAGGCGGGCCGCGGCGGGGGCGATGCCCTTCCCGCCATCCCCATCGAGCCGCGCCCCGCCGTTCAGGCGCATCCGCAACGGGTATCGGGCCGCGATCCGGTCCAGCCGCCGGCGCGCCTCCAGTCCGTTGGCCTGTCCCGCGTTGGCGGCCAGGACGTCGCGCAGGGCCTCGCGGAACGCGCGCGCGGTCGCGACGTCGCGCTCGGTCAGGCGCCGGCCGGTGGGCAAGAGGCCGCGCTCGGCCATCCAGCCCGACAGGTCGGCCGGCGACGAGAAGCCCTCCCAGTCCGATTCCACGTCAAAGGTGTTCACGAACTGGCGGACCAGCTCCAGGTCGCCGGGCGCTGGGGAACGGCGTGCGGCGTCGCTTGCCACCGGCACCGTCATTGATGTCGCCAATTCTCCCCTCCAGGTGTCACCCAATCACCTTCGTACTGTGTTGACAGGTTAGGTCTAACTGCCATACGATATACACAGGTTAGCACAGCGTCAATCACAGCGACGACCAGGCGCCCATCCCCGAGCAGGGCTGACGGTCCGTCGACAGCGCTTCAGCGGCCCTTGAAGTTGGGCTCGCGCTTCTCCAGGAAGGCGGTCATCCCCTCCTTCTGGTCGTCGGACGAGAAAAGCAGGTAGAACAGGCGGCGCTCGTGCGCCAGCCCATCGGTCAGGCCCATCTCGAACGCGGCATTGACCGATTCCTTCGCCAGACGAAGGGCCAGCGGCGCCCGCTTGGCGATCTCCGCCGCCAGGGCCAGGGCATCCTCGACCAGCAGCTCGTCGGTCACGACTCGTGAGACAAGGCCGATGCGCTCCGCCTCCGCGGCCGTGATCGGCTCGCCGGTCAGGATCACCTCCATCGCCTTGCTCTTGCCGATGGCCCGCGGCAGGCGCTGGGTCCCGCCGGCGCCGGGCATGACCCCGATCTTGATCTCGGGCTGACCGAAGCGGGCGCTCTCCGCGGCGATGATGATGTCCAGGGCCGTGGCCAGCTCACAGCCGCCGCCGAGGCACCAGCCGGCGACCGCCGCGATCACGGGCTTCGTGATCTTGCGGACCCGATCCCACTGCGCGATGCGGTTCGTGCGCAGCATGTCGATGGGCGAGGCACCGGCCATCTCCCCGATGTCAGCGCCCGCGGCGAAGGCGCGCTCGCTGCCCGTCACCACGATGACCCGGATCGCGTCGTCGCGATCGAGGGCCTCCAGCGACTCGCACAACGCGTCCATGGTCGGCCCGTTCAGGGCGTTCAGCTGCTTGGGCCGATTCAGACGGACGAGGGCGACCCGGCGCGCCTCGTCGCGCTCGACCAGGACCAGCGGCTCGTCGGTCATGGTGCGCGCATCACGGGATGGACTCGAAGACCGACGGGAGCTTGACCGCGCAGGCGCCGCAGTACTCGGCGTATGCGGACAAACCGGACTGGCCACAGTCGGGGCACACGCGACCGGCGCCGGACTGGAGTGCCCGCAGCGCCTCCACGCGGGGCGGGCGCTTCTCGTGGAATGCGGCCACCGCTTCGCGGGTCTCGTCGTCGGTGGAGTGGAGGGCCAGCCACTCGCGGGCATGGGTCACGGTCTGGGCCCACACCAGGTCCTTCCACCAGTTGAGCTGGGTCTTCGTGTAGCGCAGCGCTTCCGGCAGCTTGCGGCGCAGGTTGGTGACCAGCCCATCGACCGTGGCATCCAGCTCGCCGCGCGGCACGACCCGCGACACGAGCCCCCACTCCAGGGCCTGGCCGGCGGGGATCGGCTCGCACAGCATCACGATCTCGCGCGCCCGCCGATCGCCGACGAGCAGCGGAAGCCACTGGGTGGCGCCACCGGCGGGCACCGAACCGTGCTCCGGTCCCACGTGCCGGATGTACGTGTCGTCGGCCATGACCGCCAGGTCGCATGCCATCTGGAGCTCGTTGCCGCCCCCCACGCACGCGCCGTTTATGCGGGCGATGGTCGGCTTGCCGATGCTCCGCAGCCGGTCGTGCATTTCGATGAACGCCCCCATCCAGCGCCAGTACTGCCCGCTGGTGGCGCCCATGGCCGCCTGCTCGTCGAGATCCGCCCCGGTGCAGAACGCCTTGTCTCCGGCGCCGGTGACCACGATCACCGATACCGATTCGTCCCACGCCGCCTGCTCGAAGGCGGCGCCCAGCTCACGGAGGGTGCGGAAGTCGAACGCGTTCATGACCTGAGGACGATCGATCGTCACGGTGGCCACGCCGCGCGCGGCGTCGCGCGCGTATCGGATCCGGTCGAAACCCAGGCTGGCCGGATCGGCCGCGACGGGGGCTTCCGGTTCGGTCATGCGTATCGGTCCGGCATCGGTCAGATATCGGATTCGTCGTCCGCGACCAACATGGTCACCCCGGCGCTCGCGAAGTTGCGGAGGTCCCTCCCACTCTCTACCCCCGCCTCCGAGGCCAGTGCGGCGTCCAGGTCGGCCCGGGAGTCGAAGGCCATCTCGGCGATCAGGTAGAAAGCAGGCGCACGACCGCCCACCCCATCGGTCCGGGTCAGACGCAGGTCGCGAAGCCCCGGGTAGCGGCGGACGATGGGGACATGGGTATCACGGTAGTGGGCCTCGAACGCGGCCGGGTCCTCGGGGGCCGCGTAGAGGGCGAGCAGGCGGACGGCCACGCGTCGGGGACTACTGTTTGGTCTTGAAGTAGTCGGCGTTGATCTGGATGTAGTTGGTCCACTGCTCAGGGGTCGCGTCCTCGGCGAAGATGGCGGTCACCGGGCATTCCGGCTCGCAGGCCCCGCAGTCGATGCACTCGTCGGGGTCAATGAAGAACATGGTGTCGTCGTCGGTGGCATGGATGCAGTCCACGGGGCAAACGTCGACGCACGACCCGTCCTTGACCCCAATGCACGGCTCGGTGATGACATACGTCATGCGCGGCCGATGGTACACCGATGCTTTCGCACGTACCCAGTCGCCCGGGGTACAGTCCGGCCCATGCCGCTTCCCTGGTCGTTCGGTCACCCTCCGTTGATCGTCGCCGCCGCCACTCCGCTGGCTGACGCAGGAACCACCCTCGACGAGCGAGCCATTGGACCGATGGTGGCCTTCCTGGAGGGCCACGGGGCGGATGGGGTGTTCTGCTGCGGAACCACAGGGGAGGGGATGCTCCTGTCGATGGACGAGCGGCGCCAGACCGCGGTTGCCTTCCGCGCTGTGGTGCAGGGCAAGCTGCTGGTCCACGCGGGCGCGCAGACCACGGCCGACACCACGGCCCTGGCCGCCCATGCCGCCTCGATTGGGGCCGACGGCGTGGCGGTCATCCCGCCGCCTTACTTCCCACTCGATCCAGAGGCGCTGACGGAGCACCTCGTGGCGGCGGCGGCCGCGTGCGCCCCGCTCCCCTTCTTCATCTACATCTTCACCCGGCGCAGCGGGTACCCGCTACCGACGGAGGTCATCCGCCGCGTCGGGAGGCGGGCCGACAATCTGGTCGGGCTGAAGGTGTCGGAGTCGCCGTTCAATGACGTCGCGCCGTACTTGGAGCTGGGCCTCCCCGTCCTGGTCGGCTCCGAGCCGTTGATCGTCCAGGCTCTCGCGGCCGGGGCGGTGGGCACGGTCAGCGGACTGGCGGCCGCGTTCCCCGACGTGGTGCGCTCGGTGCTCGACGCCCCGAGCCCCTTCGGCTCGTCGCGCCTTGATGCCCTGCGCGGTGCGATGGAGGCGCAGCCGTTCATCCCATCCGTGAAGCACGTTCTCGGCAGACGGGGAGTGCCGGTCCGACCCGATGTTCGGCCGCCACTTCGCCCGTTGACCGGCGAGCAAATCGCGCGGGTGGATGTGGCCCTCACCCAAGTGGAGCCGTCAGCGGTTCACGCCTGACCGAGCGCGAGCCGAAAGTACGCAGGTGAGGCACAGGATCGTCCCGGTGTCGGGGCCGGATTCGAGGGCTAGGTTCGGCTAAGAAATCTCAGTCGAGGGACATCATGTATCGGTCATGGCTGCTCCAGCATCGTCGAACCCTGATCATGCTGGTCGCCGGGACGCTGGCGGCCCTCAGCATGGCGACCGCGGTGGGCCACGAGCCGGCGCTGAACACGGGCGGCGACGTCGAGGCATCGGAGGAGCCGGGCGACGTTGATGAGCCGGAGGATGCCGATACGGACGACGGCACCGTCGAGGAAGAGGACGTCGACGAGCCGGAGGATGCCGACTCCGACGACGAGGATGAGGATGACGCCGACGAGGACGACGATGCCGAGGAGGACGACGACTAGGTCGTCTGAGGTCTAGCCCGTCGCGATCTCGGCGGCCGCTGCGGCCGCCCGCAACCGGGCGTAACCGGGCTTGATCTGCTCGTTGATGACCCGGATCCGGCCGTCGAAGGGCAGAAACGCGCTCTTGATCGCGTTCAAGGTCAGCCACTCCATGTCGTCCAGGCCGATTCCAAACGTCCTGGCTATCACGGCGAACTCATCGGTCAGGGAGATGCCGCTCATGAGGCGATTGTCGGTATTGACCGTGACCCGGAATCGAAGGCGACGCAACAGGTCGAACGGATGCTCGGCGATGGAACGCACGGCGCCGGTGTGGACGTTCGAGCTGGGGCACATTTCGAGCGGGACCCGGGTATCCCGCACGTAGGCCGACAGGCGGCCGAGCGACACCCGGCCGTCGGGATGGACCGTGATGTCGTCCACGATCCGGACCCCGTGCCCTAACCGCTCCGCGCCACACCACTGCAGCGCCTCCCAGATCGACGGCAGCCCGAACGCCTCGCCGGCATGGAGGGTGAAGTGGAAGTTCTCGTGGGCGATGAGCTGGAACGCATCCAGATAGCGGGTGGGTGGGTAGCCTGCCTCCGGACCGGCCATGTCGAAGCCCAGCACGCCGTGGTCGCGGTGACGGACCGCCAGCTCGGCGATTTCCACCGAGCGTGCCGCCTGGCGCATGGCGCTGACCAGAAGGCCCGTGGTGATGGGGCGTCCCTCGGCCCCTCTCCGGAGTCCCGCGAGGACTGCGGTCACGACCTCGTCCAGGCTCAAGCCGTTCTGGAGGTGCTGCTCCGGCGCGAAGCGGACCTCCGCATACACCACCCCATCGGCTGCCAGGTCCTCGATGCATTCGGCCGCGACTCGCTCCAGGGCTTCGGGGGTCTGCATGACACCAACGGTGTGGACGAATCCCTCCAGGTAGTGCTCGAGGCTGGTGCCGTCCGCGCCGCGTCGGAACCAGGTCGCCAGCGCGTCGGGGTCGGTGGTCGGCAGGTCGCGGTACCCCGTCTCGGCCGCGAGCTCGATCACGGTCCGCGGCCGGAGGCCACCATCCAGGTGGTCGTGGAGCAGGGCCTTGGGCGCAGAGCGGATGGTCGCCAGGTCGAGGCTCATGGGGCCGTGGCGGCTTCGTTCATCTCGAACCGCGACGGCGGCGCGGCCGCCGCCAGCCGCGCGATCTCCGCATCGGTCAGGTCGTACCCGAAGCGGATGGCCGCCACGTTTTCGTCCTGGTAACGCCGCGGTAAGGAGCCGCGAATCGCCTCTTCGTCATACTCGATCCCCGCCAGCCGAAGCAGACGCCCCAGCGCGATCATGTTTCCGAACAGCTCCTTGCCGAAGTGCTCGGACCCCAGGGAGGCGAACGGGATCTGCTCGTCGCCGGGCAACCCCAGGCCCAGGTCAGTGACGACCTTGCGGCCGCTGATTCGCAGGTGCCCCCGGTCGGCCAGACGGAGCAGGATGTCGGCCTCCTCGACCACCGGGTTGTCGATGGGCGTGTCGCTGAATGTGACGAACGCATCGGACATGGAGCCGCGTACCGAGGAGTCGTAGTCGAACAGGACCGTCACCTGTTTGCCCATCCGGGCCAGCAGCGTGCCCAGCACCCCAGCGATGAGTCGGACTCCCTGGCCGCCGACCCCGTCGAGCGCGATGCGGGTCGCCATCCTGCCCCCGGCCGACCCTAGGCCTCGAGCTCGGCCGGGTCGACCCCGGCCTCGCGCAGGGCATCGGCCAGCGTCAATTCGCCCTTGGCCACCCGCAGCTTGACCGCCGGATCGAGGCGCTGCATGAGGGCCAGCTTCTTCTGGGCTTCGGCGCGCTTGCGCGCCTTCTCGTCATCGGAGACCGAGGGGCGCGCAGCCGGCTCCGGAGCCTCGGCCGGCGCGGAAGCCTCCACCGGCGCAGAAGTTGGGGCCACCGCATCGTCCGCGCCCGTGAGGCGGACTGGCGCGGCGGCATCGGGCTTGGCGGCGCCATCGGCCTGGGCCCCGTTGGTTCGTTCGGCGTGGCCTTCGGGGTACACGATGCCCAGCTCGAAAGGTCCCAATCGGTCCGCGCCCTTGGGCGCCCGCTTGTAGGTCTTGCGGTAGAAGGTGAGCATGTCGTTTGCGTTGGCGAACCCGATCCGTCGCCCGTTGTTTTCGATGCACTGCGACGTGATGTCCACGAACGCAAACCCGTCGTGGCTGATCGCCTCGCGGATGGCGGTCCGCATCTGAGGCTGGTGGTAGACCGTGGTCCGTGCGTACAACGCGTGCGGGGAGCTGCGGACGATCCCCTGCAGGTTGATCGGCGTGTTCGGGTTGCCGCCCGGGGAGGACAGGGTCTTCGTCCCGGTCGGCGTGGTAGGCCCGGTCTGGCCACCGGTCAAGCCGTAGATCTCGTTGTTGTTGCACAGGACCGTGATCCGCGCGTTGCGCCGGATGGCGTGGATCAGGTGGTTGCCGCCGATGCTGGCCGTGTCGCCGTCGCCCGCCACCACGATCACGTTCAGTTCGGGGCGCACGGTCTTGATGGCCTCGGCCACCGGCAGGGTCCGCCCGTGGAGGGTGTAGACCGACTCGTACTTCATGTAGCTGCCCATCCGCCCCGTGCAGCCGATGCCGGTCACGAGCACGGTATTGGTGTGGTCCAGTCCCAGCTCGTCGAGGACCATGGCCAGCTCGATCATGATCGTGCCGATGCCGCAGCCGGGGCACCAGATGGTCGGGAACAGGTCCATCTTGAGCTTGGACTTGAAGCCGAGCTCAGCGAAGGCGGCCTCGGGCATCAGCCGATCCCCAGCGGGCGCGCAACGCGATCAGTGGGTGCCGGTGGGATGGGCGGCTCATCGGGTCCGTCGCCCAGGACTCGCTCCAGGCCGGCATTTACGGCCTCCAGGCTGATCCGGCCGCCGAGCAGCGGGACGCGCTTGACCTCACGCCGGAGGGCGAGCTCGGCCATGTCCGCGTACTGCCCATCGTTGGCCTCGATGGCCACGATGGTTTCGTATCCGTCCGCCACCGCCCGCAGCTCGTCGGTGAGCATGGGATGGATCCGGATGGGGCGGAACAGGGCGTAGTCGGGGGCCAGGGGCGCGGCCACGCGCGACACGATCCCGTAGCAGATCACCAGCGTCTTGGCGTCGATGTTCCAGCCGTGCTGGTACAGGGCGTATCGGTTCGCGACTGCCAGGTGCCGTTGCTTGGCGGCGTAGAACTGGCGCAGGTACTCGTCCGCGTCCGCGGTGGCCGGCTCGCCGGCGTTGGGGCCGTGCTCGTACATCAGGACCCCGGCGAAGAAGCGCGGGTCGGCCTCACCGTTGCGGGCCAGGGGCGCGAGCTCGCGAGGCGCGACCGTCACGCTCGCCTCCAGCTCGTCCAGGTCCACGACTTCGTTCAGGTGGGCCACGAAGGTGTCGGACAGGAGGACCACCGGGGAACGCGACTCCTCGGCCGCGTTGAACGCCGCCACCGCCAGCGTGAAGGCCTCCGTCACCGAGTTCGGATACAGCGCGATGGGGGTGTAATCTCCGCTGCTCCCGTACCGAACCTGGAGGATGTCGCCCTGGCCGGGCATGGTGGGCATCCCGGTCGCCGGTCCAACCCGCTGGACGTCCACGAACACGCACGGAACGCCAACCTTCTGCGCGTAGCCGATGGCCTCCTGCATCAGGCTGAAGCCGGGACCGCTGGTGGCGGTGAAGGCCTTGGCCCCGGCCAGCGAGGCACCGATGACGGAGTTGGCGCTGGCGATCTCGTCCTCGGCCTGCAGGAAGCCGAACTCGGGGTGCTCGGCCGCCCAACCCGAGGCCACGTTCAGGATCTCGGTGGAAGGGCTGATGGGGTAGCCGGCGTAGTACGAGGCCCCCGCCGCGATGGCGCCCCGGAAGACCGCCTCATTGCCCTGGACCAGGCGGCGCATAGGTCTAGGTCTCGGTCTCCGCGCCGGCCGTCTGGTGGCCCTCGCCTTCCTGGCCGCCCCCCTTCTGGCCACCCTTCGCCGCGTAGGCCGCCAGGGAGGCCGGGATCATCTCGATCGCCAGGTCAGGACAATAGCGTTCGCACAGGCCACACAGGATGCAGTTCTCCAGCTCGAGGATGGCGTCGTCGCGCAGGACGAGCGTGCCCTTGGGGCAGATGTCCACGCAGATGTCGCAGCGCTTGCAGAAGACCGGGTTCCAGGTGATGTTCTGGTAGTCGATCCAGCGCACGCCGTCGTGGTGGTTGGTCGAGGTGCCGGTGCCGAAATCGAGGGCGGTTGCGACCCGTTCGTTGCTCATGGGGGGACCGATGATAGTCGGGTCGCCGGCGTCGCATGGGTATCCTCCGAGAATCGGTCGCAATATGGGTACACCATGGCGGAGTCGCTATCCAACGCGAGGCATGCCGAGCGGTACGTCAAAGCACCGCCGGCGGGCCGTACGACAGGTACGGCGCGCTGTGCCCTGGCCGCCTCGCTGCTGCTGCTCGCTGGCTGCGCGGGCCTCTTCCCGAGCCCAACCCCCTCCCCAACGCACAGGCCGTCGCCCACCGCCACGCCCGTTCCCTCCCCCATTCCGAGCCCGACCCCGGAGGCCCTGACGGAGTTCCCGCTCCCCGTGGTGACGGGCCAGACCGGCTTCCGGTCCGAGATCACCGCTGCCGAGGTGAGCGCGCACCTGGCCCTCGGAACGATCCTGGTCCCGTGCGAGGTCACGGTTGTGATTGGCTCTGTGGTCAGCCCCGTGGGGAGCACCGAGTGCCTCGACGGCATCCAGATCCCCACCGCCCTGGCAGAGGACCCGCAAACGCTGGCACTCCTGCCACCCGGCCTGGTCAGTCCGGCCACCAAGGTTCTTCGCATCGGCCCGGCTGACCCATTCGGCGGACCGCGGGCTCGCCGCCACTACTACCCGGTGCGCGGCAGCGCAATCGGCCTACCCGAATCCTGGACCGCGTACGACCGAGACGAGATCCGAACCCTCATGTCGCTCGGGGACTCGTGCCCCGACCGAGGAGTTGCCTACCAGGCCATCACCCTCGGCCGTGGCTGGCCGTGGGTGTTCGACGGCGGCCACGCCATCTACCGGCGCATCTATCCGAACCCGGTAGCACCAGGCAGCGTTGGCTACGGATTCAATATCGTGGACGCCGTGCCGGCCGGGAACACCGGCGCTGTCGCCCGTCTGGTGCGGGACGCCGACGTCACGGTCGACGACTTCGAATGCCCCGTCGTCGACAACTGGCAGGTAAACGGCGGCAGCGTCTTCTCCATCGACCCGGCAGTGCTGCCCCATCTGCGGGACGTTTTCGGCGTCGACGTGGCCACCCTGGCTGCGAATCACGTCCTGGACCAGGGGGTGGCGGGGCTCCTGGAGACGATTGCCAAGTTCTACGCGGCCGGCATTCCCATCACGGGCATGGGTGCCGACCTGGAGGCCGCCTTGGAGCCGGCCCTGGTTGACGTCGAGGGCATGATCTTCGCCTTCGTCGGCTTCAACGAGATCCCGGGCGCCAGCCAGGCGGGGGCGGGTCAACCAGGCGTGGCCTGGATCAACCAAGCGAACGCGGAGGAGGCCGTCCGGCGGGCGCGTGAGGCCGGAGCAGCACTCGTGTTCTGCATGCCGCAATGGGGCCTGCCGGAGTATCGGTCGGGATGGACTGCCCTTCAGATCCAGCACCAGGCCATGTTCTATGCGGCCGGGTGCGACCACATCCTGGGCTCTGGCACGCATTGGGCAGGACCGATTGGGTTCAGCCGAACCGATGACGGCGCGCTGCACTACGCAATTGGCAGCCACGGCAACTTCCTGTTCGGGCAGGATTGGAGCCAGGAGACGCAGGAGGGGGTCATCGTGGAGTTCGCGTTCCGCGGCGCCGAGGTGGCCCAGGTCCGACTGTATCCCTACATCATCCTGGACCAGGCACAGCCGGCTCTGACCGATCCGCTGACCGACGGAGCGCATGTCCTGCGGCGGGTCTACGACAGCTCGGGCTGGACCTACTAGGCGGCCCGCTCCGCCGCCGGCTCTACGGCCGCTTCCGGCTCCGGCACATCCCGCGGCCGGCCGCTCACCATGGCAACCACGGCGCCGATGATGATCAGGCTCGCCAGCCAGGTTCGTGGCGTCATGGGCTCGCTGAGCACGATGGCGCCGAGCGCCACGGCCACCACCGGGTTCACGTAGGCGTAGGTCGAGACCACGCTGACCGAGGCATGGTGCAGGACCCAGATATAGGCCGTGAAGGCCACAATCGAACCGAACACGATGAGGTAGGCGACCGCCAGCAACGAAGCGCTGGAGAACGTGGTGGGATCGACCGCGGACAGCTCGCCGCGCAGGAGGCCGACCCCGAGCATCACGGTCCCACCGGCGACCATCTCGAGCCCGGCACCCTGAAATGGTGAGCGCGGCAATGGAGCGCGGCGCGCGTAGATGGAGCCGAGTGACCAACAGATGGCCGCCCCCGCCACCAGGCCGATCCCGACCGGGTCGAGGGCCGCGACGCCCTCCAGCGGGACTACCAGGATGCCCACGCCCACCGCGCCCGCCACAAGGCCGACGAGCGCCAGCCGGCTGGGACGTTGCCCGGCCACCAGAGCCTCGAAGATGGCCATCCAGATCGGCGAGGTGGCCACGATCAGGGCCGCGATCCCTGACGGGATCCGCTGCTCGGCGAGCACGACGCCCCCGTTGCCGCCCAGCAGGAGGAGGGTGCCGATGATGAGCGCCGAGCGCCAGTGGAGCCAGCTCGGCCGCTCGCCCGGCTGGCGGCGTGCGCGCCGCCAGATACCGATGCCGACCAGAAGGAGCAGACCCGCCGTGGCATATCGGATGCCGGCGGCCACGAGGGGCGGCAGGGTCTGGATCATGACCGCGATCGCGAGGTAGGTCGAGCCCCAGACCACGTACACAATCAGCAGGGCGGCCGCGACGGCCCAGGGCGACGTGGAGCGCTGATCGGGCCGGGTCACCGGCGCATTGTGCCGTGACATGGCGTGTACCATTCTTGGCCCGATGTCCCGCATATGGCGCCTTCTCCTCGCCGCGCTGCTGCTGCTGGCCGCCTGCGCGCCCTCCGCCTCCAGCACGCCGGGTGCCTCCGATTCCCCGCCCGCCTCGGCTGAGGCGCCATCTGGGGAGCCTAGTGCCTCGGAATCGGCCGAGCCTATCGATGCCGAGACGCCGCCCGTCGGCTCGGTTTTCTTCTGCAACCAGGCGATTGACGGCCCCACCGTAGACCCCGACACCACCAGTGACGGCGCCGTCGGCATCGCCATCGCCCACGTGGCCGACGTGCGGGTGGGTACCCACCCCGGGATCGGCACCGACCCCGGGTATGACCGCATCGTTTTCGAGTTCATCGAGGACGGGACACCGGCCTTCCGCGTCGAGCCCGCATCGCCACCGTTCGTCCAGGATCCGAGCGGACTGCCGATGACGGTCAACGGCTCCGACTTCATGCAGGTCATTCTCAACGGCGGCACCAAGGTCGCCGACGACGGGAGTCTCACCTACACCGGTCCCACGGAGTTCGAACCTGGCTTTACCCAACTCGTGCACCTGATCGAGCGGGGCGACTTCGAAGCGGTCAACAACTGGTATGTCGGGATGGCCGACTGGCCCAACGGGTGCCTGCGCGCCTTCCTGCTCAGCGACCCAAGCCGGATCGTCATCGACCTTGCGCACTGATTCGCGGGCGCGCGCGAAGTTCGGCTCACCGTAGTGGCCGAGCGGCCGACACCCCCATCCGGCGCCCTCGAGACCTCGAAGTCGTACGCGGCTCGGTTTGTCACCGAGCGGGGCGAGATCGTGTGTGAGCTGTTCGCTGCCGATGCGCCGCTCACCGTGGAGAACTTCGTGAACCTGGCGCGGGCGGGCTTCTATGACGGGACGACCTTCCATCGGGTTATCCGCGGGTTCATGGCCCAGGGTGGTGATCCGACGGGGACCGGGAGCGGTGGCCCCGGCTACCAGTTCGGCGATGAGTTCAGTCCGCGGCTGCACCACGACGCGGCGGGTGTGCTGTCGATGGCCAACGCCGGCCCGAACACGAATGGCAGCCAATTCTTCATCACCTTCGCGCCGACGCCGCATCTGGATGGGAAGCACTCGGTGTTCGGTCGGGTGACGGACGGCATGGACGTGCTGCTCTCCCTTCGGGAGCGCGACCCATCGCGCGACAAGGGCCTCGGGGACCGCATCGAGCACATCGAGATCAGCGAGGAGCCGAAGCCCTAGCCGATTCGGAGCGCGTCAGGCAGCCTCGTACAGCAGGGCGTAGGTGACGGCCGGGTCGGGCGCGAAGTCGAAGCTCGTTCCGCACGCGCTGCACAGCAGCTCATCGGAATTTCGGTCGACCTCGAACGCGACTTCGTCGTCGCACCAGGGGCAGATCAGGTGAACAGTCATGCCAGGAGTGTCGGCGCGCCCCGCGACACCTCTCCTGTCGCGAATCGCGGGACGGTTGGTCTTAGAACTTGCGCGATTGCGCAAATACTGATACCGTCACCTTCGTGATGACCACCGCTCTCCCGGCCGAGGCACAACGCGACCGCTCGGCGGCCGTGGCCCGTGCCCTGGCGGACCCGAAGCGGCTGTGCGTCCTCGAGTTCCTCGCCGATGGCGGCGAGCGCTCGGTCGGGGACCTGTCTCGGAACGTCGGGTGCCAGGTCCCGAACATGAGCCAACACCTCGCTGTCCTCCGCGCTGCCGGCATCGTCGCCGGCCGACGCCAGGGCAGCACCGTCCTGTACCGCATCGCCGATCGCAGCGTCCTGGACCTGGTCGGCGCCCTGCAACGGGTCGCCGGCTGAGCGGCGCCCCATCAACAGTCCACGAAAGGAACCACTGAGCCAATGTCGTCCAACGTCCCCGAGGTCACCGACGCCACCTTCGACGAGCTGGTGACCCAGAATGATCGCCCGGTCATCGTCGACTTCTGGGCCGCCTGGTGTGGTCCCTGTCGCCTGGTCGCCCCGGAAATCGACAAGATCGCCGAGAAGTACGCCGGCCAGGTCGACGTCTACAAGCTCGACGTTGACGCCAACCCGCACATCGCATCCCACTTCGGGATCATGAGCATCCCGACCGTCGCGTACTTCCAGAAGGGCCAGCCACCGAAGGCCGCGGTTGGGTTCCGACCCATGGCCGCACTGGAGTCCGCGTTCGGCCTGGACAGCCTGGCCGCATCGGCGTAAGCCTCAGCCCAGAGTCCCGCCCAACCAGCGCCCGGGCTGTTGCCCGGGCGCTCTGTATGCTGACCGCATGCCGGCATTGACCCGGGGCGCACCGCGGGCCGCGATTCTGGCCATCGTCCTCGGCGTGCTGGCCGCGGCCGTTCCCATCGGCCCAGCCGACGTTCGCGCCGGCGGAGGCCTGGTCACCGTCACCGACGCGACGTACCTGGTCCAACCCGACCTGGCGCGGGTCCACGTGACCATCGACGCGGTATCGACTTCCTACGAGGCGGACACGTCGAAAGGGCAGATCTACTACTCCGGCATCACGATCTCCGTGCCGCCCGGGGTGAGCAACGTGGCCGTCACCTCGGGTGGGTTTTCGCTCCAGGCCAGCGCCTCCGCCACGGCCGACGCTACGCGGATCGAGATCGAATTCGGGGCGGCCGTGTATTACGGGCAGAGCTACGGATATCGGATCACTTTCGACATGGTCGACCCGGGCGGGACAGCGGACCGCGACTTTCGGATCGGCCACAGCGTGGCCGCATTCCCGGTCTGGGCCTTTGGCAGCGATGGGGCTTCAGGCAGCAACGTGGTCGTCCTGCTTCCGCCGACCTTCACCCCGAGCGTGTATGGCGGACCGCTGGGCGAGACCATCGAGGGCGACGGATCGGTTCGGCTCGCCGCCAGGGTGAGCGACGCATCGATCTGGTTCGCCTACGTCACCGCCGAGCGGCCGGGCCTGTTCACCAGCATCCCCTTCACCCTGACCCTGGGCGGCAGGGAGGCCAGCGTGATCATTCGGGCCTGGGACGACGATCCGGAATGGGCGGCTCGCACGCAGGACCTGCTGACCGATGGCCTGCCGGCACTGATGGAGCTCATCGGGCTGCCATGGGCGGTGTTCGGAGACCTCAAGGTCGAGGAGTCGGCCAATCGGCTGGGCGACTACGCGGGGATCTACAACAAGCTGACCGAGAAGATCAACGTCCGCTATGACGCCGATGCCACGGTGACCCTGCATGAAGCCGCCCATATCTGGTTCAACCACGACCTGTTCCGCGACCGATGGATCGGCGAGGCATGGGCCGAGTTCTACGCCGTCCAGTCCGCCGAGGTTATCGGTGTCACCGGCGAGACCTTCACGCTGACCGATGACCTGCTGGCCTCCCAGATCCCGCTCAACGACTGGGCCGGCATCGGGTTCGAGGGGCCCGATGTCGAGGCGTTCGCGTATTCCGCTTCGTACCACCTCGCGGGGCTCATCTTCGATCGGACCGATTTGGATGGTCTGCGGGCCGTGTGGCGCGCCGCCAACGACGCCGAGATGGCCTACCAGCCACTCCACGCCACGGGTGCGCCCCGCACCGGCGTGGCCATCACCCAGGAGGGCTGGCAGCGCCTCTTGGACCTGCTCGAAGAGCGGACCGGAGCCGCCTACGACGACCTCTGGTCCGAGTGGGTCGTGAACGACGCCCAGGAAGCGCAGCTGACCGAGCGCGCCGAGACGCGCGCGCTCTACTTCGAGGGCGTGGCGGCGGCGGTAGAGTGGGAGCTGCCCGAGCTGATCCGGTATGACCTGAGCAGCTGGCAGTTCGACGACGTCGTCGCCGAGCTCGAGGTGGCGGACCAGGTGCTGGCCAAAGCGGATGCGATCGCGGACCTGGCGGCCGACCTGGACCTCACGCCGCCCGACGAACTGCAAGCCGCGTTCGAGGGCAACGATGGATTGGAAGCCGCGCTGGATGAGGGAGAGTCCGAGCTGACCGCGGTCGAGGACATCAAGGAAGCCACGACCGCGCTGGCCGCGGATCCCGGCTTCGTGGCCTGGGTCGGCCTCCTGTTCTCGGATCCCAGCCTCGAGCTGGCGGCCGCCCGTGATGCCTGGGAGGCGGGAAACAGCGAGGCGGCCGCGTCCGGGGCCGGCTCGGTCATGGTCACCCTGGACGAGGCCGACAACCGCGGCGGGGAGCGGCTGGCAGCGAGCGGCGGCGTCCTGTTGGTCGTGGGGAGCGGGGCCGCCCTTGTCTGGCGACGTCGAGCTCGGCGCCCGCCGCCAACCGACTCAGCCGGGGGAGACGAATCGCCGGCCGATGGCGAGGCTTCTGCGCCGGTCGCTGGCGACGACGAGGCGACGGGCTAGGCCGCCGACTCGTCGTCCTGCATCATCCCGAACGGGTTGCCCTCCGTGTCGGTGGCATAGGCCAGCCACCCAACGCCCGGCACCGAGTGTTTGGGGTTGGTGATGGTTCACGTCGATGGTGTTGGTGGTCTGGTCATCGGCGTGCTGCCGGCGACCGATGCCGCCGTCGATCCCCAGCTCGGGTGCCTCGCCGGTGGTGACCAGCCAGTAATCGGTCGGGCCGCCCCACTTTTGGATCGTCCAGCCGAAGGCATCCGCGTAGAACTGGGCGCAGCGGTCGGGATCGTCAGCCGGGAGCTCGAAATGGATGACGCGGGAGGACACGGGCACATTCTCCGACGCGGGCGGTGGGTCCGATTCCCCTACTCCCGCCTCCCGTAGACTCGTTCATCTTCGTGACCCGATCCATCAACGCCGTTCTGCTCGGCAACTTCACGCTCCGCTTCTCGACGGGGCTGACCGGTGCGCTGCTGCTCTTCTACCTGACCGACCTGCCGAAGTTCGACAAGGACGTTGTCGCCGTGTCGGCATTCACGGCGGGCGTTCTGGGGGCGCTGTACTTCGCAGCCGAGTTGATCCTGTCCCCGTTCTTCGGGATGCTGGCCGACCGGTTCGGGACGCACCGCCTCATGCAGCCGGGCCCGATCATGGGCGGCGTGGCGGTCATCGCCACCGCCCTGACCACCAGCGTCCCGCTGCTGGGAGGGTTGCGGTTCCTGGAGGGAGCGGCCGCGGCGGCCAGCGTCCCCGCCGCGTTGGGGTACATCGCCATCGCCACGTCTAGCAGCCAGGCGCTGCGAGGCCGGGTGGTTGCCCGCTTCGAGGTGGCCACCCTGGGCGGGGTGGGCATCGGGTCGGCCGCGGCCGGCTTCCTGTATTCGGCCATGGGCCCAACCGCGTTCTACGTCAACGCCGTGATCTACGGGATCACGCTGCTCATCCTGCGCTACGGGGTCGAGGACCTGCCCGAGCATGTGCCGACCGCGCCGGGCGAGGAGACCGTGCCGGCTGCCCTGTTCCACCTCGGGCGCTACCGCGAGGTGCTCCGCAGCCGGCCGGTGTGGCTGCTGGCCCCGACCTGGATCGCGCTCAACGCCCTCCTCGGCTCGTGGGGGACGCAAGCGTTGTTCCAGCTGGTCCAGGAGCCGTCGGATCGCTTCGCGGACCAGGTCCTGATGCGGGGCTTCGAGCCGTGGCAGGCTGGTCTCGTCCTGGGCGTCGGTCTGCTGGTGCTGTTCGGCGGGCTCCTGTACTGGGGCACCCGGTTCACCCGTCTGCGGCGGACGACGATCATCGGGATCGGGTTGGCCGGGGGCGGCGTCTTCGTGGCGGCGCTCCTGGGCGTCAACCACTCGTCCAGCCTGCCGATCTGGTTCCTGGCCGGCCTGCTGGGCATCGCCGCCGCCGGCCTCTTTGTGCTCGCCGGGGCCACGCCCGCTGCAGTTGGCTTCCTGTCCGACGTGAGCGAGGGATACCCCGGCCGGCGGGGCGTGATCATGGGCCTGTACTCGGTGTTCCTGGCCGTGGGCCAGATCATCGGCTCGGTCGTCGCCGGCGTCGCCGCGGAGTGGGGCGGCATCGATGGCCTCCTCATCGCCAGCGGCGGCCTGCTCGTCGTGGCGCTGATCCCGCTCGGACAGCTCCGCGCGGCGGAGCATCACATGCCCGTGCATGCGGCAGCGGCGGCCGAGGGGTTTGGCGGCGGGGAGTCGCTATCCTAGGCGCCCAATGCGCCTCTCCCGCCTCTTTTTCACGACCCTGCGCGAGGATCCCGCGGATGCCGAGATGGTCTCCCATAGGCTCCTCGTGCGGGCTGGGTATGTCCGCCAGCTGGGCTCCGGGATCTACTCGCTGCTGCCGCTCGGCTTCCGGGTCACCCGCCGCGTGGAGCAGGTCATCCGCGAGGAGTTGAACGCCATCGGCGGACAGGAGATGGAGATGCCGGTGGTCCACCCGGCCGACCTGTGGAAGGAGTCCGGGCGCTACCAGAAGATCGGTCCGGAACTGGTCCGCTTCAAGGACCGCGCCGGCCGGGACATGGTGCTGGCCATGACCCACGAAGAAGTGGTCACCGACCTTGTCCGCGACTTCGTGCACAGCTACCGGCAGCTGCCAGCCATCGTGTACCACTTCCAGACCAAGTTTCGCGACGAGCCGCGCTCACGGGGCGGGCTGATCCGGGTCCGCGAGTTCGTCATGAAGGACAGCTACACGCTGGACGCCGACGAGGCGGGTCTCGACCGCGGGTACGAGCTCCACCGCGAGGCCTACGTGAAGATCTTCCAGCGCCTGGGGCTCCCGACCGTGATCGTCGGGTCGGATGTCGGGATCATGGGCGGCAGCGAAGCCCACGAGTTCATGGTCCTCAACGAGCACGGCGAGGACAGCCTCGTCCTGTGCGAGTCGTGCGGGTATGCGGCCAACCAGCAGATCGCGATCGTCGCCCGGCCGGACCCACCGGCCGAAGAACCGATGACCGCCGAGGAGGTGGCCACCCCCGCCGCGGACACCATCGCCTCGCTGGCCGAGCAACTGGGGATCGGCACCGATCGCACGGCCAAGGCCATGTTCTACGTCACCGGCGACGGCCGCCTGGTGACCGCCATCCTGCGCGGCGACTTCGAGGTCAACGAGACGAAGCTGACCAACGCCGTGAAGGCGGTGGGTGGGCTGCGGCCGGCCCACGTCGACGAGATCCGGGCCGCCGGCATGGAGCCCGGCTACGCCTCGCCGATCGGTGCCCACGACACCGTGGTGGTGGTCGACGAGCTGGCCGCCCGCTCGCCGAACCTGGTGGCGGGCGCCAATCGGCACGGGTACCACCTGCTGAACGTGAACCACGGCCGCGACTTCAGCGCCGACCTGGTGGTGGACATCACGAACGCCCGCGAGGGCGACCCGTGCCCCCAGTGCGGCAAGCCGGTCGTCCTGCGCCAGGGGATCGAGGTCGGCAACATCTTCAAGCTGGGCACCGACTTCACCAAGGCCCTGGGCGCCACGTTCCTGGCGGAGGACGGCAGCCGTCAACTGGTGGTCATGGGCAGCTACGGAATCGGCCTGGGGCGCAACGTGGCCTGCATCGTCGAGGAGCACCACGACGACAAAGGGATCGTCTGGCCGCGCGAGGTGGCGCCCTATCCGGCGCACCTGGTCGCGCTGGGGGCCGGCAAGGACCCCGCCGTCGGCGAGGCCGCCGAGGGCCTCTATCAGCGCCTGACCGATGCCGGGGTGGAGATCCTGTACGACGACCGCGACGAGTCCCCCGGCGTCAAGCTGACCGATGCCGAGCTGCTCGGTATGCCCACCATCCTGACCATCTCCACCCGGTCACTGGCCGCGGGCGGGGTGGAAGTCACCGATCGAGCCAGCGGCGAACGCGGGGTCCGGCCTCTGGCCGACGTGGAAGCCGATCTCCGCGCCACCCGGTGAGCACGGGCGACAACCAAACTGACCGTCACCGCCCTGGCGGAGCGTTCGGCTCGCCCGGTCTTGGCCAGCGGTGAGCCGCGGTGTCCTCCTCGGTGTCCAGCCAGTGAGTCAGCCATGGCCACGTCCGCCGATCGTGCGCCTGGCGCGCCTCGTCCTCGCGAAACTGCGCCACGACCAGCGGGAACGTGAGTTCGTTGAAGGCGTTCGCGATGCGGTGGGCCGCCTCACGTTCCTCACGTGATCCGGGGAGCGGCCGGGTCCCGGCAGGTAACCCGGCCAACTCGGACGCACTCCGCGCCGGCTGGACATCCACGACCAGCCGCCGTCCGCGATACAGCTCGGGCGTCCCGCCCAGGATGAGCGGAACAATCAGCGCATCGGTCCGCAGGGCCAGGTACCCGAACCCCGGTTCGATGGTCCTTGGCTGGTCCGGCGGCGGGTGGTATCGCGCCGACTCCGGATAGATCACGAACACCGAGCCGGCGCTGAGCACGTCATGGGCGGCCGCGATGTGGGCGTTGAAGGCCGCGGGGCCACCGCCAGGCCAGATTGGCACCACGCCGCCGATGAGGCGGAACAGCATTCGCCGGAACCGGGTCTGGAAGATGGCGCTGGCAACGCCGAAAAAGCTCAGGCGGGGCTCGACCGGCAGGGCCAGGACGACCATCAGCGGATCGGCCCAACTGACATGCGGCACCGGGGCCGCGATCCAGCCACCGACGCGCCGCCCGAACGCGTCCCGCGGCAGGTTTTCGGCGCTGCGCAGCTCGACGTGGATGGCGAAGATCCAACGAGCCAGGAAGCGCAGGACGCCGCTGATCAGGAACCGATACAGCCACGGCGCGCTGCCAGAGGCCGGCCCGAGCGGAGGGTGCCGCCTCACCGGCGGAGACTCCTCTGCCATCCCGGGCACCTAGACGTCGCGCAGCTGGGGGAAGACCTCGGCGCCCAGCCGCTCCAGGTGTGACGTGTCGTTCACGCCCCGGACGCTGAAGATGACGTGCTGGGCGCCGGCCTCGGCCAGGGCACCCCATCGGTCAATCAGCTGCGCAGGCGAGTCGCGCTCCAGGTCCACGCCCTTGAGCACGCTCCGCTCGATCTCCTCGTACGGGCGCCCCACGCGCTCGCAGTGCTCGCGCAGGACCGCGTACTTGTGACGCAGGGTGTCGGGGTCACCAAACACGTTCGAGGCGTCCGCGTATTGGGCCACCAGGCGCAGCGTCTTCCGCTCCCCGCCCCCGCCGATCATGATCGGGACCCGCGGACGGCTGAGGGACTGGGGCGAGTTCAGCAGCCGGGTAGCCGTGAAGTGCTTCCCGTCGTGCCGTCCCTGAGTGCCGCTGCCCCCGGACCACATGGCGTGCGCCATCTGGAGCGTCTCCTCCAGCATCTCGAAGCGCTTGCCCAACCGGGGGAAGGGCCAACCCAGGCCCATGGACTCTTCCTGGTTCCAGGCGGCCCCGATCCCGAACCAGGCTCGCCCACCGGACAGCACGTCCAGCGTGGTCGTGGCCTTGATCCAGACCCCGGGTGGTCGGTAGTGGATGCCGCCTACCATCAGCCCGATGCGGGCTCGCTTCGAGTGGGCGGCCATGAACCCCAGCGCCGTCTGGCCCTCGAGCATCGGCGCCTCTGGTGGCCCAACGCCCCGGATCTGGAAGAAGTGGTCCATGACCCAGATGGAGTCGAAGCCGACCTCGTCAGCGGTCTGGACCACGCGGGCCAGGGTGGGACCGATGCCGGCTGCGCCGCCGGGCCAGGTGAAGGAGCTGATCTGGAGGCCGAACTTCACGCGGCGGTGGGGGCAGGCATGGCTGCCCCGCGCAACCTCATGACTCGACCGTGACGCCCTTCCAGAAGGCGACGTGGCCCTCGATGTTCTTGGCCGCGTCCGACGGCTCGGGGTAGAACCACGCGGCGTCGCGGTTCTCCGCGCCGTCGACGGCCAGGGTGTAGTAGCTGGCCTCGCCCTTCCACCAACACATGGTGTGCGTGTCGCTCGGCTTCAGGAATTCGAACTTCACGGTCTCGGGCGGGAAGTACACGTTGCCCTCGACCATCTCGAAGCGGTCGCTGTCGGCGATCACCGCCCCGTTCCAGGTTGCGCGTGCCATGTCGGTAGCGTACTCCGCTTTGCAAAGCGCCAGCGGCGAGCCGAGGAAGTGAGGGTGCGTCGGGGCACCAACGGGCACGGCACCCCGACGCTGCGCCCCCCAAAGTCCTTACGCCACGGCCTCGGCTGTGGCCATCGCCACCGGCTCGTACTCGACATCGGTCAGTCCGCCGGCCAGGTATTGGTCGTAGGCCGCCATGTCGAAGTAGCCGTGCCCCGACAGGTTGAACAGGATGACCCGCGACTCCCCCGCTTCTCGGGCATCGAGCGCTTCGTCGATGGCGGCCCGGATGGCGTGGCTCGACTCCGGGGCTGGAATCAGCCCCTCGGTCCGTGCGAACCGGATGGCGGCCTCGAAACACGTGTTCTGACCGTACGCCCGGGCCTCGATGAACCCCAGCTCGTACAAATGCGATACCAACGGCGCCATGCCGTGGTAGCGCAGCCCGCCGGCGTGAATGGGCGCCGGCCGGAACTCGTGACCCAGGGTGTGCA
>JBKJVN010000161.1:0-4328 GCA_046717345.1 Candidatus Limnocylindria bacterium | reverse complement strand
CACAGGCAGGAGCCAGCTCCTCGGGCGGCTGAGTCGGGTACAGGCAGCGGTAGCACGGCCCCGCGAAGGGCACAAAGGTTGTCACCTGGCCGTCCCAGCGGTAGATCGAGCCGTGGACGACGGGCTTCCGATACGCGACCGATACGTCATTTAGCAGGTAGCGGGTCTCGAAGTTGTCCGTGCCGTCAACGATGACGTCGTACTCGGCCACCAGCCGCTCGACGTTGGCCGCGTCCAGCCGCTCGGCGTGCCGGACCACGCTGACGTCCGGGTTGAGGGCGGTCAGCGTCATCTCGGCGCTCTCGGTCTTGGGCATGCCAACCCGGTCCGCGGTGTGCAGGACCTGGCGCTGGAGGTTCGACTCGTCGACCACGTCGTCATCCACGATCCCCAGCGTGCCGATCCCGGCGGCTGCTAGGTACAGGGCGGCCGGCGATCCGAGCCCACCGGCCCCGATCAGCAGAACACGGGAGTCGAGCAGCCGACGCTGGCCCTCCTGGCCGATCTCAGGGATCAGCACCTGGCGGCTGTAGCGTCGGCGTTCAGCCTCGGACAGGATCGGGGTGGGGACCTCCCAGGCGCCGCCGAGCGCCTTCCACTCGGCCAGGCGGCCCTGGAGGTTCACGACGTCGGTGTAGCCCACCTGGGACAGGTACAGGGCCGCGCGCCGTGATCGGGCCCCAACCGCACAGTGGACGAGGAGCGGGGTCGACTTGTCCGGCACGACCTCTTCGATCCGGCCCGCCAGGTCGGCGAGGGGGACCAGGGTCGCCGAGGGGATGTGCCCCTCGTTCCACTCGACCAGCTCGCGAACGTCGATGATGCGTCGCTCCCCGGCGATCCGCAGCGCGTCGGTGACCGAAATCTCCAGCACCGTCCCGGGCTCGGCCATCAGACCGCCTCCGCCTCCGCGGGCCACTCAACCGACTCGCCGGCCACCGCGCCCTGCAGGACCTTGTACCCGAGCAGGGCGCACTTCAGCCGTGCGGGGCCGATGGGCACGCCCAGGTCGTCGAGCACGGCCTTCGGATCGATGGCCCGCACCGCGTCGAGGGTCATCCCGCGCAGCGTATCGGTCAGGATCGAGGCCGATGCCTGGCTGATGGCGCAACCCCGACCTTCGAAGGCCACGTCCTCGACCTGCACCCGACCGCCATCCAGGCGCAGGGTCATCGACAGCTCGTCGCCACAGGTGGGGTTCGAATCCGCGAAATGGAGGTCGTGCGGATCGAGAACCCCCTGGTTGTGGGGGTTCCGGTAGTGCTCCAGGATGAAGTCGCGGTACAGGTTGTCCATCAGCCCGCGAAGAGGGTCACCGCCGCGCGAACCGCATCGGCCAGGGCCTCGACGTCGTCGAGGTCGTTGTAGACGTAGAAGCTGGCCCGGGTGGTGGCCGGGATGTCGTAACGCTGCATGACCGGCTGGGCGCAGTGGTGCCCCGCCCGCACCGCCACTCCGTGGTGGTCGAGGATGGTCGCCATGTCGTGGGGATGGACGGCTTCCAGGACGAAGCTGATGACCCCCGCATGGATGTCCGGGTCCTCGGGGCCAAACAGTCGCACGTCGGGGATCTCCCCCAGCGCGGCCCAGGCATGCTCGAACAGGTAACGCTCATGCTCACGGACGTTCGGCATACCGATCTCGGTCAGGTAATCGATGGCGGCCCCCAGGCCGATGGCCTCCACGATGGCGGGGGTGCCGGCCTCGAACTTCTGGGGCACCTCGTTCCATTCGGCGCCCTCGAGGGTGACCCGGATGATCATGTTGCCGCCGGTAAGAAAAGGCGGCATGGCCTCCAGCAGCTCGCGCCTGGCCCATAGCGCGCCGATTCCCGACGGCCCCAGCATCTTGTGGCCGCTGATGGCCAGGAAGTCGCAGCCGATGGCCTGGACGTCGATGGGCATGTGGGGCGCGGCCTGGGCCGCGTCGACGAGGACCAGGGCCCCCGCGGCATGCGCCCGTTCGGTGATGTCGCGGACCGGGTTGATGGTCCCCAGCGCGTTGCTGACCGCGGCCACGGCCACCAGCTTGGGACGGGTTGCCAGGAGACGGTCCAGGTCCTCGAGGTCCAGGCGTCCGTCGTCGGTGATGGCCACGTATTGCAGGTCGGCGCCGACCTCTTGGGTCAGTTGCTGCCACGGAACGATGTTGGCGTGATGCTCCAGCTGGGTGGTGACCATCGTGTCGCCGGCGCGCAGGTTGGTCCGGCCCCACGAGTAGGCGACCAGGTTGATGGCCTCGGTCGCGTTGCGGACGAACACGATCTCGCGCTCGGACGGCGCGTTCAGGAAGCCCGCAACCTTGCGCCGGGCGGCCTCGAAGCGCCCGGTGGCGTCTTCGCTGAGCTCGTAGATGCCGCGATGGACGTTGGCGTAGTGGTGCGAATACGCGTCCCGCATGGTCTCGATCACCACTGCCGGCTTGGGGGCCGAGGCGGCCGCGTCGAGGTACACCAGGCGCTGGCCGGTCGAGGTCGTTCGCTCGAATACCGGGAAATCGGCGCGCCGGGCAGTTCCGCTGAAGGCGCCGGGGATGGCCTGGGGCTGCGCGCTTGCCGTCATCGGTCTACCTCGCCGTCTCCGCCACCGGCTCGGAGGCCTCGTCGCCTACGTCGGCCGGCAAGCCGACCTGCTCGCGGACCCAGTCATAGCCATTGGCCTCGAGCTGATGCGAGAGCTCTTCGCCGCCGGACATCACCACCCGCCCGTCCAGCAGGACGTGGACCCGGTCGGGTTTCACGTAGTTCAGCATCCGCTGGTAGTGAGTGATCATCAGGACCCCCATTTCCGGGGAGAGGGTGGCGTTGATCCCCTCCGCCACGTTGCGCAGGGCGTCGATGTCGAGACCCGAATCGGTCTCGTCCAGGATCGCCATCTTGGGTGACTGGACGGCCATCTGGAGCATCTCGAGCCGCTTCTTCTCGCCGCCCGAGAACCCGTCGTTCACGTAGCGGGTGGCGAACCCCGGATCCATGTTGAGGAGCGCCATCTTCTCCTCCATCAGGCGCCGGAACTTGGCCAGCGGGATGCCCGTGTACTTGATGGCCGCCGCCCCGTCGCCGTCAGCGTCCGGCTGGCGCGGGTGGTGAACGGCGTTGTAGATGTTGCGCAGGAAGCTGGCCACCGTGACGCCCGGGATGGCGCTCGGGTACTGGAATGCGAGGAACATCCCGGCCCGCGCCCGCTTGTCCGGGGACAGCTTCAGCAGGCTCACTCCCTGCCAGGTGATGTCGCCGGCGTCGACCTTGTAGTCCGGGTGGCCGAGCAACGCATAGGCCAGGCTCGTCTTGCCCGAGCCGTTGGGGCCCATCAGGGCGTGGACCTCGCCCTGGGCGACCGTCAGCGACAGGCCGCGCAGGATCTTCCGCTTCCCGGCGCTGACCTCGAGGTCGGTGATCACCAGCTGGTCGGTCATGAGGCTCCGTTCACGATCTGGGCGTGGGCGTGTGCGGTGGCTTCCGCGACGGCGCGGATCCGGCGGCGCACGTCGGGGGAGTAGGGCGGGCGGCCGGCGGACTCGGCCCGCGCGGCCAGCTCGGCCAGGGTGGTTGCACCCAGCGTGGCATCGATCGAGGCGAACAGGCGCTCATAGGCCTCGTGGACCGAGCATGGCTCGCGATCGCATTGCTCGCCGCTGTTGACCCCGGCGCACGGCATCTCCAGCAACGGACCGTCCAGGGTCCGAATCGCGGTCCCCAGGCTGATCTGATCCGGCGGTCGGGCCAGCCGATAGCCGCCGGCCTGGCCGCGCGTGGCAGTCACCAGTCCGGCGCGGCGCAGGTCGGCCCCCAGCTGCTCCAGGTAGGCGTGCGGGAGCCGTTCGCTGCGCGCCACGCTGGTCAACGAGACCGGCTCCTGCCCCTCGGCCCGGGCCAACGCCAGCAGGACGCGGATGCCGTACTCGGATCGAGTGCTGATCTTCATGACCGGTCTCTCATGGCAGTTCGACCAGGACCTCGTCATTCTCGACCTGCACAGGGTACGCCCGGACCGGGATCACGGGCGGCAGGGCCAGGACCCGGCCGCTGAACAGGTCGAAGCGACCGCCGTGGCGCGGGCATTCGACCGCGTCGCCGTCCAGCTCCCCCTCGCCCAGGTCGCCCTCGTCGTGGGTGCACACATCGTCGATCGCCCCCCACCGGCCGTCGGTGGTCTGCCCCACGCACAGCGGCACGCCCTGCACGACCACGGTCACCACCGTCCCCGGCGTGACGTCGGCAGCGTGCAGGCCAGTGGCGAACCCGCGGGTCGTCATGATGCTCATGCCGCCTCCTGACCGATGCGCGTCGCCAGCGCGGCCAGGACCCGGGCACGGATGGGCTCGGAGCC
>JBKJVN010000160.1:0-17551 GCA_046717345.1 Candidatus Limnocylindria bacterium | reverse complement strand
GGCAAGGACACGCTGGCGATGGGCAACATCACCGGCGCCATGGTCTTCCAGGCCTGCTTCCCGACCGCGATTGGGATCCTGTTCACGAGCTGGGCGTTCAACGCCGAGAACGCGTTGTCGTTCGCCTCGGCCGGCGCCGCGATCCTCGCCACGCTCCTCATCCTTGGCCCCATGCTCCGCACGCACCGCCTCCGGGGGTCCTGGCTGCTCATCGGCGGACCGATCTATGCGCTCTATATCCTGGCGATCGTGCTCTTCCCGCCCGGGGGGGGCTGATAGGAATGCCGGCGTATACTCTCCGCCGGTGCCGAGACCTCGTACCGCCCACGCGGCCCGGCCGGTGAGGAGATTGCCGTGCTGAAGCAGGAGTCCTCGACTGGCGTGCATCCCCATCCCCGCTCAACGGTTGGTCTGTGGGCGTACTTCCGGGGAGAGCTGGTTCCGCTGGACGAGGCCCGGATCAGCGTCACGACGCATGCGTTCAACTACGGGACCGCCGTGTTCGAGGGCATCCGCGCCTACTGGAACCCGGAGCAGGAACAGCTCTACGGCCTCGATCTCCTCGCCCATTTCCAGCGCCTGCATCGGTCAGCGCCCATCCTCCAGCTCGAGCTTCGGCTCAGTCCCGAGGAGCTGATCGGGATCACGCTCGAGATGCTGCGGCGGAGCGAAATGCGCGAGGACGCCTACATCCGGCCCATCCTGTACAAGTCCACCGAAGCGGTCGGCGTCCGCCTCCACAACCTCGAGACGGACCTCGTCATCTTCACGCTCCCGTTCGGCAAGTACATCGACACCGAAAACGGCATCCGGGCCCAGGTCAGCAGCTGGCGGCGGAACGACGACAACGCCATTCCGGCCCGGAGCAAGATCACCGGCGGCTACGTCAACGGGGCGCTGGCCAAGTCCGAGGCTCAGGTCAACGGCTTCGACGAGGCCATCATGCTGACCCAGGACGGGCACGTGAGCGAGGGCAGCGCCGAGAACCTGTTCATCGTCCGCGACGGCGCCCTCGTCACCCCGGCGGTGACCGACAACATCCTGGAGGGGATTACCCGCCGCCACATCATGGAGGTGGCCGGCGACCTGGGCATCGGCGTGGTCGAACGGGTCATCGACCGCACCGAGCTGTACCAGGCCGACGAGGTCTTCCTGTGCGGCACGGGCGCCCAGCTGGCCCCGGTGATCGAGATCGATAACCGGACGATCGGGCAGGGCGCTCCGGGGCCGATCACCCGCCGGCTGCACACGATCTACTTCGACGCGGTGCGGGGTCGGTCCGACACCTACCGGGGTTGGCTGACCCCGGTCTACTGACCGCCCCGGCGCCGCACGGTACGAGGGGCAGCACGAGGCACCCGGCGTGAGCCTCTCCGCCATACCATTGGCCCGGGTCGATCTGGCCCGCGATCCGAGGCGCATGCTGGCCGCTCCGGCCCTACTGGTCCTGCTGGGAGCTGCAACCGCAGCCCTTGGCGTGGTCGTGGGCGGAGCGGTTTTGGTCGGGCTCGTGGCGGCCGGTGGAGCCGTCATCGCCATGGGGCTGTGGCTGGCGATCCGAATCCTGTCGCTGCGGCTGATGGTCGAGCCCGATTACCTCCACCTGCGGGGCGTGGGGACGGACCGCCGCTATCACCTGGTCCGGGGAGACCTGAGGCGGCTGGCAACCGCCGGGTCGCAGAGGGTGAACCTGAGCGTGCGCCTCGGATCGCTGGGGTGGGCGGTGGGTCGAGCCACGCTCGCCGCCGGCGAGTCCGTTGAGGTCATCCGCCTGGCCGCGACCCCCGCCGTCATCCTGGTGCCGACCGAGCGGGGCCGCGTGGCGCTGGCCGTGGCCTCAGAAGCGGACTTCGTGGCCGCGTTACGGGCGGCGGCGCAGACGCGCGCCGAGCGTCGGATCTCGGCGGCCGGCGCACCGCCGGAGGTAGCCCCGCCGGGCTTCCGACCGATGGCCATCCCGTCGGAGGCCGTTCCGCGAGTACCGGTGCCGCCAATGGCCACCACGGCTCCTGCCCTCCAACCTGCACCAGTACTCCAACCCGCACCCGCATTTCGAGAGACACCCGCATTCCGAGGGACGCCCGCCTTCGAACCGATGCCTGCCCCCCAGCCGGCGCCGGTGTTCGAACGGGCAACACAGCCCCGGCCGCTGACCGGGATCGAGCGCATGTGGCTCGAGGACCGGCTGGCCCGCGAGCGCCGCGCCGCCATCACCGGGGCTCGTGAGGAGCAGGCGGCCGCCAGCTTCACGGCCAGCGTCGCGGCCCTGACCCCCGCCGGCGCGAGGGTGGTGCCGTCCGTCCCCGCGGCCATCCCCGCGGTCGCGTCCGCCGCGGTCGTTTCTCCTTCGGTCGTATCGGCCGTGGTTCCCGCGGTATCGGCGATTCCGGCCGCGGCAACCGCTGCAACCGCGACGGCCACGCCGTCCGCGCCGTCGCGGACCTTCCCGCGCGTGATCCCGCGCCGGCTGCCGTCGCGGGCCATGGCTCGCCGCGTGGCGCGCCCCGATTTGACGCCTGGTCTCGTCCTGATCGGAACCCCGCTCGTGGGTGCGCTCTTCAGCTGGCTCCTGGCGCTCATCACCGGCGCGACGCCCGGGCAGTCGGGGCTCGACCCGCTGGCCGCCGCTCTGCTGCTGTGCGGACCGGTGGCCGCGCTGGCGATCTTTCTTGCGCACGGCCGATGGCCGCGGTTGGCCGGCCTGAGCTCGGTCGGGGCCTTGGTGGCCCTCCTGCTGGTGACCCGGTCCGTCATCGGCTGACTGAAATTGACAATCGGCGCCGACGGCTGCGACCATCGGCGCCAGTCGAAGAGCGCGGGTGGTACCGCGGGAGTTGATCCCGTCCCGGCACGATCGGGGCGGGATTCGTGTGTGGTTGGAGGAATGGCGATCGCCGTGTTCAAGCCAGTTAGCAGCTCGCTCGACGTGCCCGCGCTGGAGCGCGAGATGGCGGAGATCTGGCGCCGGCAGCGCACGCCGGAGCGGTACCTCGTGCGCAACGAGCGCGCCGAACGGCGATTCAGCTTCCTGGATGGACCGATCACCGCCAACAACCCGATGGGCGTTCATCACGCGTGGGGCCGGACCTACAAGGACCTGTACCAGCGCTATCACACGATGCTCGGCGAGCGCCAGCGCTATCAGAACGGCTTCGACTGCCAGGGGTTATGGATCGAGGTCGAGGTGGAGCGCGAGCTCGGCTTCACGAACAAGCGTGACATCGAGGCCTACGGAATCGACCGCTTCGTCGAACTGTGCAAGGCGAGGGTTGAGACGTTCGCCCAGCGCATCACCGAGCAGAGCCGGCGGCTCGGCTACTGGATGGACTGGGACCACTCCTACTACACGAACTCCGACGAAAACAACTACACGATCTGGCAGTTTCTGCGCCGATGCCACGAGCGCGGGCTGCTGTACCGCGGCCATGACGTCATGCCGTGGTGCCCGCGCTGCGGCACCGGCCTGTCCAACATGGAGATCGCGACCGAGGGCTACCGGGAGCTGAGCCACCTGTCGCTCACCATCCGGTTGCCGTTGACGAGCCCGGGCCACGAGGGCGAGTCCCTCCTGGTGTGGACCACGACGCCCTGGACCCTGTCGAGCAACGTGGCCGCCGCGGTGCATCCCGAACTGACGTACGAGCTGGTCGAGGGTGCGGACGGCGACCGCTGGTGGCTGAGCCGGGGTTCGCGCCCCCGACTGGCTCCCTCCGCGGCGGTGCTGAGCGAGGCGCGCGGGGCCGATCTGTTGGGTCTGACGTATCGCGGGCCATTCGACGAGCTCCCCGTCCAGGCCGGGGTGACGCATGCGGTCATCGCGTGGGACGAGGTTTCGGACGGCGAGGGGACCGGCATCGTCCACGTCGCCCCCGGCTGCGGCCAGGAGGACTTCGCGCTGGCCCAGCGCGACGGGCTGGTGGTCCTGGACCCGATCGACGAGTTCGGAGTCTTCCGCGAGGACTACGGGTGGCAGACCGGGCGGTTCGCGGGCGCAACCGCCGAGGAGGCCGATGACCTGGCGCCAGCGGTCGCCGACGACCTTGCGGCCAAGGGCCTCCTGGTGGCCCGCGAGACATTCACTCACCACTACCCGGTGTGCTGGCGGTGCAGCACGCAGCTGCTGTTCAGGCTGGTCGACGAGTGGTTCATCGCCATGGACCCGTTGCGCGAGGAGATCAGCGAGGTGACCCGCCAGGTCCGGTGGTTGCCGGAGGGCATCGGCCTGGAGGAACGCGAGCTCGACTGGCTTCGCAACATGCGGGACTGGATGATCAGCAAGAAGCGCTACTACGGCCTTGCGTTGCCGTTCTGGGTCTGCGAGTCCTGCGAGGCGTGGGAGGTGATCGGGTCCAGGGAGGAGCTCCGGGAGCGCGCGGTGGCCGGCTGGGAGGCCTTCGAGGGCCACACGGCGCACCGTCCGTGGATCGACCAGGTGGAGATCGCGTGTCGCGCATGCGATGGACGGGCGCGCCGCATCGCCGACGTGGGCAACCCGTGGCTCGACGCCGGCATCGTGGCCTATTCGACCCTGGGCTGGACGGACGACCCTGAGCATTGGGCCGCCTGGTTCCCGGCCGACTTCATCACCGAATCGTTCCCGGGCCAGTTCCGCAACTGGTTCTACGCGCTGCTCACCATGTCCACCGTGCTCACTGGCCGGCCACCGACGCGCACGCTGCTCGGCCATGCCCTGGTCCGCGACGAGCACGGCGAGGAGATGCACAAGAGCCGCGGTAACGCGATCTGGTTCGACGACGCCGCGGAGGAGATCGGCGCCGATGTCATGCGCTGGCTGTATGCCGCCGCCAACCCGTCGGTCAACGTGAACTTCGGATACAGCTCGGGGGCCGAGGTCGTTCGGCGCTTCGTGTTGCCGCTATGGAACACCTACAGCTTCTTCGTGACCTATGCCCGCCTGGACGGATGGGTCCCCGGCGCCGCCGACGACGGGGAGGGCAGCCGGGCGCTGCTAGATCGCTGGATCGCGTCCCGCCTGGACGGGCTCGTGGACGACGTGCGCGCGGACCTGGATGCGTACGATGCGGCGCGCGCGGCACGCCGGCTCGAAGCATTCGTCGACGAGCTGTCGAATTGGTACGTCAGGCGCAACCGTCGACGCTTCTGGAAAGGGGAGCTGGACGCCGATAAGCGCGCCGCCTACGCCACCCTGCATGAGGTGCTGACGACGCTGACCGGGGTCCTCGCACCCTTCGTTCCCCACCTGGCTGACGCGCTGTGGCAGAACCTGGTGGTGGCGGTCGACCCGGCCGGGCCCGACAGCGTGCACCTGAGCGACTACCCGAGCTCGCGGGGCCGTCGCGATGCGGCCACCGACCAATCAGTCGCGCTCGCCCGGCGAGTCGTGGGGCTGGGCCGTACCGCGCGGGCCGCCAGCGAGATCCGCACCCGGCAGCCACTGCGCCGGCTGCGGGTTCGGCTGCCCACGTCCGCCGCCGGGGCCCTGGCATCCGAGCCGGCCGTTGCGGCCGAGCTGGGGTCCCATGTCCGGGACGAGCTCAACGTGAAGGAGCTGGAGCTCATCACCGACGACGCCGAACTGGTCGACCGCGCCCTCTATCCGCTCCTGCCGGTCATCGGCCCGCGGCATGGTCAGGACGTGGCCCGGATCATGGCCGCGGTGCGATCGGGTGACTGGGACCTGACCGATGACGGCGGCGCGGTGGCGGGAGGCGTGACCCTGGCGCCCGACGAGTTCGAGCTCACGGCCCGGGCCCGCGCCGGCCATGAGATGGCCGAGGACGGGGAGGTGCTGGTTGCGCTCGACACCCAGGTCGACGACGCCCTGGCCGCCGAGGGTTTGGCCCGTGAGGTCGCGCATCGGCTCCAGAACCTGCGTAAGTCGGCCGGCCTGGAGATCAGCGACCGCATCGTGGCCGCCGTTTCCGCGCCTGCGGACGTGGCCAAGCAGCTCGCCGCGCACCGGCCGTGGCTGGCAGCCGAGACTCTCGCAGTCGCGCTCGAGGTGGGGGAGACGGCGGAGCTGCAGGATGCCACTGCCCGCGAGGAGCTGACCCTCGACGGCGCGACGATCGGGCTGGCGCTGCGTCGGGCCGAGTGATGGCGTACGCTCGAAGGCCATGAACGACTCCCCCCTGCGACGACCCTGGGCCGAGACGGGTGTGCTCCTGAGTGCCGCCGCGGTCGTCTACCTGGTCGATCGGCTGACCAAGGCGTGGGTGGTGGCCAACGTCGACCTCGGGCAGCAGCTCCCGCTGGCCGGGGACCTGGTCCAGATCTGGCACACCGAGAACCAGGGGGCGGCATTCGGCCTGCTCCAGGGTGGCGGGATCTTCTTCATCGCGGTCGGCTTCGCGACGCTGGTCGCCATCGCGTGGGTCCATCTGACCGGGCGGGTGCGTGGCGGGCTGGCCGCAGCCCTGCTGGGCCTGGTGCTGGGTGGGACGCTGGGCAACCTCACCGATCGCGTGCTGGACGGCTCGGTGCCCGACTTCGTGTCGGTGGGCATCGGGACCCTCCGCTGGCCGACCTTCAACGTGGCCGATGCATCGGTCGTGGTCGGCATCCTGGGCCTGGTCCTCTTCCTGTCGGTCCTCGATCGGCGCGCCGCCGCCAGCGCCGCATGATCGCGAGCGGGGAGCGGATCCTGGAAGGCCCCGCCCCCGCCGGACGTGTCGACGTGGCAGTGGCCGCCGTGGCCGGAATCTCGCGCGCGCACGCCCAACGGCTCCTCGGCGACGGCCGGGCCCTGGTGGATGGCCGCCCCCGGCGGGCGAGTGATCGGCTCACGGGCGGGGAGCAGCTCCGGATCACGCTTTCGGCGCCGCCGGATCCGACGCTCGTACCGGAAGCCATCCCCATCCGTGTCGTCTACGAGGACGACGACGTGCTCGTGGTCGACAAGCCGGCCGGCATGGTCGTCCATCCATCCGCCGGCCACCCGACCGGGACCCTCGTCCACGCTCTGCTGGGACGGGCTGCCTCGCGCAACGAGTCGCTGGGTTCCATCGCCGGGGTGGGCCGACCCGGCATCGTGCATCGGCTCGACCGTGACACCTCCGGTCTGCTGGTGGTGGCCAAGACCGATGCCGCCCAGGCCGCCCTGATGCGGCAGTTCGGCGAGCGGGAAGTGGACAAGGAGTACGTGGCACTGGTCCGCGGCGAGGCACCCGCGGCGCTCGGCAGGATCGAGGCGCCTGTCGGACGAGACCCACGTGACCGCCGGCGGATGGCGGTTGTCGCGCGCGGCCGATCGGCCGTCACGGACTACGAGGTCATCGGCAGCGGGGGTGGCTACACGCTGCTTCGCCTGCAGCCACACACGGGGCGGACGCACCAGTTGCGGGCCCACCTCGCCTACCTGCGGCTGCCCATCGCGGGGGATCTGCGATATGGCGGAGGTGTGGGGCCCGGCGAGCTGCGGCGCCAATTTCTGCACGCGACACGCATCGCATTCGCCCGACCGAGCGATGGCGCCCGACTGGAAGCCTGGAGCGAGCTGCCCCCCGACCTGGCGGGCAGCCTGGCCGCCAGCGGGATCACCGCGGCTGCTCTGCCTGTCGGTACGGGGGCCGCTGTCCAGGACGCGGTCCTGGTGGAGGGAGCGACTCGATGAGCAAGCGGATGGCGTTTCCGAACCCGATGCTGGTGGTGGTCAGCGGCCCGTCGGGGGTGGGCAAGAGCACCATCGTGGCCGAGCTGGCACGGCGTCATCCCCAGGTCGTGCCCATCGTGACCGCCACGACCCGGCCCCGCCGCCCGGCCGAGATCGACGGCGTGCACTACCACTTCATGACCACCGACGAGTTCGAACGGCTGCGGGCCAAGCACGGGCTGCTCGAGTCGGCCGAAGTCCACGGGCACTGGTACGGGACACCCCTGGACCAGGTCCGCGGCATCCTGCGCGCGGGTCGCGACGCCATCTTGACCATCGACCCCCAGGGCGCGCGCGAGGTCCGGCGCCGGGTGCCGGATGCGCTGCTGACCTTCGTCATGCCGCCCTCGATGGACGTTCTCAACGACCGCCTCTCGAAGCGCGGATCGGAAGACGCTGCCAGCCAGGCGCTGCGGCGCCACAACGCAGCGGCCGAGATTGCGGCAGCCACCGACTACGACGACATCGTCGTGAACGAAACGGGCCACGTCGAAGAGGCGGCAGAGCGGATATGGGAGGTCATCCAGGCCCAGGCGCGCCGCGACCCACCGCGCCGCGTGCGCCTGTGAACGGCTCCTGATGCGCGCTCCGGACGACGGCACGCTCGTCCGGGTCGCAGTGGATGCCCAGGCGGATCGGCCCGAGCGGACGTTTACCTACCGGTTGGGGCGCGGGACGACACCCGAGCCCGGCTCGCTCGTGCTCGTCCCATATGGTGGCCGCCTGGCGCTGGGCTACCTGCTGGGAGGCCAACCGGATTCGGTCGACGCCCCGCTGCCGGTCGAGTCGATCGTCTCCGACCCCCTGCTGACGCCGGACCTGCTGGCCCTGGCCGAGGCGATCGCCATCCGCTACCGCGCCCCGATCGGGACGACGCTGGCCGCCATGCTGCCGCCGGGCCTCGAGTCGCGTCTCGAGCGGCGGTGGGAGGTCCTCGAGCCCGCCGCCCTGGGCACTGCCGGTGCGGGGGACGGGGAGGCGGGCGATGGCGAGCTGGAGGTCGGGACGCTGCTCACCGAGCGCCAGCTGCGGCGCCTCGCCGATGACGTGTCGCCCCGCTGGCTCGAGGGTCGCCGGCGAGCGGGTGCGCTCCGCGCCGCGTGGCGCCTGCGACCACCGGCAGCCGGGCCGCGACGGATCCGCGTGATTCGCCGCCGCCGAACGCCCGGAAGTCCCGTCTCCGGGCCGCTCCAGCGGGCGCTGCTCGACGCCGTCGGACCCGGCGAGACCCTATCACTGGCCGAGCTCGGCACGCGGTTGGCCCGCCCGGCTTCGTCGCTCCTGTCGCCTGCCCGCCGCCTCGAAGCCGCCGGGTGGGTTGATCTCGACTGGTTGACGACCCGGCGCGACCCGCTGAGTCATCGGCCCCCGGGCCAGACCGCGGCTGCGGACATGGCGCCCGAGCAGGCCGCCGCCATTCGCGCGATCGCGGACCTCGCCCCCGGCGCGGAGTTGCTGCTCGAGGGCGTCGCCGCGTCCGGGAAGACCGATGTCATCCTGGCCTCCGTGGAGGACACCCTGGCCGCCGGCCGGGATGCGATCGTGCTCGTTCCCGAGGTCACCCTGATCCCGCAGCTCGCGGACCGCCTCCACGCGACGGCGGGACCGGCGCTTTCGGTGCTCCACTCGGGGCTCTCGGCCGGGGAGCGGCACGACGAGTGGATCCGCATCATGGGCGGGGAGGCGCGGGTGGTCGTCGGCACCCGATCCGCGATCTTTGCTCCGCTCCGGAACCTTGGGCTGGTGGTCCTGGATGAGGCCCACGATACGGGCTACAAGGCCGATCGCACCCCTCGCTACGACACCCGATGGGTGGCCGGCCAGCGCGCCGCCCTGACTGGTGCGCGGGTCGTGCAGGCCTCCGCCACGCCCGACGTCGTCAGCGTGTACCGGGTGCGGACCGGCGCGGCGCGTCGCGTGCGCCTCGCGACCCGTCGGGTCGGCGCGGCGCCCCGGGTGACCATCGTCGACATGCGCGCCGAGCTGGCGGCGGGCAATCGGTCAGTGCTGTCGGAGACCTTGACCGATGGCCTCGTCCGGCTGGCCGCGGGCCGCCAGCAGGCGATCCTCCTCATCAACCGGCGCGGCGCCGCGACCTTCGTCCTGTGCCGCGACTGCGGGGAGCCGCTGCGGTGTCCCGAGTGTCTGATGCCGCTCGTGCACCACCTGGCCACCGCCGAGCTGCGCTGCCACCACGACGGTCGGACGGCAGTCCTCCCAACCCGTTGCCCGAACTGCAACAGCCCGCGGATCCGCTATTTCGGCGCCGGTACCCAACGCGTCGAGGCCGAGGTGCGGTCCCGGTTCCCTCAGCTGCGGGTGGCTCGCCTGGATTCCGATGCGGTTGCCGCCCGACGTCGCTTCGAGTCCATCTACGACGACTTCGTCGCCGGACGCGTCGACGTCCTGGTCGGCACCCAGCTGGCGGCCAAGGGCCTGGACCTGCCGTCGGTCACCCTGGCCGGGGTGGTGGCGGCCGACGTGACCCTGCATCTGCCGGACTACCTCGCGGCGGAACGGACGTTCCAGCTCCTGGCGCAGGTGGCCGGACGCGCCGGCCGCGGGCCGCTCAGCGGGCAGGTGGTGATCCAGACCTACGCGCCCGACCATCCGGCCATCCGGGCCGCGGCGCGGCTCGACGTGGACGCGTTCGTGGATGGCGAGCTGCCCAGACGGGAGGCCTTCGGGTACCCGCCCTACGGCTGGCTGGCCCGCCTGCTGGTGGCGGATGCCGATCGCCGGCGCGGCGAGGTCCGAGCCGAAACCGCCGCTTCCGCGGTCGCCGGCCCGGGGGTCGACGTCCTGGGCCCCGTGCCGGCCTGGGTTCCGCGCCGGGCCGGCCGCTGGCGGTGGCAGGTCGTCGTCCGTGCGGCGACCGAGGACGCCCGAGCGGCCTCACTGGAGCGCGTGCCGGCCGGCATCGGCATCGACGTCGATCCCGGGTCCCTGCTCTAGCCTCCACACCGGCTCCTCTACAATGCGGGCATGGTCGTCCGCCGCATCCTGACCGCCGACGAGCCGATGCTGCGCGAGAAGACGAAGCGGGTCGCCGACTTCGATGCCTCCCTCCATCGGCTCCTGGACGACCTGCTCGAGACGATGCGAGACGCGCCCGGCATCGGCCTGGCCGCCAACCAGGTCGGCGTTCCGCTCCAGGTGGCCGTGATCGAGATCGATGGCAAGATCACCGAACTCATCAACCCGAAGCTCGTCCGCCGATCCGGAAGCGTGGTCGACTGGGAGGGCTGCCTCTCGATCCCCGGATTCGTGGCCGAGGTCGAGCGCGCGGAGAAGGTGACCATCAAGGCCCGCGACCGACATGGCAAGGAATTCCGCGTCAAGGGGGACGAGCTTCTGGGGCGGGCGCTCCAGCACGAGATCGACCACCTGAACGGGGCCCTGTACATCGACTACCTGGAATCGCTCGAAGAGCTGGTCCGGGTGAGCGAGGCCTCCGAGACGGTGAAAGAAGAGGCGGCGGCCAGCATCTAGTGCTGGGCCGGGTCGCGTTTCTGGGCAGCGGCGCGTTCGGCGTTCCGCTCCTCGAACGGCTTCCCGAACTGGCAGACGAGGTCCTGGTCCTGAGCCGCCCTGACCGCCCGGCGGGCCGCGGACTCCACGAGCGGGCGGCACCCGTGGCGGACGCCGCTCGGTCGCACGGGATGCATCTGCTGACCCCGCCGCGGCTCCGTTCGCCGGAGGCGCGCGAATCGATTGCGGCGTTTCGACCCGATGGCCTGCTCCTGGTCGCCTATGGCGAGCTCGTCCCGGCCGATCTGCTGGCCGTGGCGCCGCGACCCCCGCTCAACGTGCACCCTTCGCTCCTGCCTCGCCACCGGGGTGCGGCCCCGGTGGCCTCCACCATCCTGGCCGGGGACCCGGAGGCCGGGGTCAGCCTGATGATCATGGTCGAGCGCCTCGACGCGGGGCCGCTGGTCGGCCAGTGGCGGATTCCGCTCTCCGGGCGCGAGGAAACACCCGAGCTGGAAAGGCGGCTGGGCGTTCTGGCGGCCGAGGTCATCCCGCCGCGGCTGGCCGACTGGGCGACGGGCCGCCTCGATGTCCAGGAGCAGGACGAGTCGCAGGCGACGTACCGACCACAGTTCACGCGGCGCGATGGATGGATCGACTGGGGAGGGAGCGCCGAGGCGATCGACCGCCAAGTGCGCGCCCTGCAGCCCTGGCCGGGGGCCTGGACCACTCTCGACGGGCGGCGCCTGCACGTTCGCCGTGCGCACCCGGTCAGCGGCCTGCCCGGCCTCCCCATCGGCTCACTGCTGCCCGGCACCCCGCCGATGGTCGCCTGCGGGCTGGGTGCCGTGGCCCTGGAGACCGTGCAGCCCGAGGGCCGGCCACCGATGGCGGCGGACGCCTGGCGCAACGGGCTCAGCCGGGACCACGTCCTGCTGGGCGGGGACGCGCCGCCCAACTGACGGGCGGGTCCACTCGGCCCCTGAGGGTGGTGCCGGCCGCCTTGGGTATACTCGCCCACGGTGCCTGGAGGTGGCACCTGACCGATGTTCATATTCGACCCCACGTACATTGTTCTGCTGGTCGTAATGGTCGCGATCAGCGGCTGGGCTGCCTGGCGGGTCCGCTCCACGTACGGACGCTGGTCCAAGGTCGATTCAGGGATCAACCTGAGCGCATACGACTTCGCTCGCCGACTCCTGGACCGCCAGGGCCTGACCAACGTCCAGATCGAACCCACGCCCGGCCAGCTGACCGATCACTACGACCCGCGCGCGAAGATCCTGCGCGTCAGCCAGTCCGTGGCGGGCGGTGAGCCCTCCACCGTCGAGCCGCGCTTGTCGGTGGCGGCCGCGGCCGTCATCGCCCACGAGGTTGGGCACGCCCTCCAGGATCGGCAGCGCGACCGGTGGCTGACCGCGCGATCCTTCATCGTGCCGGCGGCCAGCTTCGGCTCCTCGCTGGCCCCGTGGCTGATCATCGCCGGCCTGTGGCTCAACCTGACCGGGCTGGCCGTGGTCGGCCTCATCGGCTTCGGCATCGCGTTCGGGTTCACCCTCATCACGCTCCCAGTCGAGATCGGCGCCAGTGGGCGTGCCCTTTCCTTCGTCGAGGGCCTGGGCATGACCGGCGAGCGCCAGGACGGTGCCCGCGCGGTCTTGAAGGCGGCGGCCTGGACCTACGTTGCGGCGGCCCTGACGGCGATGTTGACGTTCCTGTACTACCTGAGCCTGGTCATGGGTCGTCGTGACTGATCCTCACCCCGCTGAGCCGCTGCCGGCCATCAGCGAGGTCGCGACGGATCAGCTGGTTGCCTGGTTCGCCGCCCGGGGGGAGCCCGCCTACCGTGCGCGACAGGTCGCATCCGGCGTGGCCGCCGGCCGCGCCCAGGGCTTCGACGACCTGACCGATATGCCGCGCCGAATGCGGGCGGCCCTGGCCGGGGCATTCCGCTTCTCGAGCATCGGAGCCACGCAGGTGGTCGGCACCGAAGGGGCCCTGACCGAGAAGGCCGTCCATGAGCTCGCCGACGGGCAACGCATCGAGTCGGTCCTGATGCGCTACCCGGGGCGTGCCGGATCGGCGCCCCGGACCACGATCTGCATCTCCAGCCAGGCCGGCTGCGCGGTGGGCTGCCCGTTCTGCGCCACCGGGCAGGGTGGCTTCGGGCGCCATCTCTCCGCGGCCGAGATCGTGGACCAGGTCCTGTGGTGGCGCCGGGCGCGGGCCCGGACGATCGACCCCGAACGCCACCTCAATGTGGTGTTCATGGGGATGGGCGAGCCCCTGCTCAACGTCGAGGCGGTGTTCGACGCGGTCCGGCACCTGAACGATCCCACGCGCCTGGCGATCGGCGCTCGCCACCTGACCGTGAGCACCTCTGGCGTCGTCCCCGGCATACACCGCATGACCGATGAGCTGCCCCAGGTCAACCTGGCCATCAGCCTGCACGCCGCGCACGACGCGCTCCGCGACGAACTGGTGCCCATCAACCGCAAGTGGCCGATCGCCGCGGTCCTCGACGCGGGGCGTGGCTTCGCGAGCCGGACCCACCGCCGGGTGAGCCTGGAGTACGTCATGATCGACGGGGTCAACGACGCGCCGGACGAGGCGCGCCACCTGGCCGAACTGGCTCGTGGGTGGCTGTGCCACGTGAACCTCATGCCGCTCAACCCAACCCCGGCCGCGCCGTGGCTCGGGACGCCCCGGGCGGGGATCGACCGCTTCGCCGCCATCCTGCGGGACGCCGGCGTGGCGACCACGGTGCGCGACACCCGCGGCCGCTCGATCGAAGCCGCCTGCGGGCAGCTCCACGCCCAGCTCGCCCGGCGCTCGCTGCGGCCGCAGCCCGAGAGGGAGCTCGTGCTCGCGTGACGGTCCCCACGTCATGACCCGCCGAGCGCCGCACCTGTCGGCGAGCGTCCTGAACGCCGACTTCGCTCGCCTGGGGGAGGAGGTGGCCCGGGCGGCCGCCGGGGGCGTGGATTCCATCCACCTGGACGTCATGGACGGGCATTTCGTGGGAAACATCTCGTTCGGGGCGCCGGTCGTGGCCGCGCTCAGGCCCCACACGGCGATCCCGTTCCACGCCCACCTGATGATCGAGGATCCGCTGCGCTACGCCGCCGATTTCGTGGGCGCCGGCAGTGACCTCATCGTCTTCCATGTCGAGGCAACCGACGACCCCGACGCGGTGATCGAGGTCATTCAGCGCGCCGGCCGCCAGGCCGGCTTGGCGCTGAACCCCGAGACGCCGGCCGAGGCGGTCCATCCGTATCTCGAGCGCATCGAATTGCTGCTGGTCATGACGGTGCACCCGGGCTTTGGCCGCCAGCCATTCCTGACCGATGTCCTGCCCAAGCTCGAATCCTTGGCCGCCGAGGCCACGCGTCGGGGCCTGGACCTGCCGATCGCCGTGGACGGAGGGGTCAACCTGGAAACGATCGAGGCCGCGTATCGAGCCGGTGGAGACGTGTTGGTGGTCGGGTCGGCCTTGTACGAGGAGCGCGGGGACCTGGCGCCGGTCGTCGAACGCTTCCGCGCCGCTGCCCGGATGCCCGCATGAACCGCGGTGCCCGCAGGCGCGCGGCGATGGCCGTGCTGTCCCTGGCCGTGGTGGCGGCCTGCAGTGGCCTGGTCCCGATCCTGCCCACCCCTGAGCCGACGCCACGCACGCTCACGGTGCGGGTGGAGGACGCCGTCACCGGATTGCCGGTGCCGGGGACGCGGGTGGCGGTCGGGGAGAGCGGGGCGACCACCGGACCCGAGGGGACCGCGACGGTCACCGCCCTGGCGGGCAGCGAGGTGATCGCGCAGGCCGATGGATTCGACCCCGGATCGGGGACCGTCCCGCCCGACGGAGACGTGTCGATCGGCCTGCGCAACAACACGGTGCGGGGCACCGTCCGTGACGAGACCGGCGCGCCGATCGTCGACGCCCGGGTGTTCGTCGAGGGCCAGGCGACGGGGGTGCGAACGGGAAAAGACGGGAGCTATGCCCTGCCCGGCGTGCCCGAGACCGGGACGCTCATCTACAAAGCGCCCGGGTATCGGCTGGGCGTCATCGCCGTCGACGGGCAGATGGAGAAGGACGTGACGCTGCCCACGTTCCAGGCACGCGCCCTGTATGCGCCATCGGCCGTGTTCGAGGGCGCGGGCCGGCTGGACGCCATGTTGGACCTCATCGATCGGACGGAGGCCAACGCCATGGTCATCGACGTCAAGGAGACCGGCGGGTGGCTCTATTACGCAACTGACCTGGCCGAGGCGCAGGACAGCGGAGCGATCATGACCTCACCGGTGTTCACGCTCGAGGAGCTTCTGCCCGCCCTCAAGGAGCGGGGGATCTACACCATCGCCCGGGTCGTGGTCATGAAGGACAACACGCTCGGAGTGGCGCGGCCCGAGCTGGCGGTCCGCAACGTTCAAACGGGCGGGCCCTGGACCGACTGGGGCGGAGGCGTGTGGCTCGACCCCGGGAACCCGGGCGTGGCCGAGTACGTGGCGGCCATCGCGGTGGACCTGGCCGAGCGCGGCTTCGACGAGGTCCAGCTGGACTACATCCGCTTCTACAGCGACGGCCCGTACGCCCTGGCCGATACGAACCTGCCGAACACCCAGTCCTTCCGCCTGCCCGCCATCCAGCGCGTCCTGCGCGTGGTGAGCGAGGAGCTCGACGCGACCCGAACCTTCCTGGGTGCCGACGTGTTCCCGATCAGCTTCATCGTGCCCGACGACCAGGGGATCGGGCAGCGACCGGAGGTGATCATGCCCTACGTCGACTACTTCTGCCCCATGGTCTACCCGTCCCACTACGGCCCGGGCGTCTTCGGGTTCCCCGTCCCCAACGAGTACCCCTACGAGGTCATCGACCGCACACTCGAGATCATGAGCGAACAGGCCGAGGGGCTACCCGTCGTGATCCGGCCCTGGATCCAGGACTTCGGCTACGGACCGTTCCCGCCGTATACCGCCGACCAGGTGCGCGCCGAGTTCGCGGCGGCTGCCGACAACGGCGCGCGCGGCTGGATGATCTGGAACGCACGAGCCATCTTCACCGAAGCGGCCCTCGGTCCGCCTCGCCCCGATGAGGCGCCCTTCGCGCCGTGAGTCCGATGGACGGTGGATTGTCATGCGCCTCGTCGTCCAGCGTGTGACCCGCGCCTCGGTCAGCGCAGGGGATGAGCTCCTCGGCGAGATCGGGCCAGGCGCCGTGGTGCTGGCCGGCATCGGCATGGACGACACCCCCGACATGGTCGATCGCATGGCCGACAAGCTCATCGGCCTCCGCTACTTCGAGGATGCCGAGGGGCGGACGAACCTGGCAATCGGCGACGTCGGCGGCGAGCTCCTCGTGGTCAGCCAGTTCACGCTCCTCGCGGACGTGCGTCGCGGCCGACGCCCCGGGTTCACGGCGGCGGCACTCCCCGATGTGGCGGAGCCGCATGTGAGGCGGCTCGTCGAACGCTTGCGCGGCACCGGGACGCGCGTCGAGACGGGGAGATTCGGCGCGGAAATGGCCGTCGAGCTCGTGAATGACGGCCCGTTCACGCTCCTGCTGGACTCGGAGCGAGACCTGGGCTAAGCGGGGCCGATCGCGCAGGGGTGAAAGCGTCCCGATTCACACCTAATGACCGTTACGTGCCGCCACCGGCCTCCGGAGCGTCCGGGTTCACGCCGGGTGTGAATTCGGACGGTCCACTGACGGTTCCGCGGGCCTAGCTCACACCTCATGTGAACCGGACTGTATTTCCCTGTCGGCCGATCCGGCGTCGATGGCCGCGAGCCTGCCAATGCTGATGCCGACTAGCTCACGGGGACCAAGTCCTGATTCTCGGCAGCGAGTTCGCCCAAGATGGCGGCCGTGCCCGGTCGGGTGACGCGGGCGCATCGGCTCAGGAGAGGGAAGGTCAGACCTTTCGGGCGGTCCTGATGCAGCGACTGCAGGCCTTGACCTTGGTGACCTTGCCGTCGGCGACCATCGTCATGGGCTGGAGGTTGGGGAGCCATCGGCGCAGGGCGCGCTTGCGGTTCATCCCGACGGACTGGGGGTTCCAGCCGGTGATCGGACGCTTGCCGCAGATGTCGCAGACGCGGGCCATGGTTCGGTGTGCACTCCACTCATGAAACGACCGGCGCAGGGCGCCGGAGCGATCGCGATGGTAGCACGCTAGGATCGGGCCATGCAATCGAGCCGGAGGGCTCGCGCGTGAGCGCTCTCGGGCCCGAGGAGCTGGACCTGCCGATCCGGCGCAGCATGCCCGAGCTCGCCCGGGGCGCCGGCACCCTCGCTAAGCTGGGCATCACGACCGCTCGCGAGGCGCTCTGGTACCTGCCGTTTCGCTACGACGACTTCAGCGACCTGCGACCGCTCGGTGATCTCCTCCCCGACAAGAAGCAGTCGGCTCGCGTCCGGGTGGAGGCCATCCGCGTGGAGCCCGGCTTCGG
>JBKJVN010000159.1:0-3137 GCA_046717345.1 Candidatus Limnocylindria bacterium | reverse complement strand
CATCCGCCAGGCATACGGGCCGCAGAAGTACGACCGCCTCAAGGCACTCAAGCGCAAGTACGACCCGGACAACTTCTTCCGGTTGAACCAGAACATTCGCCCGGACTGAGGTCCTGTGCGCGACCTGAGGGGGCCACCTGGGCCACGTCTTCAACGACGGCCCACGGCCCACCGGCCTGCGCTACTGCATCAACTCGGCCGCCCTGAAGCTGGATCCGGCCGAGTCGCGCGAGGAGATGACCGAGGTCTAGATCCCGGGTTAACCGCCGGCCCGCAGGTCGAGCGCTCGCCGCCAGTGCAGGGTGCGCACGGCCAGCAGGACGCCGAACGCAGCCAGGATGAGAATGGCGGCGGCGGCGATGGAAGCGTTCAGGTCGCCGGCCTGGAATTCCCCGTACACGACCAGGGGCAGGGTCTGAGTCCGGCCGGGCACGTTGCCGGCGAACATGATCGTGGCCCCGAATTCGCCCAGGGCCCGGGCCCAGCTCAGCGCCAGCCCAGCCGCCAGGGCCGGCGCGGCGAGGGGGAGCGTCACGTGGCGGGCTACCTGGCGTTCGCCGGCGCCCAGGTCGCGGGCCGCATCCTCGAGCTGGCGGTCGACGTTGGCGATCCCCGCGCGCGCGGCGCGAACGAAGAACGGCGCTGCCACGAACACCTGGGCCAGGATGACGGCCAGGGTCGTGAACGGGATGGAGATGCCGGCCACGTCCAGCGCCTCCCCGAGGGCACCGCGCCGGCCAAAGACCAGCAGCAGGGCGAGTCCCGCCACCGCCGGCGGCAGGACGATGGGGAGGTCCACGACGGTCTCCAGCAGCGCCTTCCCGCGGAACCGCCCGCGGGCGAGAAGGACCGCGAGTGGCGTGCCCAGCGCCACGATGATTACCAGGCTGACGCCGGTGGTCAGAAGGCTGAGGATCAGGGCATCGCGAACCGCTGGGCTGGCGATCGCATCGACCATGGCCCGGCCGGCGAAGGCCTCGACCACCAGGACGCCCACGGGTAGGGCCAGAAACACCACCAGGAGGGCGGCCGGCACGCGGGTCGTCATAGCGACGGCAAGAACCCGAACTCGGCCAGGATTGCCTGGCCATCCCGGCCAGTCAGCCAGTGCAAGAAGGCCCGGGCTGCCTCCGGGTGGGCCGAGGTCGTGATGACGACTCCCGCGTAGTGTGCCTTGACGTTGGCCTCGTCCGGAATGGGAACCGTCCGGACCGATCCTGACGCCAGCGCATCGGTCTGATACACGATCCCCGCGTCCCCCTCCCCCCGCTCGATCTTGGCGACGATGGCCTGGACGTTGTCCTCGCGCGAGAGAACGTTGGCCGCGTAACGGTCCGCGAAATCGGCCGGGTAGCCCTCAAGGCGGGCCAGGGCGTCGACGACCTGGGTGGCGTAGTGGCTGATGGGCACCTCGTCGCCCGCCGCCACGATCCGCACCCCCTCGCCTGCCAGGTCCGCCGGCGTGCGAATGGCCGCCGGGTTGTCCGACGGGACGATGACCACCAGGACGTTGGCGGCGAAGAACGTGATGCCGCTCTCGACCAGCCCGGCGTCGTACAGGCGCTGCGGATTGGCCGTATCGGCGGACAGGAACACGTCGGCCGGCGCTCCCTGCTCGATCTGGGTGCGCTGGGCAGCCGATGAATCGGTCGCGATGACCAGGTTGATCCCGGGGGCCGCGGTTTCGTAAGCGGATTCCACTTGTTCCAGGGCGTTTCTGAGCGAGGCCGCGGCGTAGACCGTCAGCTCCACCGGCTCGGGCGAGGACGGGCTTGCGACGCAGGCCGCCAGCGTCAGGGCCACCGCGAGTGCCGGGGCCCGGCGGTTCATGGGCGGGGCTTCGCGGCGGGGACCTCCACCACCACCGCGGTGGCCTTCACGATACATACGGCTTCGTCGCCCACCCTCAGTCCCAGCTCGACTATCGCCTCGGCGGTCATGAGGCTCACCAGCCGATGCGGGCCGGCCTGGACCTCGACCACGGCCGCCACCCGGTCCTTCTCGATGCGGGTCACCACCCCCGCGAATCGGTTGCGGGCTGACTGGGCCACGATTGGACGGTCGGTTGCGGCGCGACGCCGCTCGCCGGCCAGTCGGGTGACCTCTGTCAGCGGGACTAAGCGCTGACCGCCTTTGGACCGATCCGTCTGAAGCCGCCCGTTGCGCTCCCAGCGTCGGATGGTCTCGACCGACACCCCCAGCATCTCGGCCGCCTCTCCGATCCTGACGTCCATAGAGAGGAATCTATGTCATCAGAGGCCTAGATGTCTAGAGATGCGCCTACCTAAGTGCCGTCGTGGCAGAGTGGCGCGGTGGACTGGCGAACCGTTGGCGGCATCGCATTCGGCCTCGTCGCCGCATGGGCGATCCTTGTTGCGCTGCTTTGGGTCTTCCGTCCGCGGGACACGCGGCTGGCAGAGCTCGTTCGAATCGTCCCCGACGTGCTCCGGCTGGTTCGCGACCTTCTCGCCGACCGCACCGTTCCGCTGGGCGCGAGGGTCGCTCTGATCGGGCTGCTCGTGTGGATCGTGAGCCCAATTGATCTCATCCCGGAGTTCATCCCGATACTCGGCCCGCTCGACGATGTGGTCGTCGCCGTCCTCGTCCTGCGGTATGTCCGGCGGAAGGTCGGGCGTGATGACCTGCGGCGACGATGGCCTGGCACGCCGCAAGGCTTCGTCCTATTGAGCGGAATTCTCGGGTCAGACTGAGGACGTACCGACCCTCATCCTCTCGGCCCATTCCGCGGGTGTAGCCTGCTCATCCGGAGGCCTTCGGTCGACGCCGCAGAAAGGATAGGAGGCCATGTCCGAGCCGATCGCCTTCATCAGTCACTTCGTGGTCAAGCAGGGCAAGCGCGACGACGTCGCGCGTCTCTTCCAGGATGTCTCGAAGCGCCTGGAGGCGGATAAGCCTCGTACGCTCGTCTTCCTCGCGTACTTCAATGAAACCGGCACCGAGGTGAGCTTCCTTCATGTCTTCGCCGATGCGGAGTCGATGGATATCCACTTTCAGGGGTCGGATGAACGGGGACGAGCGGCGTACGAGTACGTGGACCCGGCAGGGTGGGAGTTCTACGGCAGACCCAGCCAGCAAGCCCTGGAGACGATGCGACAGGCGGCGACCTCAGCCGGCGT
>JBKJVN010000158.1:0-4148 GCA_046717345.1 Candidatus Limnocylindria bacterium | reverse complement strand
GCGGAACCAATACGGTTTCGTCCAGTCGCTTATCCGCGAGGTCGCGTACAACACCCTGGCCCGACGTGATCGCAAGTCCCGCCACCTGGCGGCCGCGCGCTTCTTCGAAAGCTTGGAGACCGATGAGTTGGCCGGCGCCCTGGCCGGCCAATACGTGGCAGCCCATACCAACGCGGACGGCCCGGATGAGACCGCCGCTCTGGCGGCCCAGGCGAGGGTTGCGCTCCGCGCGGCCGCCGAACGGGCGGCAGGGCTTGGGGCACCCGACCAGGCGTTCGGCTTCTTCGGCCAGGCGCTGGCGCTGGCCCTCGACCCCGCCGATGAGGCCGAGCTCGCCCTCCGCGCGGGACAGGCCGCGACGGCTGGTGGTCGCTACCACGACGGCGAGCCGCTGCTTCGACTTGCCCTGGAGCGATTCACGGGTGCGGGGGACCAAGACGGAATAGACCGAGCCGTCACCGCGCTGGCCACCAACCTGATCGAAGGTGCACGCTTCACCGATGCCATCGAACTCCTCGAACCGGTCATGGCGGAGACTGAGGAGTACGGCACGAGGCCCCACCTGATCGCTGCGGGAGGTCAGTTGGCGCGCGCTCATATGCTCCAGATCGAGCCCGCTCGCGCGATCGCGGCCGCTGATCGCGTCCTCCCCGCGGCGGAACATGCCGACCTGGGAAACCTGGTCGCGGACCTGCTCGTCACCAAGGGAACCGCGCTGAGCATGGCCCGGCGGACTCGCGAGGGCCTGGCCCTGATCGTCGCCGGGAGGGAGCTTGGCGAGGCCCTCGGAGCTCACAGCGTGACGCTCCGTGCGCTCATGAACCAGGCGTTCAGCCTGGAGTGGATCTCACTGCGGGAGGCATACGAGGGCTCGCGGGCCGGTGTCGCACTCGCTCGCCGGGTCGGGCACCGCGGCTTTGTGCTGAATGCCCTCTTCAATGCCGTCGCCGGCGCCATTCACGTGGGCGACTGGGACTGGGCCGCCACCGAGCTGACGAATGTTCTCGAAATGGACCTGGACGCAGCGGACCGGCCGCTGGCGGCCGGCGCCGTTGGCTTCCTCAGGGCGGTCCGCGGTGAACCCCGGCAGGACATCCTTGATCAGGTACGGAGCGTCGACATGAAAGAGGTTGCGGTCCGCCAGGTGGTCGAGGACGTGTTGGCCTATGACGCAGTGGCCGATGGGCGACTCGACGAAGCGAGATCTCGGTTCGCGTTGTCTCGCAAGACAGCGTTTGCTTTCGACGAGTTCATGTGGACGGCCAGGATCGCGACCTGGCAGCGTGATGAATCCGCGCTCGCCGCCGAGCTGGAAGCGCTCCGTGAGTCGGGCCGGCACGGCGAAACATCTGACGCGCTCCGCCTGACCATAGAGGCCGGCCTAGCCGCCCTTCGAGGGTCAACCGATGAGGCACTTCACCTGTACCTGCGAGCGTTCGAGAGCTGGACCGCGCTTGGGCTGCGCTGGGATGTGGCGCTCCTGGGGATCGACATGGCCGTTCTGCTGGACCATGGCCTCCCAGAAGTAGCGGAGGCGATCGCCCAGAGCCGCGCGATCCTCACCGAGCTCGGCGCCCGTCCATTCCTGGAGCGCCTCGAGGCGGAGGTGGCACATAGCGGGACGGCAGCGACGCCGTCCGAGCAGGCCGAACCGATCGCCATGGCCGAAACCGAGGTCACTGCCGGCTAAGAGTCGCCGCGCCCCGATAATCGCCCGATGCTCCGGGTGCTGCGGCAACGCAACTTCGCGCTGCTCTGGGTCGGTGGCCTCATCTCGATGGTCGGCGACTGGGTGCTGTTCGTGGGGCTCCCGTACGAGATCTATCGCCAGACAGGGTCGACCCTGGCCACCGGCGGCATGGTCCTCGCGCTCCTGATTCCGCGCATCGCGTTCGGATCGGTCGCGGGCGTGTACGTGGACCGATGGGACCGCCGCCGGCTGATGGTCGCGGTCAACCTGCTCCTGGCCGGGTTCCTGATTCCTCTCCTCGCCGTCAATGCGCTGGGGCTGTGGGTCATCTATGTCGTCCTGATCGTCGAGAGCACGCTCGAGCAGCTGTTCACCCCGGCCGAGGTGGCGCTCCTTCCGAACCTGCTCGAGGGGGGTGACGAGCAGCTCATTCCTGCGAATGCCCTAAGCGGGGTCAATCGCCACCTGGCGCGGCTGATCGGTCCGCTGATCGGCGGCCTGGTGGTGGCGGTCGGCGGGCTCACCGCCATTGCGGTGGTGGACGCAGCATCGTTCCTGGTGGCGGCTGGTCTCATCGCGGCCATTCGATACGTCGCGCCACCCCGGCCGGCGCACCCGCCCATGGAGGAGGAGGTGGTTTCGGCGTGGCGCCGCCTCATCGGTGAGTGGCGCGAGGGGCTGCGGGTGGTGTGGCACGAGCCGGTGCTGCGGGCGCTGCTCGTTTTCTTCGCGATCACGAGCGTTGGGGAGGGCCTGACGGCCACGCTGTTCGTGCCCTGAGTCACCGACGCGCTGCACTCGGACAGCGCCGGGTACGGCGCGTTGCTGTCGACCCAGGCGATCGGCGGCCTGGCCGGGGCGCTGGTCATCGGCCGATTCGGGGCACGCGTCAACCCCCTGAGGCTGCTGATCGTGGGCGCCGTCACGTTCGGGGCGATTGACCTGGTGCTGTTCACCTACCCGATCGTCTTTCCATTCCTCGCGCCCGCCCTGGTCGGAATGGTCATCGTCGGGGTGCCGGGCGCGGCCATGGGCGCGGGGAGCACCACGCTGCAGCAATCGCAGGCGGAGGACCGTCATCGGGGCCGCGTCATCGGTGCCATCGGGGCGCTGGCCGGGGTCGGCTCCCTGGTCGGGGCCATCCTGGCAGGCTTCCTCGGCGAGGTGTTGCCCGTGATCCTGCTACTTGTGGTCCAGGGCAGTGGGTACGTCATCGGTAGTGTCCTGGTGGCGGTAATGGTCAGGCCGCGCCAGGCCGTTGCGTAATCATGCATCTGCCTGAGCCGATGAAACCCGTGGAACGCTTCCTACACCGCGGTGCCTACACCCTCATGCCCGTTGCGGATACCAGCGACCGATTCCGGGACTTCATGCCCTACGTCGCTTCCGTCAACGACGCCGGAGTTGTGGCGTTTCAGGCGACCCTGCGCGCTGGAGGTTCGGGTGTGCATACCGCCGAGGGCGGGGTGATCTCGACCGTTATCGATTCGCTTACAGGTCTGCTGAGTGAGGTCGTCAGCCATGCAGCTATCAATCAGGACGGGTCAACGAGCTTTTACGGGAAGCTGCGGTCAGGTAGCCGCCGGGTCATCGCGGTGCGCAACGGTCAGATCATCACCATTGCCGATACCAGCGGCCCACTGGGGCCCACCATGAACGACGACGGAACCGTGGCCTTTCGAGCGGAGTCGGAGTCCGGGGTCAGCGGAATCTTCAGCGGCAGCGGGGGTCCCGTTACCACGATCGCCGATACGCGCGGTCCCATGAGCGCGTTTCATGGGCTCCCCGTCATCAACAACAGCGGGGCGGTCGTCTTTCGGGCCGACCGCAAGGCGGGAGGCGAGGGCATCTACGTCGGCGACGGCGGGCCGCTGATGACGATCGCGGAAACCGACGAGTTCTTCAGCGAACTTGGTGATTTTCCTGTCATGAACGATGCTGGGATCGTGGCCTTCTGCGCAAAGCTCCGCGGCGGCGGTTCAGGGGTCTTCGCCGTGTCCAACGGACAGATCGCGTCCGTGATGGATACGAGCGGCCCGTTTGAAAGCTACCGGGGGGTACTCCTCAACAGCACGGGCAGAATCGTCTTCTATGCGACGCCGAGAAGCGGGGAACTTGGCGTATTCACGGGGCCCGACCCACGCACCGATTGCCTGATCGCCCTTGGCGCACCTCTCTTCGGTTCGACTGTCGTCGATTTCGCCCTCAATCCTGTGTCCATGAACGATGTCGGTCAGGTCGCCATCCGCGTCAAGCTGGCGGACGAGACACAGATCGTCCTCCGAGCCGATCCTATGTGAGCGGACCCCGCGTCCGTTGATCCTCAAGGCGCTCTGGTAGACTCCGCGGGCCTGTGCGTCGGACGGTGAACCGATCGGCGCGAATCACGGCCGAGAGGAGGCGAGACGTTTGGCGGAAGTCCGCGTGGGCGAGAACGAGTCGTTCGAGAGCGCGCTGC
>JBKJVN010000157.1:0-10292 GCA_046717345.1 Candidatus Limnocylindria bacterium | reverse complement strand
GGGCGAAGCGCACGGGCAGGTTATCCGCTGGCGCCGCGCCGGCGAATGACGGCCCGCGCGGTGGCCGGGTCAAAGCCGCGGCGCACGAGGAACATGCCGAGCCGCTGCAGGGCGCGGCCGTCCTCGGGGATGGGCCGCCCGCGGAGGTGCCGTTCGAGCGCTGCCGCCGCCCGCTCCTCCTCGCTCAGCGCGGGATCGCCTGGGGTGTTTGTCCGGAGCGTTTCGATGACCGCGGCCGGAACGCGCTTGGCGCGCAGCTCGGTCTCGAGTGCCATCCGGCCGCGCGGCGCGTGTCGGTCGCGCTGCTCCACCCACCACCGGGCGAAGGCGACATCGTCCACCAGGCCGACGCGGGCCAGCCGATTCAGGGCAGCGCTCACGATGCCATCTGTGGCGCCCGCCCGACGTAGCCGCTGCTCGACCTCCCAGCGCGAGCGCGGACGCGTTCCGAGGAAGCGACCCGCAATCTCGAAAGCCTGCTCGGCGTCGGGTGGCGGGCGCGGCTCACGGGCCGCCTTCTTTGCCCTGGCGCCGCTCACGCTCCGCTCAGGCCGTCTCCCGTCTCGGACTCTGCCTCGGGCGCGGGGCCGCGGACCGTGATGGCCGCCACCCGACCGCGAATCTCGTCCTCGATCGTTTCGGCCATGCGCGGGTTGGCCTTCAGGAACTCGCGGGAGTTCTCGCGACCCTGCCCCAGGCGGGTGTCGCCGTAGTTGAACCAGGCACCGGTCTTGGACAGCACCCCGGACGCGATGCCGACGTCCAGCAGCCCGCCCTCGCGGCTGATGCCCTCGTTGTAGATGATGTCGAACTCGGCGACCCGGAATGGCGAGGCGACCTTGTTCTTGACGACCTTCACCCGGGTCCGGCTGCCGAACGCATCGGTCCCGTTCTTGAGAGTCTCGATGCGTCGAATGTCCAGCCGGATGGAGGCGTAGAACTTCAGGGCTCGCCCGCCCGGGGTCGTCTCCGGGTTGCCGAACATGACGCCGATCTTCTCGCGCAACTGGTTGGTGAAGATCAGGGCCGTGTTCGAGCGGCTCACCGCACCGGTCAGCTTGCGCAGCGCCTGGCTCATGAGGCGCGCCTGGAGGCCGACGAACGAGTCCCCCATCTCGCCCTCGATCTCGGCCCGGGGCACCAGGGCAGCCACCGAGTCGACGATCACGGCGTCCACCCCGTTGCTGCGGATCAGGGTCTCGGCGATCTCGAGTGCCTGCTCCCCGGTGTCCGGCTGGCTGACCAGCAGCTCATCGACGTTGACGCCCAGGTTGCGGGCGTAAGTGGGATCCAGGGCGTGTTCGGCGTCGATGAAGGCCACGATCCCGCCCGCCCGCTGGGCGTTGGCCGCGATGTGGTAGCCCAGCGTCGTCTTGCCGCTCGATTCGGGGCCGAAGATCTCGGTGATCCGGCCGCGCGGGACGCCGCCCACGCCGGTCGCCAGGTCCAGCGCAATGGACCCGGTGGGGATGACATCCACGGCCATCTTGGCGCCCGTGTCGCCGAGACGCATGATCGAGCCCTGCCCGAACTGCTTTTCGATCTGGAGGATGGCGGCGTCGACCGCGCGGGCGCGCTCGCCGTTGGCCTGAGTCTTGGGGGCGGCCGCGGTGGCGTCCATGCGTTGTCCGTGCTCCTTCCGGTCTGCCTGGGTGGCTCCGCGGGTCACCCGGCGTCGGGCTCGTCGCGCGGCTTGCGCCTGGGCTTGATGACCTCCACGGTCATGGGCTCATAGACCATGGGCGGGGCGGCCTTGTGGGCCTTGTCCTTGTCCTTAGGTCTGCGCTTGGCCTGTTTCTTGGGGCGGTCTCGGTTACCCATCGGCGTTCACTCGTCCAGGCGGGGGTCCGAGGCAAGGTCAGTCTCGGAGTGGGCCTGTATCGGTCCATTACCAGTCGATTGCGGGTCGTCGCTCGGAGCGGCGAACTGGCTCGTCACGCGGTCGCGAAGGGCCTGATAACCGCCATCGCGGAGCCCCTGGCGGATGGCCCGCATCAGGTCGAGAGTATAGGTGAGGTTGTGGACCGAGGTGAGCCGATGGACGAGCAGCTCGCCGGCCCGGAACAGGTGCGCGAGGTAGGCCCGCGAGTAATCCCGGCAGGTCTCGCAGGCGCATGCGTCGTCCACCGGCTGCGGGTCGTCCAGCAGGGCCGCGTTGCCCAGCCGGAGGCGCCCGTGGGAGGTCCACAGCTGGCCGTGGCGAGCCAGGCGGGTGGGCAGAACGCAGTCGAACAGGTCCACCCCGTGCTCGATGGCCACGAAGAAGTCGTCCGGCGCCCCCACCCCCATCAGGTAGCGCGGGCGCGGATCGTCGCCCAGGACGCCGGCCACGACCTCCAGCGCGTCTGCCATCTCGGCTTTCGACTCCCCCACCGACAAGCCGCCGATGGCGATGCCTTCGAACGGCAAGGCGGCGATGGCTCGCGCGGATTCAGCCCGCAAGCTGCGGTCAACGCCGCCCTGCACGATCCCGAACACGGCCTGGTCCGCCCGACTGCGGGCCTCGAGTGAGCGGCCGGCCCATCCATGGGTGCGCTCCATCGCATCCCGGACGGCTTCGGTCGAAGAGCCGGATCCGACGAGGTGATCGAGGACCATGGCAATATCGCTCCCCAGCGCCTCCTGGATCGCGATAGCGCGCTCGGGCGTCAGCCGCTGCGCCGATCCGTCCAGGTGCGAGGCGAAGGTCACGCCAGCGTCATCGACCGTTCGGAGGTGACCCAGACTGAACACCTGAAACCCGCCGGAATCGGTCAGGATCGGTCCATCCCAGGCCATGAACCGATGCAGGCCGCCCAGGCGCGCGATCCGATCCTCGCCCGGCCGTAGCGACAGGTGGTACGTGTTGGCGAGCAGGATCTGCGTCCCCGTGGCTCGCAGGTCGGTGGGGGTGACCGCTTTCACGCTGGCCTGGGTGCCGACCGGCATGAACTGGGGCGTGTCGACGGTCCCGTGGGCTGTCTCCAGGATCCCCAGCCGGGCACGGGCCACGCCACTCGGCTTGAAGCTGAACTGGATCGGCGGCGCCACGGGCCGAGGATACCGGCCGGCCTACTAGACGATGAGCATGGCGTCCCCGAACGAGTAGAAGCGATAGCCCGACTCCAGCGCCGCGCGGTAGGCGGCGAGGAGCGTGTCGCGTGCCTCGAGTGGGGTACTGCCAGGCAAGCCGTCCTGGACGAAGGCCGTGACCAGGAGCAGGAGCGAGCTGCGCGGGAGATGGAAGTTCGTGATCAGCGCGTCGAGAGCGGAAAACCGATGAGGCGGCACCAGGTACAGGTCCGTCCAGCCCTCCGGCTCACCGGTTCGGGTCAGCGTCTCGAGGACGCGGGTGGTCGTCGTGCCCACGGCCACGACCCGCCCGCCCCGTTCCCGCGCGGCGGTGAAGGCGGTGACGGTGGCCGGTGGAGCGGTGTACCACTCGCGATGGATGTGGTGCTCGTCGACATATGTGCCGTCCAGGGGTTGGAACGTGTCGAGCCCGACGTGGAGGGTCACCGCGGCCCGATTGATCCCAGCGCGCTCCAGCCCGTCGAGGAGGTCGGGTGTGAAGTGGAGGCCGGCAGTGGGCGCCGCGGCCGAGCCGGGAGGCTCGGCGTAGACGGTCTGGTAGCGCTCGTCCGGGGCCTCGCGGGCCGTGATGTAGGGCGGCAGCGGCATCTCGCCCGCCTCGGCCATGACGGTGTCCGCCTCGCGTGCGAAGGCGACGGCCCGAGTCCCATCCCCCACCGACCCGCCGATGACGAGCTCATCTCCGGTGGGTAGCTGCACGCTGGCTCCGTCCCGCAGGCGGCGCGACGGACGGACGAGCGCCTCCCAGCGACCATCAGGCAGCGGGCGCAGCAGGAGGACTTCGGCCGCTCCCCCGCCCGCGCGTTGGCCGCGGAGGCGGGCCCGCAGGACGCGGCTGTCGTTCACGACAAGCAGATCGCCGGACTCGAGCCAGCGGCCAACATCGGCGAACGTGGCCTCGCTGAGGGCCGGTTCCCCGGGCCGCGACCCCGCCCGATCGAGGATCAGGAGCCGGCTGGCGTCCCGCGGCTCGGCCGGGGTCTGGGCCACGGCCTCCGTCGGGAGGTCGTAGTCAAAATCGTCGACGCGGAGGCGGCGAGGGTCCGGCTCGTTCACCGACAGAGGCTAGCGGCAAACACAGCGCCCGGCCGGGTGGCCCGGCCGGGCGCTGTAGGTCTCGAAAGGACTACAGGTAGACCTGGATGAGCGCCTGGGCGAAGTAGATGACGAACGCCAGGAAGACCAGCCACATCAGCCAGTGGACGTCGGCCCACGTGCGGGTGACGACTTTCAGGATGACCCACATGACCACTCCGGCACCGATACCTATGGTGATCGTGAAGGTCAGCGGCATGAGGATCATGATCAGCAGCGCCGGGAAGCCGATGACGATGTCCCGTGCGTCAATCTCGCCGATCTGGGTGAACATGAGGTAGCCGACCAGGACCAGGGCCGGAGCCGTGGCCGCGAGCGGGATGATCTGGACGATCGGTGACAGGAAGATCGCCGCCAGAAACAGCAGTCCGGTGACAACCGACGTCATCCCGGTCCGGCCGCCGTCCCCCACCCCGGCCGCGCTTTCGATATAGGTCGTGTTCGAGCTGATGCCGGCCGCGCCCCCGACGGCGGCCGCCAGGCCGTCAACGAACAGCACACGCCCGACCCCCGGAACCGACCCGTCTTCTTCGGACAGGCCCGCTTCGGCGGCGATGCCGGTAACGGTACCCATGGTGTCGAAGAAGTCACTGAGCATGATCGTGAAGATCGCCAGGACTGCGGCCAGCACGCCCGCCTCAATCGTGAAGATCCCGCCGAGGTCCTGGAGACCGAGACCCAGAGTGCTGAAGTTCGGGGTCAAGGTGAATTCAGTGGGTAGCGCCTGAACCCCGGTCACGATTGCCAGAACGGTGGTGGCCGCGATGCTGATGATCAGCGCACCCTTGACCTTCAGGGCCCAGAGGGCGGCCGTGATCAGCAGACCGGCCAGGAAGACGAAGTGGGCGGTTGTGGTCGGGAAGACGAACGCGAGGGGCGGCGGGGGTGGTGCGAACTCGGGCGTGACGCCCACGATGAGTCCGCCGTCCCACAACCCGATGAACAGGATGAACAGGCCGATGCCGACGCCGATGGCACGCTTGAGACCGAGCGGCACCGCGTTCATGATCGCTTCCCGCAGGCCGATCACGACCAGCAGGGTGATGATGACGCCCTCGATGACGATCACGCCCATGGCCTGGGCGGCCGTCATCCCGAGTCCCAGGACGAGACCGAACGCCACTGCCGCGTTCAGGCCAAGGCCCGCGGCCAGGGCAAACGGATAGTTGGTGATGAGACCCATGGCCAGGGTCATGACCCCTGCGACGAGTGCGGTCCCGGCCGCCACGGCCACCGGGTCGAGGCCCATCGGTCCGGCGATGATCGCCGGGTTGAGTGCAACGATGTACACCATCACCAAGAAGGTGGTGATGCCGGCCCGGATCTCGGTGCCGAACGTGGTACCCCGTTCCTGGAATTTGAAGAACGAAGTTAACGCTTCCACGCTGGTGGGACCCTCCTCACTCCCGGGGCCGACGCCGCACCAAGGGCCTGGGCGCGTGACGCGACCCGGAGGCCGATCCTACCCCCCGTCGAACGCGGGGTCGGGGCATTTTTGCGCGGTCGCTACGCGGCGCAGAGCGGCCGCGATAAGGCCGGGGTTTGGGCTGCGGAAACCTAGTCGAACAGGCCCGGCTGGTCGCTCGCTACGGCCACCGCTTCGGCAGGTGGAGTCAGCCCCAGGTGGGCCCAGGCACCGGGGGTCAGCTGTCGCCCGCGCGACGTTCGGGCCAGGAGCCCGGCCTGGATGAGGTATGGCTCCACCACGTCCTCGATCGTCTCCACCGGCTCACTGATGGTGGCCGCCATGGTCTGCAGGCCCACCGGACCCCCGCCGTGGTGTTCGGCAATCGCGGTCAGCAGCTGGCGGTCCAGGGTGTCCAGGCCGCGCTCGTCGATGTCCAGCAGCCCCAGCGCCGCCTCCGACGCCGCGGCCGTGGCCCGCCCGTCCCCGTCGCCCCGCACCTGGGCGTAGTCGCGGACCCGCTTGAGGAGCCGGTTCGCGATCCGCGGCGTGCCGCGGCTCCGGCGCGCGATGAGCTCCGCTGCTTCGTCGTCGAGCGGGATGGCGAGGATGCCCGCGCTGCGTCGGAGGATGGTGACCAGGTCGTCAACGGTGTAGTAGTCCAGCCGATGGGTGACCCCGAACCGGTCGCGCAGTGGTCCGGTGATGCTTCCCACCCGGGTCGTGGCCCCGATGACGGTGATCGGCTCGATCTGAAGCCGCACCGTCCGCGCCCCCGGCCCCTTGCCCAGCACGATGTCGAGCACGAAGTCCTCCATGGCCGGGTACAGGACCTCCTCGACCACGTGCGACAGGCGATGGATCTCGTCGATGAACAGGACGTCCCCGCGCTGCAGGCCGGTCAGGATGGCGGCCAGGTCGCCGGCCCGTTCGATGGCCGGTCCCGACGTGGTCCGCAGCTGGGCCCCCAGCTCGGCGGCCACGATGGTGGCCAGGGTCGTCTTGCCCAGCCCCGGGGGCCCGTAGAGCAGGATGTGGTCGACCGGCTCCTCCCGCTGGCGCGCGGCGTCGATGAGGATGGCCAGGTTCTCCTTGATCCGTTCCTGTCCCGCGAACTCATCCAGGCGGCGCGGCCGAACGGTGGCCTCGAGCGTCCGCTCCTCCTCGAGCGCCTCCGCGCTACCGACCCGTTCGATGGTCACGGCCGCAGTCTAGCCCGCCTCCAGGCGGGCTAGGTCGTCAGCGGTGTCGATATCCGGGGCGTGCGCAGGCACGGGGACCACATGGACCAGATTGGGGTTGCGATGAAAGACCTCTCGCAGACCGATGTCACCGGCCAGCATCGTCACCACGGGGAATGCCTCGGGTTCGAGGAGCACCGGCGGCGCGAGGCGGCCATCCGACTGGGCGGCGAGTATGGGTCGGCTGCCGCGAGCGGCGAGCACGGCCGCGATGCTCGCAGGGGCCAGGGTGGGCTGGTCCACCAGCAGAACCAGGGCCGCCTTGCCCGGAGGCACGGCGCCGATGCCGAGCTGCAGCGACGAGCTGAGCCCTCGCTCCGGTTTCGGGTTGATCACGGGAAGGACGCCCTCCGGGACGTCTGGGCTGCCGGAAACCACGGCGATGACCGGCTCCAGCCCCGCAGCCCGCGCCAGGGCGACAACGTGCCCGAGCAGGGTCCGCCCCCGCAGCCGCGCGCCCGCCTTGGGCCCGCCGAAGCGTCGTCCCAGGCCGGCGGCCAGGATCACGGCGGCCACCTCCGATCGGTCCTCCATGGGCGGCATACTGGACCCATGATCGACGAGGCGCTGGTGGCACTGCGCGCCTGGCGCAAGGAGGGTCAGGACGCGGCGTTGGCGACCGTCGTGCGGGTCGAGGGGTCCGCCCCGCGCGAGGTGGGGGCCAAGCTGGCGGTGACTGCCGACGGCCAGATGGCGGGCTCTGTCAGCGGGGGCTGCGTGGAAGGCGATGTCGTCGAGCATGCCCGCGCGGTGCTGCGGAGCGGGGAATCGGTCCTGCGCCGCTACGGGATCAGCGATGACCAGGGCCTGGAAGTGGGTCTCATGTGCGGCGGCAGCATCGAGGTTCTGATCGAGCCGGTGCGCGGGCACAGCGCTTCGTTGGTCGAGCTCTTCACCGCCCTGATCGCCGCAGGCAAGCCCGCGGCCCGGGAGATCAGCATCACAGGAACCGCGGTGGGGACGCAACGCGTCCTGGACGGCCAGGAAGCGATGGCCGCGACCGACGGGTCCGACGCGGTCTACGACCGTGCGCTGCCGGCGCCGCGGGTCTGGATCGTGGGCGCAGGCCACATCGCCGAGCACGTGGCCGCCTTCGCCGCGCGAGCGGGCTTGACCCCGCTGGTGGTCGACCCACGGCGGTTGTTCGCGGAGCAGCCCCGGCTTGAGGGCCTGGAGGTCATCGCCGACTGGCCGGATCGCGCGTTCGCGTCCCGCGGACTGCGGCCCGACGACTCGGTGGTCGTCCTGTCCCACGACCCGAAGATCGACGAGCCGGCCCTGGTGGCGGCGCTGAGCGCGGACATCGGCTACGTGGGCGCCATCGGCAGCCAGCGTGCCCAGGCGGACCGTCGCGCGCGCCTGCAAGCAGCCGGCGTGGACGACGCGCATCTGGCCCGCCTGCACGCGCCCATCGGCCTCGACCTGGGCGGCCGGGAGCCGGCCGAGATCGGCCTGGCCATCGTGGCCGAGCTGGTTGCCGCGCGTCATGGTCGGGAGGGCGGGCCGATGCCCAGACCGAGCAGCGGCTCGTGACCGACCTCCTCATCACGGGCGGGACGCTGGTGGACGGCAGCGGAGCACCGGGCCGAGCCGGGTCACTGGCCGTGGCAGACGGTCGCCTGCGCCTGCTGGATGCCGACCAGCCCCCGCCGCGCGCCGGGCGGGTGATCGACGCCGCCGGTCTGGTGGTGGCGCCGGGGTTCATCGACCTCCATTCCCACTCCGGGCTGTGGCTGCTGCACGAGCCGCTCCATGAGCCCAAGGTCCGCCAGGGAGTGACGACCGAGGTCATCGGCGTCGACGGCCTGTCGTACGCACCGATGACGATGGCTTCCGACCTGGCGGCCCTGGTCAAGATGAACGCGGGGCTCGACGGGCGGCCGGAGGTGGCCCTGGACTGGGATACGGTGGCCAGCTACCTGGGCCGATTTGATGGCCAGGTGGCGGTCAACGTCGCGTTCCTGATCGGAAACTCCGCGCTCCGAATCTGCGCCATGGGCTGGGACGACATCCCGGCCGATCACATGGCCGTCTCCGACATGCGAGCCATGCTGCGCGAGGGGATGGCCGAGGGCGCGTACGGGGTCTCAAGCGGACTGGACTACCCACCCGGGTCGTACGCCAGCATGGAGGAACTGGCCGATCTGACCGCGGCCGCCGCGCGGCACGGCGGCTTCTACCACACCCACGTCCGATACGACCTGGGCGACCGCTACCTGGACCCGTTCCGCGAGGCGCTCCAGATCGGCGAGATGGCGGACGGGCCGGTCCACCTCACCCATTTCTACCATCGGCAAACCTATCCGGGCGGTCATGAGCCGATGCTGGCGCTGGTCGACGACGCGCGGGCCGCGGGCCGCGACGTGACCTTTGACACGTACCCCTACGAGTGGGCTTCCACACGGCTGCTCATCCAGCTTCCGCAGTGGGTCCAGTCCGGCGGGCCGGGGCCGCTCAAAGAGCGACTCGCAGACGCCAGCATCCGCCGCCGCCTGCACGACGAGATCCAGCGTCACGGTCCGGCCCACGGCGCCCCGCTGGACTGGGGTGACGTGCGGTTGGGCGCGTTCGCTTCGGAGGCCAACCAACGCTGGGAGGGCCTCACGCTCGAGGACGTCGGTCGCGATCTGGGGGTCGACCCGATTGACGCCCTGTGCGACCTGTTGCTGGCCGAGGACCTGCGGATCAACCAGGTCACCCCGGGGCCGTGGTCGGAGACGCTCCCCCACTTCGTGGCCCACCCGGCGGGCATGGTTGGCACCGACTCGACGTTCATCGGCCTGAAGCCGTCCCCCCGCACCTACGGATCGTTCCCGCGGGTGCTGGGCCAGTTCGTCCGCGACGAGCGGCGCCTGTCGTTGGAAGAAGCGGTGCGCAAGATGACCTCCGCCCCCGCGGCGCGGTTGGGGCTCCGCGACCGCGGCCTGCTGCGCGACGAGTACGTCGCCGACCTGGTGGTCTTCGACCCGGCCGGCGTGCGGTCCAATGCGACCTACGACGAGCCGCGTCAGTTTCCCGATGGGATCGAGTACGTGGTGGTCAACGGCACGGTGGTGGTGGACGGCGGCCGGCACACGGGTGCCCTGCCGGGCCGCGCCCTGCGTAAGGGGCGGGACTAGATACCATGCCGCCGTGAGCACGCCGACGCTTCCTGAGACGCCGCTCCTGCTGGCGCCCGGGACCATCGCACCTGGTCGAGCCCGTCCGGCCCTCCCCTTGCGCCGGGAGGGGCCGGAGAAGCTGACCGGGCTTGCCAAGTACGCGGACGACCTGGTCTTCCCCGGGGCCTGGTACGGCGCCACCGTGCGCTCAACCGAGCCCCACGCGCGGCTGCTGGGAATCGACCTCGACCCGGCATACGACTGGTCCAAGGTGGTGGTCGTGACCGCGGCTGACATCCCCGGCGAGAACGTCGTGGCCCTGATCAAGGATGACCAGCCGGTCCTCGTCCCGGTCGGAAGCGAGATCCAGCACCAGGC
>JBKJVN010000156.1:0-8627 GCA_046717345.1 Candidatus Limnocylindria bacterium | reverse complement strand
TGAAGACCGAGTCCGGACCAACGGCTGGCCGGCTCTTGATGACTTTCGAGCAGGTCGAAGGCGGCACAAAGGTCGTGTTTGACGCGGAGTTTGAGGCACGCGGACTCGTCAAGCTGGCCAAGCCGCTCTGGATGAACCTTGGCAAGCGGCAGTGGGACCGCGACCTCGCCACCCTGAAGGGCCTGATGGAAGCCCGCGCCTTGTAAGCGCACTGCGATATTGACGACCTTCACGGTCGCCACCAACGAGTGCCGCGGCAACGGCGCCGGCGAAAGCGGACCGCGTACCACGGGCGGGCGCCAACGGCGCCTCCGAGGAGCCTCTCGAGGCCGTGGTCGCCATGTAGGCCGCGTGTCGAGGGCTCCAGACCGATCTGGTTAGTCCGTCCCCGGCGGCGGGGACGGATAATGGCCTCAGCCGGCGGCGACCCCGCCGAACGGGAAGGAGAGGCCGATCCATGAATCGATTGTCCAGAATCGCCCTAGCAGCCAGCCTCAGCCTCGGGATGCTGAGCATGCCCACGATGGCGCTGGCCGCCACGAACGTAACCTATGCGCTGAGGGGCAGCGAGATCTCGGCGACCGTATCGAGAGGTGTCTTTGTGGGCGTCGCGGTCGCGACCGATGACTACGGAACCTGGCAGGCGACCATCGACCACAATCCGGTGCCCACGTCACTGAACGCGAGCGCCTTGGTCACCGGCGGCAGCTTTGCCTTCGACGGGAAACGCCGCGACCTGGCGGGAACATTCGACCCCGGCGGCTCGATCACGCTCGAGACGGACGTCCCCTGCGGGAAGCAGACCTACCGCGTGGTTGGAGACCTGACCCTCACCGGGCCAACTGCGGGCACCGCGGACTTTGAGGCGGTCGTGACCCACCACCGGATCTGCCTGTGGGGGCGCCCCGTGACCTACGCCGCGACCGTCAAGGGGAGCGTCACCTTCCGCCTGACGCCGTGACGCCCCTCGGTCCCGAAACGATGACGTTCCAAGGCTAAACGCAGCCTGGGCAGGCCGGCGGCCTGTAGGAGCCGCCGAAAGCGCTTGGAAGCGTCCGAGCCCAGCATCGGCGTCCCGAAAGGTCGACGTAAAGACGTAGTCGCCTTCCTGCCCGCGAGAGCCGGCCCACAAGCGGTGCTTGAGCTGCTGGCGCCGCTGTTCCCGCAGTGGTCGATGGTGAGCTGCGAGTGGCGCTGACGCGGGGGGCGCGACGGCGGAACGGGCAGGGTTCCTGCGCATCGGCACTCAGCGAATGACCGACAGACCTTCCGACCACGACCGCCTTCTCGAACGTTCGACCCCTGCACCACCACTGCACGGCTCGGTGCGTTCCGCCGACGGAGCTAAGACATAGAGCAGATAACTCCCGTACCGCTCGACTTCATCGGCGAGTGCGTGGAGGGTGTCAGTGGAAGGTCCGAGGCGCCACCGCTCGTTCTCGTGGACGACCGCGAGATCGGCGTCGCAGAGTCGCGCCAGCAGGTCGGCCTGCGCCCGACGACTCGCCAGCACACTGCTCCAGTCGTGCTCCTCGCCCCGAACGACCGCTTGAAGCATCTCCGCGGGCCTTCGACCGGCGAGCTCGAGGCCGAGGAAGACGAGGTGGCCATAGGGGTCGACGAGGTACCCGAACGCGCCGCGGCTCGGCTCGCGGCCGGCAAGGAACGCCACGCGCGCGTCCAGGAGGAGCACCTGGGCCTCGGGCGGCACCGCCTCGCGGATGTACCGGCTCATCGTCACGTACTCGGGAACGTAGCCGCCCGCGCTCCGGCTCCACGACGGAAGTTGCTGAGCGGCCACAGCGACAAGCACGAGGATCAACGCCGGGACCTCCCAGCGCCGGATCAGTGCAGACACGGGTGGGACGCTCTTGAGCCACAGCGGTATGAGGCCAACGCCAGCCGCGAGAAGCGCCAGGGGAGCCAGGAGATGGAGCTGGTACTGCGGCAGGACGTGTCGGGTCGACGTGAAGACAAGGGCGTTGAACGCGGCCCACAGCACGACGACGCGCCAGCCCGCCAGCTGCGGCCCCGCGAAGCGGTGGCCATCACGACCGCGGCGCCAGAGGGCGAAGGCGACCCAGATAGCCACGGAGATGGTCACAACAGCCAGCCCCAGTCCCGCCATGACGAGGATCGGCACTTGGTCCGGCCGCTCCGCCAACTGCCCGATGTGATCCATCAGCCCAATCTCTGTGTGCGGTCGAAGCAGCTGGAAGAAGACGGCCTGGGGCAGCAGCTCACCCGGCGCCGCGATCATGAAGGGCGTCAGCACGATCGCGGAGACCGCGCCGGCGCCCAGGAGCATGATTCCTAACAGAGGCGCTGAGGGCACCTGCGGCTCGGCTCGTGGGCCGAGGCGGCGCCAGATCAGATCGAGGGCGATTGCGAACAGCACCGTCACGCCGACCGCCTTCGTGAGCGCACTCAGTGCGGCCAGTCCGCCGGCAAGCGCGAGCCCGGTCATCTGGCGGCGCAGCGTGACGCGAGGCGCCAAGGCCGGGTGCACGGCGAGGTACGCGACGATCGCGGCGAACGAGAACATGGCCATCGGCACGTCGATCCTCACCTGGGTGTTGAGCCCCACGACGCGCGGGTCAATCGACCAGACGAGCGCCGCCGAGGTCGCCCCCCACCAGCCCGCGAGCCGATGGCCGATCGCGGACACCAGCGCTACCGAAATGAGGCCGTATGCCACCGACAGCTGGCGCGCCGCCAGGAACGACCCTGGACCGCCCCAGGCGCTCGAGTCGAACAGCATCGCAGGAGAAAAGACGAAGGCCGCCGCGGGCGGATGCGCGAAGAATTAGTCGCGGTAGGGCAGAACGCAGCATGACCAGGAGCACGACGAGTAGCACAGCAACGCGGCGCATCGACGTCGATCCCTCCTTGAGCGCCCGGCTGGGCACCATCCATCCCTGGCGCTTTCGCCGGGGGCCATCACTGGCGTTGCGCAGCGCGGTCGGCGATGGCTTGCACCGCATCGGGAGCATAGACCTTCCGGCGGTTCCACCAGTCGGCAGGCACCGGGCCGCCCTGACACTGGCTCGAGCGGCACACCTACGCTCATTCGGATGCACTTCGCGGCGCCGATATACTGGCCGCTCGCGGCCAGATCGGTCCGCCTCCGGCGGCTCCGCGCCAAGCGGCTGCGCTGAGTTCCGGGAGCAGCGATGGGGCAGGAATACCCCTACAACGGGCGGCTGAGCCGCTGGGATGAGGTGGCGGAGGGGCTGGCGATCGTTGGCATCTCCGCCAACGACACACCGTTCCCGTTCACGCCGGGCCAGTACGCCACGCTCGCCCTGCCCGGGCTTGAGGGGAAGGTCATCCAGCGGCCGATGTCGATTTCCTCGCCGCCAGACGACCTGTCCGAGTACGAGTTCTTCATTCGCCTCGTACCCGACGCGGAATTCACTCCGTTGCTCTGGCAGCTCCAGGTGGGGGACACGATCGGTATCAAGGGCGCCAAGGGCAAGTTCGTGCTCCAGGAGGATGGCCGCCGCAGCTTGTTCGTGGCCTCGGGCACCGGCCTCGCCCCATACATGAGCATGATCGAGACGCTCCTAGCCCACGGAGAGCGTCGCGAAGTCCACCTCCTGCATGGGGCCAGCTTTGAGCGCGACCTGGCCTGGCGCGAGTGGCTGACCGAGATCGAGGCCGACGGCAAGCTGCCGCTCCACTATGCCGCCACCCTGTCGCGCCCGGCGGACAACCCCGGCTGGCAGGGGCTGACCGGTCGGGTGGAGACCGTGGTTGCGGACGAGCTGGACCTCCACGACCTGACCCCCGCCGACACGACCCTGTACCTGTGCGGGAACCCGGAGATGATCACCGCGGCCGAGGCCATCGCGCTGAACCGCGGCTTCCCGCCGGAGCAGATCCGGAAGGAGCTCTACTGGCCCAAGGCCCGGCCTCACGGAGGGCCGGCGGGATGACCGAGCCCTTTTACCTCACCACGGCCATCTTCTACCCCAGCCCGGGCCCGGCCTTGCACTCGCTGTTCGAGGCTATCGGGGCCGATGTCCTCGTGCGTTACCAGCGCCTTACCGGGCGCGAGGTCCGCTTCCTGACCGGCATGGACGAGCACTCGGCCAACCTGGAACGCCAGGCGCAGGAGCGTGGCGTGGAGCCTCGCGCGCTGGTCGACGAGTGGGCGGGCAACTGGCAGGCGGGGTTTGATCGGTTCGCAATCAGCTACGACCGATTCATCCGGACCACCGACCCCGACCACGCCCGCGCGTCGACCGAGATGGTCCGCCGCGCCCAGGCGGCCGGCGACATCTACAAGGGCACCTACGCCGGGTGGTATTGCGCCGGCGACAACGAGTTCAAGACCGAAAGCCAGCTGGTCGACCGGCGCTGCCCGGACCACCCGACCCTGGAGCTGCAGTGGCTGGAGGAGGAGAACTACTTCTTCGCCCTGAGCAAATACCAGGCGGCGCTGGAGGAGCTGTATCGGTCCAATCCGTCGTTCTGCGAACCGGAACCGTTCCGCAACGAGGTATTGGGCTGGCTCAGCGACGGGCTGCAGGACTTTTCCATCAGCCGCGCCGGCGGGACGTGGGGCATCCCGTTCCCGGATGACCCGGCACATCGCATCTACGTCTGGTTCGACGCCCTCACCAACTACGTCACCGGTGCCGGCTTCCCGGACGACCCGGAGGCCTTCGCCCACTGGTGGCCGGCCGACGTTCACGTCATCGGCAAGAACATCACCCGCTTCCACTGCCTGTACTGGCCGGCCATGTTGATGAGCGCCGGGCTGCCGCTGCCGCGCCAGGTGTTCGCCCACGGCTTCATGCTCATGCGCGGCGAGAAGATGTCCAAGACGCGGGGCAATGTGCTGGATCCGAACGTGGCGCAGGGCTTGTTCGGGGTCGATGGCGTCCGCTACCTGGTCCTGCGCGAGATCCCGTTCGAACGCGACGGCGACGTGACTGCCGAGGGCCTCGTGCGCCGCTACAACGCGGACCTGGCCAACGACCTCGGCAACCTCGTCAATCGGACGGTCTCCATGGCCGGCCGATACCTGGATGGGCACCTGCCTGACCTGGGCGGCCTCGAGCTGGCCGATACCGATGCTGAGCTTCGGGCGGCAGCCGAGGCGGCGGTGGCGGACTACCGGGCCGCCGTGGAGCGACTCCATTTCGACGAAGGGCTCGGTGCCCTGGCCAGGCTGACCCGCGCGGCCAACGGCTACGCCGAGTCGCAGGCCCCGTGGGCGCTCCACAAGGCAGGGGAGTCGGAGCGCACGGCGGTCGTGCTGGCCACGCTGGGGGAGGCGTGCCGGATCCTGGGTCACCTGCTGGCGCCCTTCTGCCCCGGCGCGGCCGCGGACCTGCTGGGCCAGGTCGGGACCCCACCCGCGTATGACGACCGCGGCGCCGGCGGCCCCGGTCTCGACACGCTGCTGACCTGGGGCGCCGAACCAGGTCCTCGCCGGACCGGGCCGCCGGCGCCGCTCTTCCCCCGGCTCGAAGTTGACGCCGACGAGTGGGTCGTGGACCAGGGGGTCTTGCCGCCCTGACCCGACTCATCGTCCCGGACCGGCTGCCGGGGATCGTGGACGCCCACGCCCACCTCCAGCACGAGGCCTTCGCCGGCGACTTGGACGCGGTGCTCGAACGCGCCCGCGCGGCGGGGTTGGTCCGGATCCTGGTTCCCGGATGGGACCGCGCCTCGTCCGAGGCCTCGCTGACCCTCGCCTCCGCGTACCCGGACCTGCTCGACGCGACGGTCGGGATTCACCCGCATTACGTCGCCGCGGCTACCCCCGCCGACTGGGAGGCGCTCGAGGGCATGGCCGCCGACCCGGCCGCGCGGGGGGTGGGGGAGATTGGGCTCGACTTCTACCGGAACCTCTCCCCGCCGGACGTGCAGCGGGACGCGTTCGCGCGTCAGCTCGACCTGGCGGCGCGCGTTCGCAAGCCGGTCATCGTCCACGACCGCGAGGCCCACGACGACATCACGACTGCGCTCGTGGACCACGCCCCGCGTGTCCCGGGCGTGCCGGGGATCCTGCATGCCTACTCGGGAGATGCTGCGATGGCGACCGCAATGACCGCGGCCGGATACCTCATCTCGTTCGCATTGCCGGTCAGCTTCCGCGCCAACCACGGCCCCCGTGCCGCGGCCGCAGCCATCCCCGCGGCGCACCTGCTGGTCGAGACCGACTCGCCGTACCTCGGCCTGGCCCCCGACCGGCGCAACGAGCCGACCACCGTCCTCCGAACCGCGGCCGCTATCGCGCGACTGCGAAACGAGACCCCCGAGGACGTGGCCGCGTCCGCCGCAACGGCCTATCGCCGACTCACCGGGGGACAGCGCCGCCGTTCGCCTTGACAGTCGCGCCCCGCACCTGATACCTTCCGTTTAGCACTCTCACTGGTTGAGTGCCAGACCCGAAAACGGGGCGGATCGCATCGGTCCACCCGGCGCTCCCAACCCGAGTGCATGACAAACGCCTTTGACGGTGCCGCCCGGCATCGGTCCATATCAGGAGGACACGGCTCTCATGACCACCTCGGTCAACGCCACCGCGACCCAGCTCAAGCCCCTCGGAGATCGGCTGGTCGTCAAGCCCACCGCGCGCGAGGAGATGACCAAGAGCGGGATCGTCATACCTGACACCGCCAAGGAGCGCCCCCAGGAGGGGACGGTCCTGGCCGTCGGCCCGGGGCGCACCCTGGACGACGGCACCCGGGAGCCGATGGAGCTCGCGGTCGGCCAGAAGATCCTGTTCCAGAAGTACGCGGGAACCGAATTCAAGCTCGACGAAGAGGAGCTCCTGATCCTGTCCCAGAAAGACATCCTCGCCGTCATCGAATAGCCCGTTTCAGTTTCGGAGGACTTAACTACCACCATGGCCAAGCAACTCCAGTTCAGCGAGGAGGCTCGGCGTTCCCTGAAGCGCGGCATCGACAAGATGTCCGAGGCTGTCAAGGTCACGCTCGGCCCGAAGGGCCGGTACGCCGTCCTCGACAAGAAGTTCGGGGCGCCGACCATCACCAACGACGGCGTCACGATTGCCCGCGACATCGAGCTCGACGACCCGTACGAGAACATGGGCGCCCAACTGCTCGAAGAGGTCGCGACCAAGACCAACGACATCGCCGGTGACGGCACCACGACGTCGATCGTCCTCGCCCAGGCCATCATCACCGAGGGCATGAAGAACGTCACCGCCGGCGCCAGCCCGATGGGCATCAAGCGCGGCCTCGAGAAGGGCGTCCAGGCGGTGGTCGATGAGATCAAGCGGCTGTCCAAGCCGGTGGCGACCCCGGAGGACACCGCCCACATCGCCGCCATCAGCGCGCGCGACGTCGAGATCGGCCAGCTCATCAGCGAGGTCATGGGCAAAGTTGGCAAGGACGGCGTCGTGACCGTGGAGGAGTCGCAGGGCCTGAAGACCGAAGTCGAGTACGTCGACGGGATGCAGCTCGACCGCGGCTACATCAGCCTGTACATGGCGACCAGCGGAGAAGGCGGCAAGCTTGAGGCCACCCTCGACTCGCCCTACATCCTGGTCACCGACAAGAAGATCAGCGCCGTGGCGGACATGCTGCCGGCGCTCGAGAAGGTGGTCCAGCTGGGCCGCTCGCTCCTGATCATTGCCGAGGACGTGGACGGCGAGGCGCTGGCTACCCTGATCGTCAACAAGCTTCGGGGCACGATCAACGTTCTGGCGGTCAAGGCCCCGGGCTTCGGGGACCGCCGCAAGGCCATGCTGGAGGACATCGCGACCCTGACCGGCGCGCACGTCATCTCCGAGGAGATCGGCCGCAAGCTCGACAGTGTAACGGTCGAGGATCTCGGCCAGGCGCGACGCGTCACGGCCAACAAGGACACGACTACCATCGTGGACGGCAAGGGCGCGCCGGAGGCCATCAAGGCCCGCATGAGCCAGATCAAGCTCCAGATTGAGGACACGACCTCCGACTTCGACAAGGAGAAGCTCCAGGAGCGCCTGGCCAAGCTCTCCGGCGGAGTAGCGGTGCTCAAGGTCGGCGCGGCCACCGAGGTCGAGCTGAAAGAGAAGAAGCACCGGATCGAAGACGCCCTGTCCGCGGCCCGCGCGGGCGTGGAGGAGGGGATGGTCGCCGGTGGCGGCTCAGTCCTGGTCCATGCCGTGCCCGCACTCGACAAGCTCGAAGTGCTGGGTGACGAGGCGGTAGGCGTGGCCATCCTCCGGCGTGCGCTGGAAGAGCCACTCCGGCAGATCGCCATCAACGCCGGCCTCGAGGGTTCGGTCGTGGTGGAGGCCGTCCGCAAGATGAAGCCGGGCCACGGGTACGACGCCGAGAAGGGCGAGTACACCGACATGTTCGTGGCTGGCATCATCGACCCGGCCAAGGTGACTCGCTCCGCGCTGCAGAACGCCGCGTCGGTGGCGGGGCTCCTGCTCGAGACCGAGACGATCGTGACCGACATCCCCGAGAAGGAGAAGGCGCCGATGCCCGGCATGGGCGGCGGCGGCATGGACTACTAGTCCGGCCTTCAGCGTTCAGTGGCGAGAGCCCCCGCCATGCGGCCGGGGCGCTCCCGTTATTGGGGCCAGGGGCATAGCCACAGGCGGGGGGAGGCAGGTTGTCGGCGGCGGCAACCCGCTCCGCGGCCCCCCCCAG